>CAZURZ010000028.1:820-12795 GCA_964623465.1 uncultured Elusimicrobia bacterium
AGCCGCCGCGATCATCGAATCCGCACTCACCGTCGGCCTCATCGACGCGATGGACCCGATGATGCCGTTCTGGATATCCGCCGCGGTCAACGCCGGCCTGATCTTCCTGAACTGGTTCAAGATCCCGAAGGTCGAGGTCGCCCAGGCCGCCAACGCGGTCAAGAAGGCCGCCGAGCCGATCGTCAAGCGCGCGGCGGACTTCGCCAAGAAGTTCTGGAAGGAGATCGCCCTGCTCGCGGGCTCCATCGGGATCTACGCGTGGGGCCTCCCCGTCGCGCTGCCCCTGATCGGCACCGGACTCGGCTCGCCGCTGTGGATCGCGGCCGCGCTCTCCTGGTGGATATCCCGCACCGACACCTTCAAGTCCGTGATGGCCACGCCGAAGATCCGCAACGCGCTGCTGCTCTCCGCGCTCGCCGCCGGCCTGATCTATCCCTTCCAGAACCTGGCCATGCCGCTGATCGCGGCCTCCCTCGGCGCGAAGGCGCTGATCTACGGCCAGCTGCTCGGCGCGCTGTTCTTCGGCCAGCTGATCTCCAACGCCAGCATGGCCCGTCTGCCCGAGATCGCCGTCTTCGGACGCAAGATGGGAGCGGAGCGCCTCCTCCAGGCCGGCGTGCTCGCTTTGGGCGCCCTGTGGGTCGGTTTCCGCCTCTTCCCCGGCAGCTTCCTCGCCGCCGCGGCCGCCGTCGCCGTCGGCGCGGCCCTGATCGCCGTCACGTCGCGCCTGACCAACAAGGGCTGGATCAAGTTCTACGGCGTCGGCCTGCTCTCGGCTCTGGGCGTGGCGCTGTCGTGGGGCTTCTATCCCGGCATCTTCGCCTCGGTGATGCTGCTCGGCCTGTTCGTCGGACCGTTCGTCTCCGCGATCAACGCCTACATCAGCTCGAACTCCGATCCGAAGACGGTCTCCCAGACCTTCGGAGTGAGCTCCTCGCTGTTCAACACGATGACCTCGTTCGGCTACGGCGCGATGTCGGCGACCGTGGCGTCCTACGGCGAGCCGGCGTTCCCCGGCGCGCTGACGCCGGTCATCGCGCTGTACCTTCTCGCGGGCATCGCCTTCTTCTTCGCGCCGAAGCTGCTGCCAGGCCTGCCGGAGAAGAGCTTCCGCTCGAACGAGCCGGCGAAGCCCGAAGAGCCTAAGAAGCCCGCCTAAACGGGTATAATCCGCCGCATGCCCGCGCTCAAGATCGCGTCCGTCTCCTTCTCCGCGCCCGCCGATCCGTCCTCGGGCGACTGCGACTTGACGGTCGCCTTCGTGGGCGGCGGCGGCTCGACCTTCAAGGTCGCGACCATCGATCGCGCCGAGGCCTGGATGACGGCGGCCAAGACCAAAGCCTGGTGGTCCGATCCCGTGCTCTTCGTCGAGCGCATCGACCGGAAGACCGTGCTCGCCGCGGTCGACGCGATGGCCGCCGAGATGGGCGGCTACTGGCTGCGCTACTACAACCGGAGGCAGCCGTGAGAAAGCCCGCTTCCGGCGCCGTCGCCCGCATCGATCTCCTGACGCCTTCCAAGGACCCCGCGCACGCGGCGGGCGTCATCGAAGTCTATCTGAAGGACGGCCGTCAGTTCACCTTGCTCGCGGCGACTCCGTCCTGGTTCAAGGCCGAACTCGCGCGGCTGGGCCTCTCCTTCTACTACGGACCGGCGGTCCTCTTTCTCAAGACACTCGATCCCGCGGCGGCGCGCAAGGCCGCCAAGGACATGATGGACGAGGACGAGCAGCTGTTGGTCCGCTACGACACGCCGCGGCGCACGCTTCCCGACATCCTGGCCGCGTTCAAATCCGCCCGCTCCTGACGGAGCGCATGCGCGCGGCGTTCCTGCGGGGCTGAGTCCGGCCTAAGGCCCAATCTCCGAAGGGCCGCTTGTCGAGGGGAAAGTGGGCCCTTGGGCCCCTCTCGCTTTCCACGGCGAGTTGATAACATCCGGCCATGAAACGAATTCTCTCGGCCGGCGTCTCGCTCTCGCTCATCCTCGTCTCCGCGCCGCCGCAGGCCTGGTCTCAGGTCTCCTCCGCGATGGGCGCGGCGAGCGCCTCGGGAGTTCCCGGCGCCGCCGGCGCGGCCCGCGTTTCCGCCTCTCCCGTCGCGCCGCTGTCGACGACGCTCGCGGCGCCCGCTTCGCTGAGCGGCGCGCTCGGCGCGCCGATGGCGTTCACGCCGTCGCTCGCCCCCCGGATCGAAGCCTCCCCGGCGTTGACGCCCTCCGCCGCCGCCGCGCGCGCCATCGCCCTTCCGCTCCACGCCGAGAGCGCCGCGCCGCTCCCGGCCGCCTCCGCTTCCGAGAAGTCCGCCGCCCCCGCGGCGGCGCGCGCCCCCGTGACGGCGGACGCCGCGAGCCTCGCGTCCGCGCGCCGCGACGTGCTCGAGATCGCCGGCGCCTCCGAGCGGGGCCCGGTCTCGGCCGCGCGCTCGGGCGCCGCGCGCATGATGGACCGCCTCCTCGGCCTCGAGGAGGCCGCCGAGCGCGAGCCCGTCGTCGAAGGCCTGCCGCCGGCGGGCGTCCTCGCCGCCGGCCTCGAGCCGGCGTCGGCCGGCCGCTCCGACTCGCGTTTCGAGCCTCCGGCCCCGGCGTCTCCGAACGACCCGGGCCCCCGCTACGGCAAGGCCGCGGGGTTCGTCCGCGGCGTCCTGACCGCGGCCGCCGGCGCCGGCCTGACCCTCGGCCTGCAGGCCGCGGCGGTCGCGCTGTTCCCGGCGGTCTTCGGCGTCGTGCCCGTCGCGGCCGTGTGGGCCGTGAGCTCGGGCATCCTGCTCTTCCCGCTGGCGCTGTACGCGCGCTGGCGCCTGGCCAAGCGCGATTCGCCGCGCCTCAACAAGGTCAAGACGATCCTCGACTTCTCGATCGGAGCCTTCGCGGGGGCGGTCTTCATCGCCGTCCCTAGCCTCGGCCTGGTGTTGTCCACCGCCGGCGTGATCTCCGCCGCGGCGCCGCTGGCCGCCGTCGCGGGCGGGCGCTTCATCGGCAACTCGACGCTGGCCGACACCGTGCTGACCTGGGCGGTGCTCGGGATCGTGCCGGGCGTGATCGGCGCGGCCTCCGCCGCCGGCGCGATCGGCCTGGCCCCGATCATCGGCCTCATGGCCCTGCCGGTGATGACCACGATCGCCTTCTTCCTCGGCCGGCTCATCCACTCGGCCGAGACCGGCCAGCCCTTCTCGGTGCCCGGCTCCATGCAGCGCATCCGCTTCCCGTCCTTCCAGTGGGTGATGATCGGCGTGGTGTTCGCCCTGCTGACGGGCTATTCCGCCGTCTACTCCAACGCGGCCTTCCTCGTGTGGACCCTGCTCGGCGGCCGCTCGGGCAACGCGGTCTCGAGCTTCCGCGTGGACTCGGTCATGAGCTTCCTCAAGAAGATCATGAGCTACGTGACGTTCAACCGCCTGTACTTCGGCCTGCTCGCGTACACGGCGTTCACCGGCTTCACGAGCCCGCTCACCTTCCTCGTCATCGCGTTCGCGGGCGAGCGCGCCTCGGTGTGGACGGACAAGCTGCTCGGCAAGATCCTGCCCAAGTCCGCGCCCGCCTTGTCCACCAAGGAGAAGCCCGTCGCCGACCCGAGCCTCCTCGACCAGGCCGAGCCGAAGTGGCCGGCGTTCCACTACCGCCTGAAGGTGGGCATCATGCTCGGCACGATGGCCGCCGCGGGCGTGCTGATGTCCTTCACCGTGTTCGGCGTGACGAGCCTGCTGACCAACCTCGGCATCGCCGCCGTCATGGCCTTCGTGCCGTTCTTCTTCGCCAAGAAGATCATCAAGCTCGTGATGAAGGCCGAGCCGACGACGCGCGAGCGCGACCCCGAGTTCTACGAGATCATGGACGGTCTGCGCGACCGCATCAACGCCGGCCGCCGCGCCAAGGGCAAGAAGGAGATCCCGATGCCCGAGATGGTCATCGATCCGATGGACGCCCCGAACGCCTACGCGACCGGCCGCTCGCCGTTCGCCGCCATGGTCGGCGTCACGCGGGGTATTAAAGCGATGACCCTGGAGCCGGAAATCGTGCGCGACGGCGTCGTGCGCCTGATCTCCGCGGCGGACGCCGGCACCAAGGAGTTCAAGGTCTTCCGCAAGGCGATCGCGGGCTCTCTCACCGGCGTGCCCGCCGACGCGACGCCGGCCCAGGTCGCGGCGATCGTCCTCCAGGCGCCCCGTTCGGAGCTCAAGGCGCTGGGCGTGCGCATGCTGCGCGGCGTGCTCGCCCACGAGTTCTCGCACGTGATGGACCGCCACATGCTGACCGGCTCCATCGGCGGCGCGATCGCGTCGGGCGTCGCGTTCGCCTCTTACGGCGTGATGTGGGCGGTCGGCCACGCCAAGGTCGGCCTCCAGAAGCTGCTCGGCCTGCGGCCGAAGCAGTCCGAGCCGGAGGCGCCCGCGTTCCGCGACGACGAGAAGGGGGGCGGCGCCCGCCCCGAGGCCCTCGATCCGATCTCCACCGGGGTCGTGATCAAGTCGTTGCCGGCGCTGCTGCGCCTGTTCGCGGCGCTGTGGGCGCCCATCGTCCTGCAGATCCTGCAGATGGCGACCTCGCGCGAGAACGAGGGCATGGCGGACGAGGACGGCGCGCTGCTCAGCGAGGACCCCGAGTCCCTCGCGCTGGCGCTCGGCCTGCTGACGACGTGGCGGCCGCGCCAGGGCTTCATGCTGCCGGGCGCGACGATCCCGCGCGCCTCGTCGATGCAGCACGTGATGATCGTGAATCCGCTCGAGCAGCTCGAGCAGGCCGGCGCCCTGCCCAAGACCTCGGCGTCCGGCGGCCCGACCCGCGCGGACGACCTGATCTTCGAGCTCTTCATCACCCATCCCAACACGGGCGTGCGCATCCGCAAGCTGCACGACATGTCGGAGGCGATGCGCTCGCGCCGGACCCCGCCCGCGCCTCCGGCTCCGCCCTCGGACGGCGGAGGCGGCGGAGGGGGGCCTCCGCGGCTCTCGTTCGTGGAGCCGCACCGAGCCGGGCCCGCCTCCGAGATCCTCGGGGGCGGTCCTCTTCGGGGCGCATGGGCGAAGCTCAAGGCTTCCCTGCGCGTGCTCCCCGACGAGGGCCGCAACCGCCAGTTCTGGATCTTCACCGCCGGCCAGGCTTTGGTCATGCTCGGCGTCAATTTCCATTACACGGCGCTCCCCAAATTGGTCGCGCCGGCGAAAGAGGACGCGGCGAAGCTGGGCTACAACCGCGCGATCAACTGGGGCGCCCAGGCGGCCGCGAGCCTGGTCACCGGGCCGATCGTGGACCGGACCTCGACGCAGAAGGTCATCATCTGGACCAACCTGGGCCGCACCGTCCTGATGCTGCTGGTTCCGGTGCTGTTCTTCCAGGGCTGGCTGTCCTTCGCGGTGTTCGCCGCGGTGATCGGCGTCGCCGGCTTCCTGCAGCTGATGGGCATGACCGCGAACTCGGTCGCGATGAACCGCATCCTGGCCGACGACGTCGGGCACTACAACCGCGCCAACGCTGTCTCCACGATCGTGATGAACGTCGTCGGCGTGGTCGGCCCCCTGCTCGCCGGCGCCTTCATCGCCTCGGTCAGCGCGAGCTTCGGCCTGCTCAGCGGCAACGCGATGGCCTACGCGGTGTACGGCGTCCTGCTCCTGGCCTGCGCGGTCGGCTACGCGCTGTTCCTCAAGCTGCCGCGCGACGAGATGATGGCCGCGCGCCGCGAACTGGCCGACGAGTTGAAGAAGGCCGGCGTCGGCCCCGCCCGCTTCGCCGGCGTCACCGGCGGAAGCGTCTCGGGCAAGCCGGGTCTGCTGGTGGAAGTCGACGGCGATCCCGCGGCCGCGGTCGTGCCCGCCGCGTTCGGCGGCTACCCGGTGCAGGCGATACCGCGCCGGCGCGTGCTGGGCGAGGTGCTCCAGGGCTTCAAGACGATCTGGTCCGACCGGTTCCTGCGCCTGTACATGCTCTCGACGACGCTCTCCGTCGCCTCCGGCGACGCGCTCATCTTCGCGGCCCTGCCGCGGTTCATCGAGGACGTCCTGGGCTCGGGCGCGGCCTCCTTCGGGCTGTTCCTGGCCGCCGCCTCGCTCGGCTCGGGCCTGGGTTCGGCCTTCATGGCCTTGTTGCGCGACCCCGAACAGATGGCGCTGGCTCCGCAGGCCCGAGCCTTCCGCGCCGCGCTCGCGTCCGCCGACCCGGCGCGGACGGACGGCGAACTCGACGCCGCCGCGGCCGCCGTGCGCGGCGCGGCTTCCGCGGTTCTCGCGCGCTACCGCGCGGAGAAAGCCGACAGGACGGCCGAGTCCTTCGCGGCCGACCTCGTCGCGGAGGCGGGAGCATCCGTCGGCGCGGCTCTGCTCGAATCGACGGGCGCGGCCGCGGAGCTGCGCGCCTGGGCGGCCGGTCCGCGGGGAGCCAAGCTCCTCGCCGCCGCGCAGAAGGACGCCGCCAAGGGCATGGACCGCCTGCAGCGGCAGGGCGCCTGGACGTCCTGGATCCACGGCGCCTCGTGGCTCGTGTACGCGGGTCTGTTCTTTTCGGGACACCTGTATCTGGCCGCCGGGCTGATGCTCGTCTCGGCGATCCTGGGCGCGCCCGCGATCGTCGCGTGGACGAGCCTGACCACGCGCGTCGTGGCCGGCCGCTACCCGGACAGCCAGGGCAAGATCTACTCGGCGATGTTCTTCTACCAACTGATCTTCGCGATCGCCGGCGTGCTCTTCTACGGCAAGCTGATGGCGCTCCTGCCCACGGCGACCGTGCTCCTGATCGCCTCGGCGGTCATGGCCGCGTGCGCCCTGATCGACTTCGTCGCGCCCTCCCTGATCTTCCCGTTGAACCGCAAGAAATAGCGGTTTTCTCGACGGAAAGACCGAAGGGGAAGAGCCGCGCTAGGCCCTCCGGACGGACCGAGGCCCACTAAAGCAGTCCTAGGACCTTTCGGGCGTTGGGACCAATGCCAGGGCCCCGTTGGGACCTTTGACTCGCCTTTGTTTCGGGAGCGGGGGCTATAATTCGGAAGACGCAGACAACAAGGAGAATCCCCTGATGATCCGCATGCGCGCCGCGATCGCCTCGACCCTCTCTCTGGCCCTGGTGCTTCTGTCCCCGGGCTCCAGCGCCTATCACGCCGCCGCGCAGACGATCGGCGTTTCCGGCTCGGCGTCGTCGGCCTCCGGCTCCGCGGGCGCGGCCGGCGCGGGTCTCGGCCGCGCGCCCGGCGTCTCCACGATTCCGTCGCTCCCGGCGTCCGCGCTCTCTCTCGCTCCGTCCCTCGGAGCGCCTTCGATCGCGCCCGCCGCCTTGACCCCGTCCGTCGCCCTGGTTCCCGCGGCCTCTAAGGCCGTCGCCGCGAACGGCGCCCTTCCCGCAGCGCTGAAGCCCGCGACCGCGGCGGCCTCCAAGGACGGCGCCCCGGCCCAGGCCGGCGCCGCGAAGACCCCCGCCGCCGGCGCCGCGTCGACCCTCGCGGCCGCCGTCTCCGCGCCCGCCGCCGACGTCAAAGGCGGCGAGGAGCAGGCCGCCGGCGCCGCCCTGACGTTCGACGGACAGGCCGTCAAGGCCGCGCTCACGGACTCGGTGGCCGCGGACGGCTCGGCCGCCCAGGGTTCGCGCGTCAATTTGACCGCCGCCAAGAAGGACTCCCGCAAGGACATGCCCGACTCAGGCGACGAGTACGACGGCGCCGGCAACCCGTCGAGGCGGGACGGCGGCATCGATGAGATCGGCAACCCGCGCCGCAGCGGCGGCGAGGGCGGTCCCGACGACACCTCCGATCCCGACCAGGGCGGCCGCGGAGGCGGCTCGCCGCTCTTCGGACTGTTCGGCCTCGGCCTGCTGAGCGGCTCGGTCGCGGTCGGCGCCTTCGCGGCGTTCGGCGCCGTCGCCATGCTGCCGATGATCCTTCTCTCGCTGGTCATGCATGAGATCGGCCATGCGCGCGTCGCCGACAAGCTCGGCGATCCCACGTCCCGCCTGTCCAGCTACGAGGCGATCGACTGGTCGCGCATCCGCGAGACCCAGTGGACCCGGTCGGAGCGCGGATTCCCGTACCTCTATATCCCCAAGAAGTGGGTGTCGGCCGACCGCACCTCGCTCAACCCGCTGAAGTGGGGTTCCCACGTGGATCCCGTGTGGACCCTCCTGGTGCCCACGCTGACCTTCACCCTGACCGGGATGATCCTGGGCGGCGCCCGCCCGGTGCCGGTCGACACCGCCTACTTCAAGCGTCCGACCCGCGACATGGCCGTCGTCGCCTTCGCCGGCCCGGCCGTCAACCTCGGCCTCGCCGCCGCGGGCGCCCTCGCCATCACCGGCGCGATCGCCGCGGGCCTGGGCGCCGCGGTCGTCGCGGGCCTGAGCATGTTCGTCTTCCTGAACGTGCTGCTCGCGGTGATCAACTTCCTCCCGATCCCGGGTTTCGACGGCAGCCGCATGATCCGCGCGATCCTGCCCGCGGGCGCGCGCGCCGCCTACGATTCCATGGCGGACCGGATGACCTCGTTCACCGCGCTCGCCCTGCTCCTGGGCGTGTTCTGGCTGTTCGGCGCTCAGATATTCGCCTTCGTCACCGCCGTCTCCGGCCTCTTCGTCGCCGGCGCGGCCGCGGTCACCGGCGTCAAGCTCGCGAGCGCCTTCCTGCCCGCGGTCGCGGCGGCCGGCCTCATGCTGGGCCAGCTCGGCGCGGGCAAGTCCGCCGAGCGCGCGGCGGGCGGACGGGCCGCGGCTCAGGACGCCGCGGTTCCCGGCCCGGCTGCGCCGAACGCCGCCGCTCCGGCCCCGGGCGCCGGCGGCCCGGTCGACTACATCGTGATGTTCGGCGAGAAGAAGACCAGGCTGCACGACTCCCATCTGTCCAACGTGGACGTCAACGCGCCCGCGGGCGTCGAGCAGTACACGCGCCTCCAGCAGGCGATGCTCGTCCAGCTCGAGTCCGCCGGTCTCGGCGCCGACGTCCTCGCGCCCTACAACGGCACCCCGCTGGCGACGTATCAGCGCATCAACGCCGCCACCATCCACGTCGACGGCGCTTCCGCCGCCGCGTTCGCCAAGAAGATGGCCGAGCTCGGTTTCACGGTCTACCCGAACACCGAGCGCCGCATCGTCACGCCCGTCCCCGTGACGCCCGAGCGGATGGATCCCTCGGCGCGCAACGCCGTCACGATGGACGAGAACCTTAAGATCGTGAAGATGGACGGCGTGCACGCCGCCGCGACGAAGCTGTGGGGCAAGCCCGAGCTGGGCTTCTGGTCCGGCCTGATGGCCAAGATCTTCAAGACCGAGCCCGTCCAGCCGAAGATCGGCGTCATCGACAGCGGCGCGGCGACCGAACACCAGCTCCTCAAGCGCGTCAAGGAGGTCAAGAACATGACCTCCGGCGAGAACGTCGACGACATCGGCCACGGCACCTGGGTGCATTCGACCGTCCTGCACATGGCTCCGTGGGCGCGGAACACGACGCACTACAAGACCTTCCTGAACGGCGGCGCCACGCTCGACGACATCCTGCGCTCGCTCACCCAGGCCGGCAACGACGGCAACCTCGTCATCTCCAACTCCTGGGGCTCCGACGACGGCGACCCGAACAGCCCCGACTCCCAGCTCGTCCGCAAGCTCGCGCAGGAAGGCCACATCATGGTCTTCGCCGCGGGCAACGCGGGCTCGGGCAAGAACACGATCGGCTCGCCCGCGATCGTGACCTACAAGGATCCCTCGACCGGCGCGATCCGCGTCATGTCGGTCGCGGCCGCCGGCCGCGACAAGAAGATCGCCTACTTCTCCTCGCGCGGCCCCGGCTCGCCGACGACCTCCCGCGACCCCAAGTACAAGGATCAGCGGCCGGACCTGACGGCCGTCGGTTACAACATCGAGGGCGCGTGGCCCGAGGCCCTGGGCGACGCGGACCGCGTCGACGGCGAGAAGGGCCCGGTGAAGGCGATCTCCGGCACGTCGATGTCCACCCCCGGCGTGGGCGGCGCGCTCGCGATGCTGGCCATGCTCTTCGGCGTGACCGAGAAGGGAGAGAAGCTCGACGCGATCGTGGTCGCGGTCATGACCACTCTCGAGGTGACCGGCCAGGGCGTCAACAACGAGGGCCAGGGTTTCCTGAACGTCCAGGCCGCCTACGAGGCGCTCTACAAGAAGTTCCGGCCCGGCCAGGCCCCGTCGACCGCGATCGAGCGTCATCGCGAGCTGAAGGCCTCCATCGCCTGGATGAGCGAGTATCTCGACCCGATGTCCGAGCCCAACCGCGTCGCCGGCCAGCCCGACGACGGCGCCGCGGAGGGGATCGCCAAGGACTTGGCGAGCGCGCAGGCGCGCCTGGAGGCGCTCGAGACCGAGTTCCCGTCCCTGCGCCGCGGCTACGTGGACCCGGACGTGACGGCGTATCGCGCGTTGAATAAGCGGATCGCCGAACTCGACAGCTTCATCTCGATGACCGGCTCGTGGCGCTACGGCGTCATGATCGGAGAGTCCCAGTTCTCGCAGGCCGTGAAAGACCGCCGCGAGGCGGCCGAGGAATTGAAGGCGATGGAGTCCGCCGACGCGACTCTCGCTTACCGGGCCGCCGGCCCGATCAAGCGCTTGCTCATGAAAGCGACCGGCGCCGCGCCCAAACCTTAACGGAGAACGTATGACCGCCTCACCGATGTTCATCATCGAAGACGACGACCACTTCCGCGAGACCTTCATCGACGTCATGTCGCTGAAGGGCGTGGAAGTCACGGGCGCTCGTACCGGCGACGAGGCCATCAAGGCCTTGAAGCAGACCAAGCCGTCGATCATCATCATGGACGTGCAGCTCCCCGACGTCCACGGCTTCGACTTGTGCCGGAAGGTCAAGCGCATCGACGCGCAGAAGGACACTCCCGTCATTTTCGTCTCCGCCTCGACCCAGTACGCCGACCCGCGCGACCGCGCCGAGGGCCTGCGCGCCGGGGCCCGCCAGTTCCTGCCCAAGCCGATCTCGGTCGAGAAGCTGTGGGGCGAGATCGAACAGGTCCTGGGCTCGGACACGAAACACTGACCTGCAGGGTCAGACACGAGGATTCCGAGGATTCGTCCAGAAGAGACCCCGGCGGGAATATCCGCCGGGGTCTCTTTTCGTATAATAAGGCGACTTTCCAGGAGACCACCATGCCCACCGCCACCGCCGGTACCAACATCGAATCCCTGCTCGGAGCCGACGCCAAACTCCTCGAGCACAAGTGCACGACCATCCCGAAGGAGTCCATCCACGTCCCCGGCCCCGACTCCGTCGACCGCCTGTTCGGCGGCTCCGACCGCCCGATCCCGGTCCTGCGCAACCTGCAGGCCCTGTACAACCACGGCCGCCTCGCCGGCACCGGCTACGTCTCGATCCTGCCCGTCGACCAGGGCATCGAGCACTCGGCCGCGGCGTCCTTCGCCCCGAACCCGATCTACTTCGACTCGGAGAACATCGTGAAGCTCGCGATCGAGGGCGGCGCCAACGGCGTGGCCTCCACGCTCGGCGTGCTGGGCTCGGTGGCGCGCAAGTACGCGCATAAGATCCCGTTCATCCTGAAGTTCAACCACAGCGAGCTGCTCTCCTACCCGAACACGTTCGACCAGACGATGTACGGCTCGATGATGCAGGCCGCGGACATGGGCTGCGCCGCCGTGGGCGCCACGGTGTACTTCGGCTCGGCGGAGTCCCGCCGCCAGATCTGGGAGGTCTCCCAGGCCTTCGCCGCGGCCCACGAGCTCGGCATGGCGACGATCCTGTGGTGCTACGTGCGCAACAACGCCTTCAAGACCGCGGAGAAGGACTACCACGTCTCCGCCGACCTCACGGGCCAGGCCAACCACCTCGGCGTCACGATCCAGGCCGACATCATCAAGCAGAAGCTCCCGGAGAACAACGGCGGCTACAACGCGGTGAAGGGCCTGGGCAAGACGTCCAAGCTCGTCTACGAGAAGCTCACCAGCGACAACCCGATCGACCTGACCCGCTACCAGGTGGCCAACTGCTACATGGGCCGCGCGGGCCTGATCAACTCGGG
>CAZURZ010000028.1:12805-26800 GCA_964623465.1 uncultured Elusimicrobia bacterium
GCGCCTCTTCCGGCGCCTCCGACCTCGCCGAGGCCGTGAAGACGGCCGTCATCAACAAGCGCGCCGGCGGCATGGGCCTCATCTCCGGCCGCAAAGCCTTCCAGCGCCCGATGAAGGAAGGCGTGGGCATCCTGAACGCGATTCAGGACGTGTATCTCGACAAGAAGATCACGATCGCTTAAGTCGCCGATAGAAAATGGCCCGGCGGATGACCGCCGGGCCATTTTTATTCTTGTTGCCGATAATCACGAACGGCTGCCCGAGAATTCGCCGAATGTACGGGCCCGGCCCTAACGCTTCTTGGCGCCGCGCGAAACCCCGTAGGTCGCCAGGCCGGGGGCCTGGGTCACGGGCGTCAGGCCGTACGCCTCGAGACGCTCGCGCAGGCCCTTCTGCTCGAGCGTGCGTCCGGTGACGTACAGCGCCTGCTTCGCGGCCGTGAGCTCGTCGAGCTTCGCTTCGAGCGAGCCAGGCGCGTCGAAGTAGCGCAGATTGACGGTGCGCCGGCCCGCGAAATAAGGCACGTACACGCCGCCGCGCCCGTTGACGAGAGCCCAGCCGTCGGCCGGGACCGAGGCCTTGGTCCACTCGGCTTCGACGAGGTCGGGGTTGTTGGAGAACAGCGACGCCGGCTTCACGACGGTGGCGTAATTGTAGGCGCCGGCGGCGAGGATCCAGGCGGCGAGCGCGGCCGTCCGCGCCCGCGAGGAGAAGCCGCTCAGTCCGAGCGTGGCGAGCGCGACGAGGGGGACGAGGTCGGTGACGCGGTAGACGATGGTGTAGGGCTCCCAAGCGACGAACAGGAGCGCGTAGCCGGCCAGCCAGATCAGCCAGAAGAAGGCCTCGCGGGACTTCTCGGCCGCGCCGCGGACCGCAGCCAGCACGGGCAATGCCGCCAGGATCGCGCCGAACGACCACGAGACGCCCGTGCGGCCGACGAACTCCGTGAAGATCCGAAAGGACATGCGCGACCAGGAGAACAGCGAGTAGCCGAGCGGGGTCGAGTGCCAGTCGAAGCCGCGGTCCACGCCGAGGGCGGCGGAGCCGAGCAGCCAGAGCCTGAGCTCCTGCATGTTCGCGGGCTTCACCGCGAACGCGCCCGCCAGCAGGTACGCCGCGCCCACCGTCGCGCCCAACGCCGTCATATAGGGGACGAGTTCGCGGCGGTCTTTCTTTTTATAGAGAGCGTAAGCGAAAGCCGGGAACGCCATGAGATGCCCGACATGACCGAGGATGGCGAGGGCGTGCCACAGGCCGAGGCGGGACGGCCTGGGGTGATCCGAGACGGCCTCGCGGGCGCCGAGGACGATGAACAGCGCCCCGAACATATAGACCTGGGCCTCCAGGCTCCAGAACCACCAGGCGTGCGTCACGGCCAAGGCGGCGGCGCCGAGCAGGGCCTCGCGCTCGCCCCGGCCTTGGCGCCGCAGCAGGTCGGCGAAGTAGGCCGCTCCGGCCGCTCCCAGCAGGCAGTCGAGGACCTGAAGCGTGAGCAGGGCCTGGCCCTGCCAGCCGAAGACCTGCCACAGCCGGTTGAAGAGCCAGGCGACGATCCCGTAGCCGAGGTGATTGCCGTGGACCAGGTGCTTGAAGTCGGAGAGTTCGACGGCGATGGCGCAGGCGACGCCGTCGAAGTTGAAGAACACGGAGCGCGTGGAGAGGTTCAGCAGCAGGACCGCCGCGAATACGGCCCAGAACGCGCGATCGGGGTTCCACGACGCCTTTCTCATGCGAGGCATGTTATCTAATATAATGCCGCGATGAGCGGACGCCTCGACGGACAGGTCGTCGTCGTCACCGGCGCCGGCTCGGGCATCGGACTCGCCGCGGCCGAGGCCTTCGCCCGGGAGGGCGCCAGGGTCGCCGTCTGCGGCCGGGATGCGAAGAAGCTGGCCGCCTCCGGAGCCGCCTTCGCCTCGGCCTGCGACGTGACCGATCCCGAGGCCGTCGAGGCCTTCGTGGCCGCCGTCGTGAAATCCCTTGGCCGCATCGACGTGCTGATCAACAACGCCGGGGCGCTCGGGCCGACCGGTCCGCTCGTCGACTGTTCTCCCGAGGACTGGAACGCGACCTTGGCCGTGAACGCGACCGGGCCCTTCTTGATGACGAGGGCGGTGCTGCGCAGGGCTAAGCCGTCGTGCGTGATCGGCATCTCCTCCGGGCAGGGACGCAAAGGCACGGCGGGTTGGGGACCCTACGCGGCGAGCAAATACGCGCTCGAGGGCTCGACCGCGGTGTGGGCGGACGAGTACAGAGGCAAGGGCGTGCGCTTCTTCACGTTGAGCCCTGGCCCGACGGCCACGGCGATGCGCGCCGCCGCCGCGCCGCAGGAGGATCCCAAGACCATCAAGCAGCCCGCGGCCGTGGCCGAAGCGCTGGTGGCGATCGTTCTCGACGGAAAGCTCGCGACCGGAACCCCGCTGCGTCTGGATCCGAAGGGGGCTCTCCTGTGTTAGAGAAGGCGGAGTACGCCGGGACGAGCCATCTGGTGGCGACCCGTTCGCTGGTGAAGTACAACGAGTACGTCTACAACCTGATCCGTCGCGGCCTCAAGCTCGACGGGGAACTCCTCGAGTTCGGCCCCGGCCTGGGCGACTTCCTCGAGCGCTTCAAGCGCGACGGGAAGATGATCGACTGCGTGGAGAACGAGCCCCAGTTCTTCGACGCCCTTAAACCTCTCGCCCGCAAGGTCGCGGCCAAGCTCGACGAACTTCCCGGTCAGTACGACGGCATCGTCAGCGTGAACGTTCTCGAGCATATCGAAGACGACCGGGCCGTTCTAGGGGATTTGTACGCCAAACTGAAGCCGGGCGGCGTGTTGAACTTGTACCTGCCGGCGGGCTCGATCTTGTACGGCCATCTGGACGCCCTGGTCCATCATTACCGGAGATACGACCGGAAAGAACTGATGGAGAAAGTAAAAGAGGCCGGCTTCGAAATCGACGAGGTGTTCAACGTCGATGCTCTGGGTTGGCTCGCCTTCGGCATCTACAAGATCGCCAAGTACGGCGACGGCACGATCACCCCCGGGTCGATGACGTTCTACGACAACGTGGTGTTCCCGTGGGTATACGTCCTGGATCCGCTGGTGGGCAGAAGCTTCGGACGAAGCATCTATCTGAGAGCCAGGAAACCCTAAAAAAAGCTATTTTAAAAACATGATTTGTCGCATGTGCCGCAGAGAGAACCTGTACCAGTTCCTCGACCTGGGCTTCATGCCCCCGGCCGACGAGTTCCTGCGCCGCGAGCAGCTGCGCTATCCGCGCCAGTATTACCCGCTCGACGTGTGGATGTGCCGCGACTGCGGCTTGGCCCAGCTCGGCTACGTGGTCAGCCCCGAGATCCTGTACCGCCACGATTATCCGTACGAGGCCTCGACCACGCGCACCGGCCGCGAGCACTTCGCCAAGTTCGCCGGCGAGGCGGCGAAGCGCTTCAAGCTCGGCTCCGCCGACCTCGTCATCGACGTCGGCAGCAACGTGGGCGTGCTTCTGTCCAATTTCAAGGCGAACGGCACCCGTATCCTGGGCATCGACCCGGCGGCCAATATCGTGCGCATCGCCGAGAAGAACGGCGTGCCGACGCTCAACGAGCTGTTCAGCGCCGATCTCGCGGCGAAGGTCCGTGGGGAGTACGGGCAGGCGTCGATGATCACCGCGTCGAACTGCTTCGCGCACATCAACGATCTCTACGATTTCGTGAAGGGTCTCGACGTCCTGCTCACCGAGAACGGGGTCTTCGTCATGGAGGCTCCGCATTTCCAGACGCTGCTCTCCAATCTCGAGTACGACACCATCTACCACGAGCACCTCTCCTATCTGGCGCTCAAGCCGATGGTCCCGTTCTTCAAGAAGCTCGGTTTCGAGGTCTTCGACGTCCACAAGCAGAACATCCACGGCGGCTCTTTCCGCGTCTTCGTCGGCCGCAAGGGCCGTCATAAAATCGAACCGGCGGTCGCGAAGACCCTCAAGGACGAAGAGAAGGCGGGGCTCCACTCCGAGAAGAAGCTGCGCCAGTTCGCCCGGGACGTCGAAAGCAACCGCGCCGAACTCCTGTGGCTGCTCAGGGATTTGAAGCATAAGGGCAAGTCGATCGTCGCCGTCTCCGCGCCCGCCAAGGGCATGACCCTTCTCAACTACGCCAAGATCGGCGGCGAGACGCTCGACTTCGTCACCGAGAAGTCGACCCTGAAGATCGGCCGCTACACCCCGGGCTCGCACATTCCCATCCTGCCGGACTCGGAACTGCTCAAGAAGAAGCCGGACTACGCGCTCCTGCTGGCGTGGAACTTCGCGCCCGAGATCATGGCCAACCTGAAGGATTACGTGAAGGCCGGCGGGCGCTTCATCATCCCGATCCCGAAGCCGAGGATCGTCTCCGCGTGAAGCTTTTCCGGCGCAAGCCCGCCTTCAGCGACGCGCGCGGCGCGATCACCGATATTTTGGACGGCGTGCCGTTGAATGCGGTGGCGATCATCACGAACAAGAAGGGCGCCGTCCGCGCGAATCACTACCACAAGAAGACGATCCAGTACACGTACGTGCTGAGCGGCCGCGTGAAGTACGTCTCGAAGTCCAAGTCGGGCCGCAAGGCCGCGATCATGCGCCCCGGCGATCTGGCGATCAGCCCGCCCGGCGAGAGCCACGCGACTTTGGCGCTGACCGACGCGACCTTCCTGGCGCTGGCCCACGGCCTGCGTCACGGGCGCGAGTACGAGAAGGACACCTACCGGCTCGCCGAGCCGCTGATCAAGCCCAAGAACGCCCGGAAATGACCCCGGAGCTGACGATCCTGACGTTGACGCTCAACGAAGAGGGCGCGCTCGGCGAGTTCCTCTCTTCGCTCGACGCCGCGATCCGGCCGTTCGCGCCGAACTACGAGGTTCTGATCGTCGACGGCGGCTCCACCGACAAGACGCTCGAGATCGCCAGGAAGTCCGGCGCCCGCGTGGTGACCCAGAGCGCCCCCGGCTACGGCAACGCGTACCGGGAGGGCATCGCGCTCGCGAAGGGGAAGTACATCCTCGCTCTCGACGCCGACTCCTCGCACCCCAAGTACCTCTTCGGCAAGTTCTGGTCGGAGCGGGAGAACTACTCCGTGATCATGGGCTCGCGCTACCTGCCCGGAGCCGGCGACACGCGCCCGCCGGGGCGGCGCATGCTGTCGCAGATCCTCAACGCGGTGTACCGCACGGTGCTGGTCTGTCCGCTGACCGACATCTCCGGCGGCTTTCGCCTCTATAGAACGGAAGACGTCCAGAAGATCAAGAGCGAAGGCCCCTACTACGACGTGGTCGCCGAGATCATCGTGCGCCTGTGGGGCGACGGGAAGAAGATCCTCGAGCTTCCGTACCTCTACGTGCCGCGCGAACAGGGCGAGTCGAAGGCGCGCATCTTCAGGTTCGGCATGAGCTATCTCAAGACGCTGCACACCCTGTGGCGAACGTACAAATAGAGAAGCGCGCCGCCTCCGGCCTGATCGCCTTGGGCCTTCTGCTCGGCCTGTGGGGGATCCGCTGGGGCCTGCCCTCGCGCGAGCGCGCGGCGCGCGTCCTGCCGCCGGGACTCGCCTCGTCGGCCGACTTCCGGAAGGACCTCGCCGACAACTGGTCCAAGCTCCACGCCGAGCTCGGCGAGAACCTGATGGTCAATCCGAAGTCCTTTGGCACCTTCTCCGGCGTGGTCGACGTGCGCGGCGGCTGGAAGACCCCGCCGCTCGAGCTGATGAACTCGGCGCGCTCGTTCTTCGTGCGCTCCGGGCACGAGGACGAGCAGAGCATCCTGCTCGCGCTCTCGCGCATGAAGCCGCGCGAGTTGAACTTCCGCCCGCACCTCTTCACCTACGGCGCCCTGCACATCTACTCGGTGGGCGCGGCGCTGGCCGCGGGCGCCGCGGTCGGGCTCGTGCCGCTCAAGAGCGGCATTCTCTTCTATCTCGAGGATCCGTCCCGCATGGCGGCGCTCTACATGGCCGGGCGCCTGCTCACGGTCGCCGCGTACGTGCTGGGCGCGCTCCTGCTCCTGCGCCTGGGGCGGAGAGTCGGTTTCGAGGCCGGCGTCTTGGGGGCGGCGATCTTCCTGATGACGCCGGCGGCCGTCGTGCAGGCGCACGTGCTCAAGAACCATACGTTTTGGACCGTGTTCGCGCTCTGGACGTTGTCGCGGTGCCTGCGCGTGCTCGAGACGGGCCGGCGGCGCGACTACGCCGCCGCCGGAGTCGCCGCGGGCCTCGCCACGGCGTCCTTCCTGGGCGCCTGGCCGGCCTGCTTCGTCGTCGCCGCGGCCGGCGCGATGCGCCTGCTCGGCTGGCACGAGTCCGAGGGCAAGCCCTGCCGCCCCGGTCCGGAGCTGGCGAACCTCGCCTTCGCCGGGGCGTGGGCCGCGGCGGCCTTCTTCCTCGTCAGCCCCTACTGGCTCATCGACCGGCACGAGGCCCTGGCCGAGATGCGGGTCCTGAGCGGCTTCGGCGGGCTTGACGTCTCGCACATCGGCCTGTTCGTCGCCAACGCCCTGCGCCGCGGCGTGACGGATCCTGTTCTCGTCCTCATGTTCGGCGGAACCGCGTTGGCCCTGGCCAAGGGACGTCGCGATCCGGCTCTCCTGCTGTGCGCGTTCGCCTTTTTGATCGGTTTGGCCGCGATGTCGACGGTCGGGGGCGTGATCTCGACGCGGCAGGTGCGTTACTTCACCGGCTGGGTCGCCGTCGGATGCTTGCTCGCCGGCCGCCTGATCCGGGAATTCCGCGCCCTCAAGGGTCCGGCCGGGCGCCTCGCCACGGCCGCCGCCGGCGTCTTCCTGGCCGGCCTGTTCGCCCAGGGGCTGGCCTACGCCGGCAACTTCGCCGCCGCGGCCGGGCCGCGCTCCAACCACGTCCAGGCGGGAGACTGGATCGACGCCAACATCCCGGCCGGAGACACGCTCGGCCTTCTGCGTTACCCGCAGCCCTCGAACTCCCCGTTCTTCCGCTGGGACCGTCTGAACCTGCGCTTCCTCGATCCCAAGACGTCCCCGTCCCTGCCTGAGAAGGCCTGGCCGCGCTGGCTCGCGTTGACGATCCCCGATTACGACGACCGCCCCGCGCTCGCGAAAGTCCTCGCGGGCTACGACCTCGTCGCCGCCTTCCCGCGCTCGTGCGGAGTGCCTTGGGTCGAGATCGACCCGACCTCGACCACGGCCAATCCCCTCGTAGAGATATACAGGAAAAAGTCGTGACGCGACGGGAACTGCTCATCGGCCTGTTCATCGCCTTGCTCCTTCGCGTCGGCTTCACCATTCACGCGTATCACAAGGACGTCCAACCCACGCCGACCGGCGTGTACGAGTACGAACCCATCGCCCGCGGATTGTTGGCTTCCGGCGTGTACAGCGATCCTCCGGGCGGCGTTCCCACGGCAAGAAGGGAGCCCGGATATATTCTGTTCGTCGCTTTGGTCTACAAGTTGTTCACGACTCATCGTATGTACGTGTTCCTCGTCCAATGCGCGCTCTCCGCCTTGACCGCGTGGATTCTCTACGGCTTCGCCGTTCGTGCGTTCAATCCGTTCGTGGCCCGTTTTTCCTTCTGGGCCTGCGTCTTCTACCCTTACTTCATCTACTACGCGGGCTACTTCTTCCGCGAAGACTGGATCGCCTTCCTGCTCGCGTCGATGCTCTATGTGCTCGCCCGCTGGCCGTCCGTCCTCCCGACGCTCGGCGCCGGCTTCCTCGCCGGCTGGCTGACGCTCTCCAACGGCGCCTGGGCTCTCGGCTGCGGCTGGGCCGTGCTGGCCCTCGCCGCCGCCGGCGAGGGGGCGAAGCGCTGGACGCGGGCCGCCGCCTTCGCTCTTCCCTTGGTCCTCATGGTCGGCGCTTGGGGCCTGCGCAACTACCGGACGTTCGGCGCGATGATCCCGTTCTCTTCCGTCGTGGGCGGGGAGATCTACATCGGCATGACCATCCCCTACGACCTGCTCGGCACCGATGAGCAGACGCGACGCCTCAGCGCCGACGCCCGCTTCCAGGAGATCTCGAAGCTCGACGAGATCCCGCGCCACCAGGCCTTCATGGCCGCGTCCAAGGACTACTTCCTCGCGCGCCCCGCGCATTTCGTCGCGACCATGGTCGAGCACTCGATCAAGCTGTGGCGCCTCCTGCCGCACGACCGCGCCTACACGCACAGTTATTTCATTATCGCCATGACGGCATTGGGTTCCGACGGCTGGTTGATCCCTCTAGGCCTTTTCGGCCTGTGGATCAATCGTCGTCATTCGTGGTCGGTCTGGTTTTTCCTGCCGATGCTTCTTCTCGTCACCGGCGGTTTTTCGATATCCCAGGCTCCGATTCGCTACAGGGTTCCGTTGATGGTCTTGGTCATCCCCCTGGCCGGCGCCGGCGCGCAGGAGCTGTGGAAGCGCGTCTCTCGACGAGCTTGACACCCTCCGTCGGGCCTGCTATCATGGGAAAGACGCAGGCGTCCCACCTTAGGATAGAAACCCTCCATATGGCCGAGATCCAGCTCACCGACGACACCTTCGATAAAGAGGTCTTGGAGTCCGCCCAGCCCGTGCTGGTCGACTTCTGGGCCCCCTGGTGCGGTCCGTGCCGGATGCTGACCCCGATCATCGAGGAGATCGCCAAGGAGTACGCCGGCAAGGTGAAGGTCGGCAAGCTCAACACCGACGATCACCCCAACGCCCCGGGGCGCTTCCGCATCTCGGCGATCCCGACGATCCTGTTCTTCAAGGGCGGCAAGATGGTCGAGCAGCGCGTCGGCGTGCAGTCCAAGGCCGACATCAAGAAGCTCCTCGACGGCCTTCTGGCCGCCTAACAGCCGTCCTCTAGACGTCCCGCCGTTCCCTGGACCGGTTCCCGGTCTCGATGAAGCCACGTCTCTACCTGGTCGACGCCCACGCTTACCTTCATAGGGCCTACCACGCGCTCCCGCCGCTGACGAACTCCAAGGGGGAGCCGGTGGGCGCCCTGTACGGCTTCGCGCGCCTCTTGATACAGCTGATGCGCCGCGACAAGCCCGAGGGCATCGCGGTGTGCTTCGACGTCCCCGGCCCGACTTTCCGCGACAAGATGTACGGCCAGTACAAGGCCACCCGCAAGGAGATCGACCCCGATCTGATCGTCCAGCTCGGCCGCGCCCGCCCGCTCGCCGAGGCGATGGGCTTCGCCTGCATCGAGAAGCAGGGTTACGAGGCCGACGACGTCATGGCCACGATGGCCGCGCGAGCGGTGGACGAGGGCTGGGACGCCGTGCTCGTCACCGGCGACAAGGACATTCTGCAGCTCGTGCGCCCCGGCGTGCGCGTCTTCAACGCGTCGAAGGACATGTTCATGGACGAGCCCCAGATCGTCGAGAAGTTCGGCATCGGCCCGGACAAGGTCCGCGACTACCTCGCCATCGTCGGCGACTCCTCCGACAACGTGCCCGGCCTCAAGGGCGTGGGCCCGGTCGGCGCGGTGAAGCTCATCAAGGCCTACGGAGGCCTGAAGGGCGCCATCGCCGCCGCCAAGAAGGGCGACAAAGCCCTCACGCCCAAGCTCCTGCAGTCACTGCTCGACGGGGAGAAGGGCGCCGACCTCTCCCTCGAGCTGATCAAGCTCGAAGAGAATGCGCCCATCGATACCACGGTCGAACAGTGCCGCTCCCACAAGCCCGATCCGGCGGCGCTCGGCGCGGGCCTCGAGCAGTTCGAGTTCCGGACGCTCGCGAAAGATCTGGGAGCGGAGCTTCCGGCCAAGTCCGCGGCCCCCGCTCCGGCCGCCGCGAAGGCCGCTCCGGCTCCCGACGTGCTCGTCCCGCAGAAGGTCGAGCTCAAGGCGCTCAAGGAACTCGCGAAGGCCTCCGAGCTGCTCGTGGGCGCGTTGCCCGACTCGGCGGGCGAAGGCGAGCTGCTGTCCGTTTCCAAAGTGCGGACCTTGGTCGGCTTGGTCAGCGGCAAGGTCGCCGTGCTCGAGGAGCAGGGCCTCGCCGACAAGGGACTCAGAGCCGTCCTCGCGGGCAAGGCCCTCAAGATCGGCTGGGACTTGAAGGCCGCCCGCCGTGTCCTCGCCTCCGCCGGCGTGGAGCTGGCGGGCCCCGATTTCGACGCCAAGCTCGCCGCCTACTGTCTCGATCCGAACTCCGCCAAGGACCCCAAGGGCGCGGACCCCGAGCAGGAGCTGCTCGCGCGAGCCTCCCTGTCCGGCGCCCGCGAGTCCCTGCGCGCGCGGATGAAGGACGCCGACGTGCTCGGCCTGTTCCAGAACGTCGAGATGCCGCTCTCCAAGGTCCTCGCCGACATGGAGAACGCGGGAATCCTGGTCGACGAGAAGTATCTCAAGGAGCTGTCCGTCGAGTTCCTGGCCGCGCTCAAGACGCTTCAAAAAGACATCGACGAGCTGGCCGGCGCCCCGCTCAACGCCCAGTCGCCCAAGCAGCTCGGCGAGGTGCTCTTCGACAAGCTGGGACTGCCCGTCCTCCATAAGACCGCCAAGGGCGGACGTTCCACCGATGAGGAGACGCTCCAGGCCCTCTCCGCCCAGCACGCCCTGCCCGGCAAGATCCTCGAATATCGCGAGATCGCCAAGCTGGAGTCCACCTACGTGCGCGCCCTGCTCGAGAAGATGGATCCGAAGACCAAGCGCGTCCACACCACGTTCGATCAAACCGGCTCCGTGACGGGACGGCTTTCGTCTTTGGACCCGAACCTTCAGAACATCCCGATCCGCACCGAGGCGGGGCGGCGCATACGCGGCGCCTTCGTCGCGCCCAAGGGCAAGCTCCTGGTTTCCGCGGACTACTCGCAGATCGATTTGCGCGTGTTGGCGCACGAGTCCCAAGACCAAACCCTGATGGAATCCTTCGAGAAAGGGGAGGACATCCATCAGCGCACGGCCTCCGAGATCTTCCACATCGACGCGAAGGATGTGACCACCGATCAGCGGAGAGCCGCCAAGGCGATTAATTTCGGAATAGTCTATGGCCAAACGGCCTTCGGATTATCCAATCAGCTCGGAATTTCACAGCAGGAAGCGGCGACGTATATCAAGAAATATCTGCAGCGATATCCCGGGGTTTCCAGTTGGGTCGAGAAGAACCTCACGGAAGCGAAACAGAACGGTTGCGTCAGGACGTTTTTGGGACGGGTGCGATGGCTGCCCGATTTGAACGCGAAGAACGCGGCCGTGCGCCAGTTCACCGAGCGTGCCGCTCGAAATACCCCGATCCAGGGCGGCTCCGCCGACATCATCAAGCTGGCCATGCTCGAGATCGCCCGCGAGCTGGCCAAGGGCGGGAAAGACGCCGTCATGCTCCTGCAGGTGCACGACGAGCTCGTCTTCGAGGTCGCCAAGGACGAGGTCGCCGCTTTCGCGAAGTGGGTGAAGTCCGTGATGGAGAAGGCCTACGACCTGCGCGTGCCGCTGGTCGCCGAGGTCAAGGCCGGTCCGAACTGGCACGACATGGAGAAGCTGAAATGACGCGCGTCTTCCGCCACGATCCCATCGACTTCCGCGGCCTGCCGCCGGCGATCCGCGCCCTGATGATCGCCAACGTCGCCGGCTTCCTGATCGGCCTCATCGTGCCCGACCTGCACCGGATGTTCGGTCTCGTCCCGGCCCAGGTCCTGGGCGCGCGCTGGATCTGGCAGCCCTTCACCTACCTGTTCCTGCACGGAAACATCTGGCACCTCGTCTTCAACCTCTTCGCGTTGTGGATGTTCGGCATGCCCGTGGAATCCCAGTGGGGGCAGAAGGATTTCCTCAAGTACTACTTCCTGTGCGGCTTGGGCGCGGCGGCGGCGCATCTGGCCTTGGCGCCGCATTCGACCGTGCCGGTCATCGGCGCGTCGGGCTCGGTGTACGGCCTGCTCGTGGCCTTCGCGATGCTCTATCCCGACGCCGTCGTCTACCTCTACTTCCTCATCCCGATCAAGGCCGCCCACATGGCGCTGCTGTTCGGCGCGATCGAGTTCTTCTCCGGCTTCACCGGTTCGACCCCGGGCGTGGCGCGCTTCGCCCATCTCGGCGGCATGGTCACCGGCTGGTTCTACATCCGCTGGTGGTGGGTGGCCAAGATCCAGCTCAAGGCGCTGTGGCGCCGCGCGTCCAGCGCCGAATCCGAGGATGCCGACGAACCCGTCCGGCGTCCCGCTCCGCGCCGGACGCCCAAGCCCAAGGCGGCCGAGCCTTCAGACGAGATGGCCGAAGTCGATCGCATCCTGGACAAGATCCTGTCCCAGGGCCTCGAATCGCTCACCGACGAGGAGAGGGGCGTCATGCACCGCTATTCGGAGAAGAACAAGCCCTCGTGAAGAACCGGCGCCTCGTCGTGGGCCTCACCGGCGGCATCGGCAGCGGCAAGTCGACCGCCCTGGCGGCCTTCGACAAGCTCGGCGCCGCGACGATCAGTCTGGACCAGATCGCGAAGGAGCAGGCCAAGCCGGGACGGGACGCGTACAAGTCGATCGTCCATGAATTCGGCGAAAAGATCCTCAAGAAGGACGGCGCGATCGACCGGGCCGCGCTCGGCAAGATCGTTTTTTCCAGCAAGAAAGCCCGTCTCAAGCTGGAGAAAGCCACGCACCCCGGAATCCTGAAAGAGATGAAGAACCTCATCGGTAAGATGAGTGGGGTGGTGGTCGTGGACGTGCCGCTGCTCTTCGAGAAGAAATTGCAGAAGAACTTCGATGCGACGATTTTGATCGCGGCGAAGCCCGCGAACCAGATCAAACGCATCGGGAACAGAGACGGGCTGAAGCCGAAAGACGCGAGACTGCGTTTGAAAGCCCAGCTGCCCATGCCGGTCAAGCAGCTCATGGCCGACGTGACCATTCGCAACGACGGAACGCCCGATCAACTCATGGTCAAAGTTCGTGAATATTACGATGGTTTGCACCTGATCTGCCGAGGAACTAATTAACATGGAAACGCCGACCAAGAATCCCGAGAACAAACCCGCCGCGCCCGCGCCCGCGCCTGCCGTGCCCACGGCCGCTCAGGCCGCCGCGCTCAAGCCCCTGGAGACCGCGGAGCTCGCGAAGAAGACCATCGCCGAGCTGTCCGTCATCGCCAAGGAGCTCAAGCTGGAGGGTTTCAACGGACTGCGCAAGCAGGAGCTGATCTCCAAGATCATCGAGGGCCAGCTCAAGGCCAACGGCATGATCTACGACGAAGGCGTCCTCGAGATCCTGCCCGACGGCTTCGGCTTCCTGCGCTCCTCGGAGTACAGCTACCTCCCCGGCCCCGACGACATCTACATGTCGCCCTCCCAGATCAAGAAGTTCGGCCTGCGCCGCTGCGACGTGGTCGCGGGCTTCGTGCGCCCGCCCAAGGACGGGGAAAGGTTCTACGCCCTGCTCCAGGTGAAGAAGATCAACGGCGTCGACGCCGAGCAGATGAAAGAGCGGCCGCTGTTCGACAACCTGACCCCGCTCCACCCCGACGCCAAATACACCCTCGAGACGACCCGCGAGGAGGTCACCACCCGCCTGCTCGACCTGATCTGCCCGATCGGCAAGGGCCAGCGCGGCCTGATCGTCGCTCCTCCGAAGACCGGCAAGACCGTCATCCTCTCCAAGATCGCCAACGCGATCGCCAAGAACCACCCCGGGACCGTCATCCTCGTCCTCCTCATCGACGAGCGTCCGGAAGAGGTCACGGAGTGCCAGCGCACCATCAAGGGCGAGGTCATCGCCTCCACCTTCGACGAGCCCGCCGAGCGCCACGTCCAGGTCGCCGAGATGGTCCTGGAAAAAGCCAAGCGCCAGGTGGAGCTCGGCAAGGACGTCGTCATCCTGCTCGACTCGATCACGCGCCTGGCCCGCGCCTACAACACCTGCACGCCGTCGTCGGGCCGCGTGCTCTCCGGCGGCCTCGAGGCGACCTCGCTGCAGCGTCCGAAGCGCTTCTTCGGCGCGGCCCGCAACATCGAGGAGGGCGGCTCGCTGACCATCCTCGCGACCGCGCTCGTCGACACCGGCTCGCGCATGGACGAGGTCATCTTCGAGGAGTTCAAGGGCACCGGCAA
>CAZURZ010000029.1:0-26377 GCA_964623465.1 uncultured Elusimicrobia bacterium
CGGAGCTCCAGCCAAGGCCCCAGGCGGTGAGGTCGGTGTTGCCGCTGTGGAAGACGGGCGCAGGGTCGGGGGGCAAAGTCAGGCCCATGCTAGATCAGAGAGCGGCAAGCTAAGGACTCAACGACATGGCGGCTTCGCCGCCAGGATTTTCGCTTTGCGAAAATCGTTTTAACTTCATGTTGACCGGAAGCCAATGGATTAGAACCCTATTGATACAGAACGAGGATCGATAAGCTTAAGAAATAATCCGTTTCTTGATTGAGTCGATGATGTGAATGCAAGGAACGAAGAAAAGGAAAAAAGAGATTAATAGCTCGAGGCCGAGTATCCCACGCGAGGCGGGAATCATAACCATACTCATAAGAAACAGTAGTGTGGATATGACGTATGGTAAATAAGAGGCGCTTTTATAGATGTCAAATATTGATGAGGGGCGAGCAATAACGGCCGATGTAATGTTGCAAGCAGTTAATATTAGAAACCAAAAAAGCCGCTCATTGGGCGGCATTGTGGGCAATGATATCAGGGCAATAAGAGCGCCGATTAATAGAACCAAGAATATTTTTGAATTCATTTTTGTTTGCAGGCGCAGTTTGTCGGAGCACTTGTGAATGGCAACTGCCAAGCACGCGTTGTCGCTTGGACTAATCCCAGCGAAATTTGAGCGCCAATTCCTACGTTCTTGTGAAACCCGCCACTAAATCCGACACTACTTCTGTTTGCTTGTAAGCTAATCCCGCTCGATTCCAGGCCAGTTCCATAATTCGCATCAAATTGAGCGGCAGTGGACTCGCTGACGCCTGGGCATGTTGGGGTGGCACTATATGAAATGCCGCCCTGGCCCCCAACTCCGAAATAAAAGCCGGTTCCAACCGGTGAAACGCCTTTTGTTGTCTGCGTAAAAAACTGTCCGCTGCTGTTTACGCCGATGACAGCGGAGCCGTTAAACCAGACCGTCGCCATCCCACCAAGCGCACCTACACCCACTGACGCCTGCCATTCCAGTCCGAGCGGGTCCGTATATATCAGCGGGTTATTGCTTGCATACATGTAAAAATTTGTTTCGCCGCTTCGGAGCCCTAAAGGATCTTCGGATGTGAAACCTCCCGTCAACTCATCTACAGTCCGAAAATTATTATTCCGGTATCCAGTTTCGTCGTCGATTGGTTTACCGGTAAACAAGAAATTGCTTTCTCGTTCAGAGGTCAAAATTGGATTGTTTTGGGAGTCTCTAATTGAAGCTTTGCCATAGCTCAGATATTCAATTTGCTCAATGATTGAGTTTGCTGTGCTAGTCACAACCCGAGGGCTACCCAAGGCATCGATGTGAAAAAACCTCTCAATTCCTGACGGGAAATACACAGATATCGGCTCATCAATTGTCATGCCCATGGTGAATATTTCCATGGGGTCATTGTTCCCATTGAGCACAGCCAATAGATTATTCGCATCGTAAATGTAGCGTTCTTTCTGGCTGCTTATCGGACCAGAAGATTTCTCGACTCGCCGCCCCGGCCTGTCGTACTTGTACGTCCAGTTCTCGCCTTTGGGATTGGTCGCCCCCACGAGCTGGTTCTCACTGTTGAAGCTGAAGCTCGTGGTCGCATTGGTCAGCCTGTCCTGCTGGCTCGTCCGGTTTCCGTCCGCGTCGTGGGTGTAGGTTGCGCTACTGTTCTCGATGAGCCTGTTGGCGTCGTCATAAGCGTAGCCCACAATCGCGTTGTCCGCCAGGCGGTTGCCCACGGGATCGTAGCTGAACGTCTCAACGGGCGGCAGGCTTGAGGCCGCGGGGTGCGTCGCCCCGGTCAGCCTGTGCAGATCATCGTAGGCGTAGGTGTGCGTGCCGGACATGTCCGTCATGTTGGTGCGGTTGCCCGCCGCGTCGTAGCTGTACGTCGACTTGGCGATGACGGCTTGGTCGCTAAGCCTCGTGTGGATGATTGAAAGGACCTGCCCCGCGTTGTCGTAGCCGTAGGTGGTCCGAATCCCGTTCGGATAGTCGAGCTGCGTGCGCCGCCCGTTGGCGTCGTAGGCGAAGCTGAACTGCCTGCCCTGGGGGTTCGTGATCCGGGTCAGCCGGTTGAGCTGGTCATACTGGTAGCTGAAGCTGCCCCACGGCGTGCTCATGCTGAGCCTGTTGCCGTTGGCGTCGTAGCCGTAGCCGATCGTGGCCGAGAAGCCTCCCGGAAGCGTCTGGATCACCTGGGTGACCCGGTTGAGCGCATCGTAGGCGGTCTGGACCCGGCTGCCGTTGTAGTGGGTCATGTCCGTCATGTTGCCCGCCGCGTCATAGGCGTAGGTGATCTGCCCTTCCGGGGTCGTCTTCCTGGTCAGAAGGTCGCGTGAATTGTACTCGTAGCTGATCGCCTGGCCCCGCGCGTTGCGGGTCTCAATCAGGTTGCCCTTGCCGTCATAGGTCGAGCTGCGGCCTTGGTTCAAGGCGTTGGTCGTGGCCACCAGCCTTCCCTGGGCGTCGTAGCCGAAGCTCGTCTGGTGGCCGTTGGCGTCGGTCACCGTCTCGAGCAGCTTGCTGTCCCTGCCCGGGGCGTAGGCGTAGTTGGTCTGGTGGTTGAGCGCGTCGGTGACCCGGGTCAGGTTGCCGGCCGCGTCGTACTGGTACTCGGTTTGCTTGCCCGCGGGGTCGACGTTTCGGGTCACGCGGCTTAGCCCATCCGTCGTCATGTTGGTGGTTCGGGTCAGGGGATCAGTCACGGTCTTTAAGGCGCCGTTGGTGGGCTCGTAGCTAAACAGCGTGCTGTGGCCAAGCGGGTCCTGGCTCGAGGTGACGTGCCCCTGGGCGTCGTAGCCCCGATTGACCGTCCCTGCGAGCGGATCGCTCACCACGGTCAGGTTGCCCTGGGCGTCGTAGGTCATGTTGGTCGTGCGGGCTAAGGGGTCGGTGAGTGAGGCCACGAGGCTGAACGTCGAGTTGTAGGTGGCGAGCACGCTGCCGCCGGCGGGGTCGTCGGTGCGGGTCACGTTGCCCTGGGCGTCGTAGGCGTAGGTCGTGACCCGGCCCAAGGGGTCGGTCTGGCTCGTCAGATTGAGGTTTGCGTCGTAGGCGTAGCTCGTCACCCCGCCACTTGGGTCGGTCATCTTGGCCAGCTTCTTCAAGCCCCCGACCGTCACGTACTCGTACTTGATGACCCGCCCCAGGGCGTCGGTCACCGTGGTGCTCGACTGGTGGTAGACGTAGCTTAGGGCGTTGACGCCGGCGCCGTCGTCTTCAGTCAACACCCGGTTAGAAGCGTCGTAGCTGTAGTTCTTGACGCCGCCGTTGGGGTAGGTGATCTTGGTCAGGCGGTTATTGGCGTCGTACTGGTAGGCGGTGGCCCCCAGGGGCCCCGTATCGGAGACCCGGCGCTTCTGGGCGTCGTAGCTGTAGGACGAGCTGCGCCCACCTGAGTCGGACAGGGTCGAAACGAGGCCCGCGGCGTTGTAAACGAGGTTGAAGAACCGGCCGTGGACGTCCTCGACGCGGGTGAGGCGTCCCTGGCCGTCGCGCTGGTACTCGACGGTGTTGCCGTTCTTGTCGGTGAGCAGGGCCAGGCGCAGCACCCGGGTCGATTCGAAGACGTCGAAGCGCCGTGTGGTGCCGTCTAAGTCGCGCTCGAGAAGAACGGTCGGGACCCCCGATGAGTGGGACAGCGTCGTGAAGGTCTCGTAGGCGTTGACGGGGGGCGTAAAGGCGGGGGGCGCGGTCGAGCCCGCGACGCGGTAGTAGGTGATGTGGGTGCCAGAGCCCGGGGTCCAGGTGATCGAGCCGTCGGCGTTGAGCTCGACTAAGTGGTCGATGTCGGAGCTCCAGCCAAGGCCCCAGGCGGTGAGGTCGGTGTTGCCGCTGTGGAAGACCGGTGCTGGGTCGATGCCGGGGGAGCCGGGATTGAGCGGACCTGCGGGCGACTTATAGCCGACGGTGCCGTTGCCGACCAGGCAGGCGTCAATGCGCGGCTTGGCGACGACCGTGATCACGCCCAGGTGCCGGTCGGGCAAGGTGCGCGCCAGCGACGGGCCCGGGCAAAGAAGAGCGCCCACAGCGCACAGCGCCACGGCTCGGCGGATCGCGGGGTTCATCGGCTGGGACCTATATAACCCCGGGCCCGCGGATTGTCAACCGCGAAATCCCGGCCGGTCCGCTAGAGGTCGTAGACGTCGCTTCGATGACCGACGGTCAAAATCAGGATGAGAACTTCGGCTTTCCTCACTTTGTAAAGAATGCGCCAATCGCCGGCCCGGTACGACCAGCGATCGCTCAGGAGGCCGGTCAGGCGCTTGCCGAGCTCGGGGTGCTCCGCGAGCCGCCGGATCGCCTTCCCGACGCGCTCCTTGACCGCCTTGTCGAGCCTCCCGATGCGGCGCGCCGCCTCCTCCGTGTAGAGGACGCGGTAGGTCATTTGAAGATGTCTTCGTGCTCCACGAGGCGCTTGGCCCGCACGTCGTCTTCCGCCTTCAGCAGGGACAGCATGAGCTTCTTGTCCGCGAGAACCTCGAGGGTTTCGAGCTCCTCCGGGGAAAGCAGGACCGCCGAGGCCAGGCCGTTGCGGGTGATGATGACCCGGCCGCGCTTCTTCTTGCCGAGAGAGGCGACCATTTCCGGCAGGTGGGCCCGGACGTAGGAGACGGGAGCGATTCTGGTCATGCCCCTAGTGTACAGGATAACGTACAATCCCGCCAGGGGCGCGGGCCGGAGCCGGCGCCCGCCGCGCCGCGGTGTTGACAAGATCGCGCGGCGGGGCTATATCCGCGAGGATGTGGCCGCGCCGAACCGGTTGCCGAGCCGGATTGGTCCTCCTGAGCGCCCTGCTGGGCTGGCGGAGCGCCCTCGCCGTCGACTTCGTGGCCCGCGGCGACCGCGGGCGGCTCCTCGTCACGGTCCGCAACGCGTCGGCCGGGGACGTTTCGGTCGAAAACGCGAGCGTCGTCCTGGGAGAAAGCCCGCGCCTGCGCGTCGAGAGCGTGACGCCGGGCGCGCTGGACATCGCCGCGGGATCGAGCTCGAACTTCACGATCACCTACAGCATCCCGACCGGCGCGCTCGACGGATTGTTCAGCGTCCCGATCTCCGCCGCGTTCGGCACCCCCGACGTCGTCGTCGAGCCCGGGAGCCTCACGGCCGATTTCCACGCCGACTCCACGCCGCCCGTCCCGAGCTTCGTCGACGAGCAGGGCGACCCGCTGCTCGACGGCCAAGGGCAGCCCGTCGAGGACGGCGGCAGCGTCGCCTCGAAGACCGTCATCGTCAGCGGCGAGGACCTCGGCGGCTCCGGGGTTCGGCAGGTGACGGTCGAGGGCCCGACGCCCTTCGAGCCCGTGATCTACCAGGGCGCCGAGGTCGCCGACACCACCTTCGAGGACCTCGCGGACGGGAGCTACACGTTCACGATCGAGGACCGCGCGGGAAACCGGGCGAGCATCACGATCAACGTGGGCTCCGACCGCTACCCGCCCCTCTTGCGCGTGCGCCGGGACAACGCGAGCGGAGAGATCGTCGGCGACGGCGGCGAGGTGGACGTGCGGCCCCTGCACATCGTGGCCTCCGACGAGGTGCTCAACGTCTCGCCCGTACAGACCGGCCTGGCCTCTTTGTCCATCATCGGCCTGGACCCGGAAAATGAGTTCGAGAACACGCTGGAATTCGCCGGAAACGAATCGGTGGCCTTCAGCACGAGCCTGCCGCCGGGCGACTACTGGATCTTGGCCGTCGACCGCGCGGGGAACGCGGCCGAGCAGACTTTCGGCATCATCCAGGCGACGGGCCCCATCTCGACCATGCTCGTCGACGGATATCCCGCCCTCTACCGGAACTTCCGCGGCGAGGGAACGAGCCGGCCCTCTCTCATCACCGTGAATACGAGCGGGAGCGTCCTGGATGCGCAGACCGGCGAGCCGGTCTCGCGTGGGATCATCTCCTTCAGCGCGTTCGCCGAGACGGTGGGAGTCGACGTGCCGGCGCCCATCGTCCAGGCGCGGGTGACGGGCGGAGATATCGATTTCATCCGGGATTACGCGCCGCCTCAGGAGACGATCGTCGAGGGTTTGGACGCGCCGGCGGGCGAGTACCTCGCCGAGATCACCGACGATCTCGGCGGCGTGACCGCCATGCCTTTCAAGCTCGTCGACCTCGTCGGCTACCCCTGTCAGAACCGGACCTCGGCCTTCATCAGCTCCTCCGCCTTCAGCCTGAGCGGCTTTCTTTGCCTTAAGTCCACGCTCGGCCTCAAGTCGATCCAGGAGTCCACGTTCAACCCGCCGTTCACCCTTTTGGGAGCGCCGTCTTCGATCAGTGGAACGAACCTGAGCCACTCCCTGAGCGTCGTCGCGGCTCCGGACGAGGGCCGGGGCTTCGTCATCACCGACGTAGAGGCCAATTCGGCGGGTTTCGTGGCAGGCGGGACGCTGGGCCAGGTACTGCTCTCGGGCACGGGCTCGGCCGGAGCCGCGAGCGTCGACTCGGAGCCGGTCGACGTGAAGGCGGAGGGACTTGAAGATTCGAGCGCCCGCCTCCTGACGGCCGGCGCCATGATCGCCTTCAACGAGACGCCGATCGAGAATTTCGCCGTGAATCAGCCGACGACGACCTGGAGCTACGCGGTGTATCTCGATGGAACCCAGTTGTTCGTTCGAACGAGCGACGACATCGGCTCTCCCGACCCGGGGTTCTCCCCCAGGGCGAGCGGACGCAATCCTGTTTTGACCGGGACTCGTCTCACGGGCACGCCGGGATACGTCTGCGATGTCCTCGATCCTGGGAACGGAAGCATGTGTCTTTCAGGCAAGCGGCTTGACCCTTATATGGGCAGCGTCTTCGGCAGCGTCACCGGGGTCCGCGCGTTCGTCACGCCGCAGACCAACGGCGGCGTCAACGTCTTCGCCGGCGGCCCCCAGCGCGTCACCTTGCCGTTGGGCCTTTACGTCGATCTGCCGGCTCACCAGGCCGGCGCCATCGGGGTGGGCATCGAGCGGCGTGAGGCCACCTCGCGTTGGCGTCCCGTGCCCGACCGCACGGCTTACCGCGTCACCTCGAGCGTGAACACGAGCGGCCAACCGATCTCGCTGTCGATCCCCTTCGACTCGAACGGGCTCTCGATGAGCCAGGCGGCCAACGCGACGATTCTCTATTCGACCGTTCCCGCCCCGACCGCGGGCGACTTCCTCCCGTTGCCGACGACCGTCTCCGGCGGAGCGGCGACCGCGCAGACGACCGCCGCGTCCTTCCCTTTCGGCGCGGCCTTCATGGTGGTCGTGCCCGTCCACCGGGACGCGCACATCTTCGCCGACGCCGATATCGAGTTTCAGTCCGACCGTGCCGACGTCCAGGTTTCACTCGTGACCGCGCCTTCGTTCGCGCTGCGCAAGGTGCTGGCGCTTCTGGCGAGCAGAGGCATACTTCCGGTCAGCCCTATTTATCGCGTCGGCCCCGACGGAGCCGGATTCCAGGTTCCGGCCGCCATCGAGATGGCCGTCAGCGACTCGCGGCTTCAGTCCGCCGGAACGCCGGGCTACAGCCTGCGCATCCTGCAGTTCAACGAGCAGGGGGCAGTGACGCGCATGCCCGACCAGACGATCGGAGCCGGTAAAGTCTCGGCTCGCGTGCCGTTTCTTACCTCGAACTTCGCCGTCTTCGGCGACGGGCCGCCGACGTACTCCGACCTGTCACACCCCAAGACGATCTTGTCGATCGGCGGCGTGCCCGCCGCCGGCGGAGGCCCGATCTCCGTCTCACTCGGAGCGTCGTTGTCTCTCGGCGCGCTCGACCCGATTTCGGTCTCCTACTCGAGCTCGGGCGTGTCGCAGACGCGCTATCTCATAGACGAGGTGTTCATCGACAGCGTCGCGACTCCGGGTGCACTTTACGTCTCGACCTTCACCCTGGGCCCCGGCGCGCACAGCCTCGCTTATTACAGCGTCGACGGTGCGGGCAACATGGAGACGATACAGAACGCTTCCATCTACGTTGAATTCCCGGATGTCCGTCCGCCGCGAACCGCTCTGATCGTGGGCGGCTATTCGACGCAGACGGCCACGGGCCTGTACGTGAGCACCGCCGCGCCGTTCTCGTTCACGGTCACGGACGACCGCACCGCCCTCGGCGACGGCCTGGGGACCGGACCGGTCGTGACCTACTACGCGATCGACGGCGGCTCGCCGACGGCCGTTTCCGGCAGCTTCACGCTTTCGGTCGAAGGCGAGCGCGCGCTGTCGTTCTACAGCGTCGACGCCTCATCCAACGTCGAAGCGCCCCAGATCCGCCAGTTCTTCGTGGATCGCAGCGCCCCCGTGACCCAGATTCTGCAGAACGGCTCGACCTTCACCTTGATCGCATCGGATCCTCAGGTCTCCGGAGCCGCATCGGGGGTCGAGCGCATCCGCTACCTGCTCGACTACTCCAATCCCGCCGTCTGCAACAACATCCCCGAAAATCTCGCCTTCCCGCCGGGCACTTGCGAGAACCCCTGGTACGCCGGCCCTTTCAGCCTGCCCAGCGGCCAGAGAAACGTCCACTTTCAGGCCTTCGACCTCCTGGGCAACGCGGAGATCCTCAAGTCCACCGTCGTGACGGTTTCGACCCCGGGCGGCGGGGGCGGCGGGGACGAATCGAACGGCGGCCTGGGCATCGGCCGGGATCCCGCCGACTCGTTCTGGAGCGTCGTGCGCGGCGCGACGGACGTCGCCTTCGCCCGAGCCGACGCTTTTGGAACGTCGCTCTCATCGACGACGCTGGAGGACGCGATCGAGGACACGCCCTGGTCGGTGTTCTTCGACGCGGCGGGTCGTGCCTACGCCATCGGCAGCGCGCGCGGCGCCGCCACGCAGCAGGCGGATGTCGCGGTCTACAAGGCCGTCTATGAAGGAGGCGACGTCGAGTCGCGCTTCCTGCTCGACTCCGGCTACCAGAACAACGACTACGTCTTCGACGCGAAGAGTCCGGGCTGGCTCACGGGCGGGGCCCAGGTCTCCGGCGCCGGGGAGGAGGGGCCTTTCGCGATGGCCCTGTGGCGCTTCGATCCCGTTCTGGAGAGCGTGTCGGTGTCGACGCGCTACGCCAGAGGCGGCTTCGACGTCGGCACGGGGCTCGGCGTCGACATCGACGGCTCGGTCTGGGTCGCGGGCTACTCGTTGCCGCCGAACGACCCCGAGGGACGGCTTGATTTGGCGCTGTGGCACTACGCGGCGAACGGGCATACGCCCGTGGGCGGTGTCTACTTCCTTCCCGGCTACGTCGGCGGGATGGACGCCGGATTTACGGCGCGCGTGCTCGTGACCACGGCGGCGGTGTACGTGGCCGCGCCCCGCGCTCGTCCGATCGAGAGCGAGGGCTACGACCTTGTCTTCTTGAGGTTCGGAAAGTCGGGAGGTCCCCCGACCTCCGAGAGGCTGTGGCGCTCGCAGGACGGCGCGCCGTCTTATCCCACGGCGATCCTGTCCGACGGCGCGAACGTGCTGGTGGCCGGCGGCATCGGCGACGAGAGCACCCAGGCGGGGCTGTGGCGCTTCGCGGCGGACGGCTCCTTGCTCAGCGCCCATGTCGCCGACGCGGGCGGGGCCAACGGGGCGGTGTTCAAGGGAAGCGAATTGTGGCTCTCGGTCGACGGCTCGACCTCTCCCTATCGCGTGCTGTCGGAGCAGAACGCTCCGGGCCAGTACGTCGATATCAGCACGCCGACCGCGTCGCTGGCGGTCGTCCCGTCCTCGGGCCCCATCGGGATTTCCTTCACGATTTCCGGGGCGGGGTTCGGCCCCTACGCGGGCGCCAACACGCGCGTGAAGTTCGGCGCGGCTTCGGCGCCTCTCTCGGTCTGGAACGACGCGACCATCACGGGCACGATCCCCGGCATATCCACCGGGGTCTACGCGGTGAGCGTCGAGCGCCAGCACGTCTCGAGCCTGAGCGTCGTCTCGGCCGGCTCGTACCTCGTGAGCGCTCTGTCGCCTTCGTCTCTGTCGGCTTCCTCGGGACCTATCGGAGTCGCGTTCACCTTTCTGGGGCCCGGATTCGGGGCGTACGCGGGCGCGAATTCCCGCGTGCTCTTCGACGGGACGACGGCCGCGCTGTCGGTGTGGAACGACGCGCGCATCACGGGCACGGTGCCGGGGATCTCGACCGGGACCAAGGCCGTGGTCGTGCAGCGTTCGGCGGGAGCGGGCATCTCCACGAGCGTCGAGTTCCCGTTCCTGGTCTCGGAGCCGTCGATCTCCTCGGTGACGCCGTCCTCCGGCCCGATCGGCACCGCGTTTACCTTGCTGGGTCCCGGCTTCGGCGCCTATGCGGGCGCCAATACGCAGGTGCTCATCGAGGGGGCTACCGCGGCCTTGTCGGTATGGAACGACGCCAAAATCGTCGGCACGATCCCCGGCGCGCTGACGCCCGGCATGAAGAACGTGGTCGTTCGCCGCGTCTCGGGCGCCGGCATCAGCGAATCGGCTCCGGCCGCCTTCGAGGTGACGGGGATGAGCGTGGCGCAGATCGCGCCCTCCTCGGGACCCATCGGGGCGCCGTTCACGATCACCGGTTCGCAGTTCGGCGTCTACGCGGGCGCCAATACCCGCGTCAAGTTCGGCGGAGTGGCGGCGCCTCTCTCGGTCTGGAACGACACGACGATCACGGGGACCATTCCGGCCCTGCCGGCCGGGACGGCCGACGTGGTCGTCGAGCGTCAGCAAGGAGCGAGCGTCGCCTCCAGCACGATCTCATCCTTTACGGTGTTGGCGCTTTCGATTTCGAGCGTGACGCCCGCCTCCGGCCCCATCGGCGTCGGCTTCACGATCAAGGGCTTCGGCTTCGGGCCGTACGCCGGCGCCAACACGCGAGCCTTGATCGGCGGCGCGGTCGCCCCGCTGTCGGTGTGGAACGATACGACGATCACCGGGACTGTCCCGAGCGTGCCGGCCGGTTCCCAGCCGGTTTGGCTCGAGCGCTCGGCCGGTTCCGGCGTCTCGGCCAGCGCCACGTTCTACTTCGAGGTCACGACGCCCTTTGTGGCGACCTTGACCCCGTCCTCCGCTCCGATCGGGGCTCCCTTCACGATCACCGGCGCCAATTTCGGGACGTACGCGGGGGCCAACACGCGCGTGAAGTTCTCGGGCGTCGTCGCACCGTTGTCGGTGTGGAACGACACGACCATCACGGGCACGGTCCCCGGGGCTTTGGCGCCGGGCGAAGTCGAGCTCGTCGTCGAGCGCGCGGCCGGCGCCGGCCTTTCGGCCGGCGCGACCCAGGCCTTCCGAGTGCTCGTGCCCGAGATCTCGACTATTTCGCCCTCGTTCGGGCCGGCTGGGACGGTCGTGACGGTCGCGGGACGCGGATTCGGGCCCTACGCCGGGGCGAACACCAAGCTGCTCGTGGGCGGCTCGACCGTGGCGCTGTCGGTGTGGAACGACTCCACGATCCGCTGGACCGTGCCCGCCTTCTTGCCGGACGGGGACTACCCCGTCGTGGTGCGGCGCACGCCCGCGGGCGGCGGCGTCGACAGCGCCTCGGCGACCTTCACGGTCGGCAGCGGCTTCGGCGGGGCGTCTTTCGGATTGAGCGCGGCCCAGCCGCTGGCCGCCAAGCCCGACTCGCATTTCGAAGGCGAACTCGCCCTGTCATCGGCCACCGGCGGGCGTATCGACACGCCGGCCAAGGCCGCCGTCGACGTCCCGCCGGCGGCGATGGAGGCCGACACGGCGATCACGCTCAAGCGCCTGCGCTCCGACGGGCTGCGCACGAACGCGGCCGAGAGCCTCAAGAAGCGCGCGGCGGGCGAGCCCATCGAGTTCGGACCAGAGGGCACCCGCTTCAACGTTCCCGTGACGATCGAACTGCCCTACGACCCGGCGCTGACCGCCGATGAGGACAAGGTCGCGGTGCATTACTTCAACCCCCTGCGCCGCCAGTGGGAGGCGCTCACGAGCGTGGTCGACAAGGTCCGCAAGGTGGTGCGGGCGCAGACCGATCACTTCTCGATTTATCAGCCGCTCGGCCTCGCCCCGACCACGGCGGCGCAGGACGAGTTCTACTACCGCGACCACTACGCCTATCCCAACCCCTCGCGCAACGGAGCCCTCGTCTACTTCCGCATCCAGCCGGGCCTGGCCCAGACCGTCGAGGTGCGCGTCTACGATACGGCGGGGCGCAAGATCCACGATTCCTCGGACTTCACCTTTCGGGGCGCCATCGACGACGGCAACGGCAAGGGCGCGCAGAACACCTACGATCATTGGTGGAACGTCGGCGGCGTCGGCTCGGGCGTGTACACCTTCGTGATCAAGGCGAGCCAGGCCGGACAGAAGCCCATCGTCAAATCGGGCAAGATCGGGGTGATCAGATGAAGAGCTCTCTGATCGCCCTTCTGCTTCTGGCCGCCCCGGCTCGCGCCGAGGAAGGGGCTTCGTTTCTGAAGCTCGGCACCGGCGCGCGCGCCGCGGCCGTCGGCGGCGCCTACACGGCTCTGGGCGGCGACGCCGCGGTCATCGGCTGGAATCCGGCGGGACTGGCTCGCCTCGAACAGCGCGAGGTGACGGCGGCCCACGCCGAACTTCTCGAGCGCACGCGCCTCGATTTCGCGGCCTACGCTCACCCGACGAGCAATGGAACCTTCGCGGCGTCCATGCTGTACCTCAGCCACGGCTCGTTCGACGGCCGCGACGCGTTCGGCCGGCAGACCGGGCGGGTGTCGGCCTCGGACGCCGTCTTGGCGGCGGCTTACGCCAAGAAGCTCGAGGCCTTCGACATCGGCGTGTCGTTCAAGTTCATCTCAAGCCACATCGCCGAGGCCCAGGCCCAGTCCGGGGCCGTCGACGCGGGCGTTCGTCGCGCCGTCGCCGAGCTCAAGGGCGGGAAGGTGTTCGCCGCCGCGGCCGTGCGCAACGCGGGGGCGGGCTTGAGCTACGGGGGCGTGCGGTCCGACCTGCCGCTGCAGCTGGCCGCCGGCTCGGCTTGGGTTCACCCGCGCGGCGCGCTCAGCTTCGACCTGGTCAACGGACCCTACGGCTCCGGTACCGACGCGGCTTTCGGCGGCGAGTACCGCGTGACGAACTCGTTCGTCTTCCGCGCGGGTTATACGACGGCGAACCAGGTCGCGGGGGGCTCGGGCTTCGACGCGGCCCGTGGATTGTCCTTCGGCGTGGGCGTCGAGCGTGACGGCCTCGGCGTCGACTACGCCATCACGCCCTCGGGTGATCTGGGCCAGGCCCACCGTTTCGGGCTGAGCTGGAAGTTCTAGCGGGCCGTTCCGACCGGCTCCGCGGGCTTCTCCCATGACAGGACCTCGCGGTTCCATGACTCGCGGGTGAGGAAGGACTCCACTCCCTTAATAAGAGCGTCGACCTTGGGCGTTCGCTTGGCGGAGTAGTGCACGCTGCGCTGGCCCGCGGTCGTCTTGACCATCAAGGAGCCGAAGCACGCGTCGGGCTCCGAGCCGTCGGGGCGCCCCACGACCGCGGGATTCTCGGGCAGGTCCTGCCAGCCGGAGTTCTCCACGAACGCGAACAGGGCGGCGGCGTCCGCGGGCGAAAGCGACATGGTCTCGCGCACGGATTTGGTCTCGCCGAATTTGAAGTCCAATCCCTGGAAGACGACGCGCTCGACCTGGCCGTCCGGGCGGATGGTGATCAGCCCGCGCGACGGCGTCATCGGGCAGGTGAAGGCCTCGCGCAGCTCCACGATCCGCCCGCCCAGGCGGGGCGGCTTCGGGGCGCCGACGCAGGCGCCGAGCAGGATCGCGAGCAGCAGGGGAGGACGCATCGGGGATAGTGTAGGGAACTTTTCTGGGGAGTCAATCGTCTGGTAGGAGAGGTCTCGAACATGTTCGAACAACTTTCGAACAAAAATCGAACTTGTGTTCGAAAAGGACTTCTGCTATACTAACGCCCTTGGGCACCTGAAAGTTCATGGGTGTACCGAGGAGGGAGAAATCACTCAATGGGAAACATGGACACGGGTAAGGCGAAGGCGCTCGAGCTGGCGATGGCGCAGATCGAGAAGGCGTACGGCAAGGAAGCCGTGATGAAGCTGGGCGACCGCGCCTCGAAGATCAAGATCGACGCGATCCCCACCGGCGTGCTGTCGCTGGACTTGGCGCTCGGCGTCGGAGGCTTTCCGAAGGGCCGCATCATCGAGATCTACGGACCGGAGTCGTCCGGCAAGACCACCCTCGCGCTGCAGGCGGTCGCGCAGGCCCAGAAGGCCGGCGGCGCCGCGGCCTACATCGACGCGGAGCACGCGATGGACCCGGCGTACGCGCGGGCGCTCGGCGTCGACATCGACTCCCTCCTGATCGCCCAGCCCGACTGCGGCGAGGAAGCGCTCGAGATCACCGAGAAGCTGGTGCGCTCTTCGGCGCTCGACGTCATCGTCATCGACTCCGTCGCGGCGCTCGTGCCGAAGGCCGAGATCGAGGGCGAGATGGGCGACAGCCACATGGGCCTGCAGGCGCGCCTGATGTCCCAGGCGCTGCGCAAGCTCACCGGCGTCGTGGCCCAGAGCAAGTGCACGCTCATCTTCATCAACCAGATCCGCAACAAGATCGGCGTCATGTTCGGCAACCCCGAGACGACGACGGGCGGCCTGGCGCTGAAGTTCTACGCGACCCAGCGCCTGGAGATCCGCCGCATCGAGAACATCAAGGAAGGCGACGTCGTGGTCGGCGCGCGCGCCCGCGTGAAGATCGTCAAGAACAAGGTCGCCCCGCCCTACCGCACGGCGGAGTTCGAGATGATCCACGGGTTCGGCGTGTCCCGCGAGGGCTGCCTGATCGACCTGGGCGTCGAGGCGGCCATCGTCGAGAAGTCCGGCTCGTGGTTCTTGTACGACGGCGAGCGCCTGGGCCAGGGCCGCGAGAACGCGAAGGCCTACCTCAAGCACCACGCCAACGTCGCCGAGAAGCTCGAGAAGGCCCTGCGCGAGAAGTATCTGGTCACCCCGGACGCGGCCAAGCCGGCCGACGCCGCCGAGGCGGACGCGGAGCTCGAGGCCGAGAAGCCGGTCGTGAAGGCCAAGAAGTCTTAAGCCGCGACAGAAAGACGGCCGCCGTTCCCGCCGAGGGGAACGGCGGCCTCTTTTTTCCGAGTTATCCACAAACTCGTCGCGTAACGAGTTTGTGGATAAGTCTGTAGAATAGGCTCGTGGACAAGGACGCCGAAGCGCGGCTGAAGGAGTACTCGAACTTCCTGAGCCTCGAGCGAGGGCTGTCTCCTCGCTCGACGGCGGCCTATCGTTCCGACGTCGCTTTCTTCTATGAATGGGCCGCGAGGCAGGGAATCGCCCCGGCGAAGGCCACGCGTGGCCAGCTCGACGAGTACCTGTGGAGCGAGAAGCGGGACAAGAAGCTCTCGCCGGCCTCGCTCGCCCGCCGCATCGGAGCGCTGCGAAGCTACTTCGCCTTCGAGACCCTGGAGAACGGCTGGCCCGAGTCGCCGGCGGAGACGCTGCGGACCCCGCGCCTGCCCAAGCGCCTGCCCAAGTACCTGTCGCTCGAGGAGGCGGGCAAGCTCCTGCGCGCGCCGAACACGGCCGAGTACGAGGACGTGCGCGACCGCGCCATGCTCGAGCTGCTCTACGCCGCCGGACTGCGCATCTCCGAGCTTGTCTGCGTGACGCCCGAGGGCCTCAACCTGCAGGACGGCTTCGTGCGCGTGACGGGCAAGCGCAACAAGGAGCGCCTGGTGCCCGTGCACGAGCGGGCCGTGTCGGCGCTGAAGCTCTACCTCGCCGAGCGCGAGCGCCGCTTCAAGACCCCGGACGCCGAGTTGTTCCTGGGACGCGGCGGCAAGAAGCTGTCGCGCGTGCAGTTCTGGAGGCGCCTTCAGGAGCTCGGCGTCCGCGCCGGCATCAAGACCAAGCTGCATCCGCACCTGCTGCGCCACACCTTCGCCACGCACCTGCTCCAGGGCGGGGCCGATCTGCGCTCGGTGCAGGAGATGCTCGGCCACGCCGATCTCTCCACGACCCAGATCTACACCCACCTCGACGCGGCGCGCCTCAAGGAGGCGCACGCCAAACATCACCCTCGCGGGTGAGGGGTTTCCCGGCTATACTGTCGGAGATGCGCGTCCTGGCCGTCTTGCTGAGCCTGCTCCTGGCCGCCCCGGCTGTCGCCGAGGACGAGGCCGACCGCATCAAGCTCGTGCAGTACATGCTCAAGACGCCGACGGCCGACGCCGACCCGAATCTCGTCGCCCCGTTCATGCAGATCGACGTCGAGACCCTGCCCGCGAAGTACCGGGAGAAGGCCCGGGCCAAGCAGGTCGAGATCCAGCTGTTGATGAAGGTCTCCAAGGGCAAGAAAAAAGGCCCCTTCCGTTATCCCGAGGCGTGCCAGGCCAAACGCTACGGCCCCGAAGGCGTGCAGATCATGAACATGATCATCGGCAACGCGGAGATCGAGGTCGACGAGTTCGACTACATCAAGCTCAAGACGAACTGCAGCGAGGAGCAGCTGATCTGCGAGTTCTCGCTCAACGTGGTCGTGATCCCGCGCAAAGGCAAACCGCCCCTCGTGCGCTACTACCTGATGGAGAGCGATCCGCTGATGGCCCTGGTCGCCGAGAAGCGCGGCGGCGGGGCCAGCGCCGGGAACAACTACTTCCAGGAACTGAAGCCCTCCTGCCAGCAGAGCTTCAAGTAGCCCGGAAGAGCTAGTTCGTCCGCTCGACGACGAGCGCCCCGCCCATCCCGCCGCCGGCGCAGGCCGCCAAGAGGCCTTTCTTGGTCTTGTTCTTCTTGAGGGCGTGCACGAGGTTGAGCATGAGGCGCGCGCCGGTGGCGCCGAGCGGGTGGCCGACGGCCAGCGAGCCGCCGTTGGGGTTGAGCGCGCCGCTCTTGTACTTGGCCGCCCAGTCGTGGCCGAAGCGCTTCTGGCCGAGCTTGAAGATCGAGAGCACGGTGGCCGCGAAGGGCTCGTGCAGCTCGATCTGGTCGAGCTCCTCGAACTTCATGCCCGCGCGCGAGAGCGCGACGGGGGCGGCCAGCGCGGGGGAGACGCCCATGTGCGCCGGGTTGTTGCCCTCGAACGCCCAGCCCTTGATCTCGGCGTAGACCTCGAGGCCGAGCTCCTTGGCGCGCTCGGCGGTGGTGACGATCACGGCGGCGGCGCCGTCGGAGCGGCCGCAAGAGTTGAAGAGGGTGACGGTGCCCTTCGCGCCCTCGACGTACTGCTTGCCTTCGAGATTCGCCGCGTTGTCGGCGTAGAACTGCTTCATCGAGTACTGCGAGTTGTCGAAGGCGGCCGGGGCCTTGGCGAACATCTGGGGCTTGTCGACGAGGTCCTCGCGCAGGAAGGGGTACTCGTCCTTTTCGAGGATCGTCTTCCCGTCGCGCACGACCGGCACGACGGAGTCGGCGAAGAAGCCGGAGTTCCAGCCGGCGAGCGTGCGGCGGAAGGACTCGCGCGCGTACTCGTCCTGCTCCGCGCGGCCCACCTCGTAGATCTGGGCGCAGATCTCGGCGGTGGCGGCCATGTTGATGTTCTTGACGGGATCGGTCAGGCCCTGCTCCATGGCGTCCACGACGGAGACCTCGCCGGAGTTGAGCAGCTCGGCCCACTTCTCCTTGACGACCGAGAGCGAGCGCAGCGGCTTGGCCGCGCGCGAGCCGTCGATGGAGTAGGGCATGCGCGACATGACCTCGACGCCGCCGGCGAGGTAGAGGGAGCCCTCGCCCGCCATGATGAAGCGGCAGGCGGCCGAGATCGCCTCGATGGAGGAGACGCAGTTGTTCTGCACGGTGACGGCCTGGACGGTCAGCGGCAGGTCGGCGCGCAGGGCGGCGACGCGGGCGATGTTCGGGGCCGAGAAGCTCTGCCCGACCCAGCCGACGATGACGCCGTCGACCTTGTCCTTGGCGAGCTTGGACTTCGAGAGGGTCGCGTTGATGGCGTCCACCATCAGGTCCTCGGGCTTGAGGCCGGCCAAAGACCGGGCGATGTGGCCGATCGCGGTGCGGGCGCCTCCGGCGACGACGATCGTCTTGTTCTGGGCGTTCATGGCGGTATTCCTCTTAAAGTGGGTGTCGGCGACTATCATATAATAACACCCTTGAAGCGGCTCGTCTTCGTCGCCAGCCACGTCGGCTATCCTATGGACCGCACCCCCCTGGGCGGAGGCGCCATGGTCGGGCTCCAGCTGGTCAAGCACTGGAAGCCCGACGCCTCCTGGAGCCCGGTGATCCTGGGCTCGGGTCCCGACACCCCGCTTCCGGGCTGCGAGTACCACCGCCTGGCCGGCCGCGAGGGCGGCCTCGTCGACCTGGGCGAGCTCGACTACGCCCGCTTCTGCCGCGACTTCGAGCGCCAGACCACGGACTGGATCCTCGAGCGCAGGAAGGAACTGCCGCCCAAGGACACGGTCGTGGTCGTCAACGACGTCTCCGAGGGGCCGGCGCTGGCGGAGCTCGCCGCCGCGGGCTACCCCATCCTGTCGATCTGGCACGTCGACGTGGTCGACTACTTCAACAAGCTCTATCTGCGGCGGATCGTCGCTCCCGAGAAGCTCACCAAGCTGCACGAGCGCATGCGCGCCGTCGGCGCGGACTGGATCCTGCCCGACGTGCTCGACCTGGTGTTCGAGAAGCAGCGCGAGACCGTGTACCACTCCAAACGCATGATCGTGCCCTCGCGCGCGATGGCCGACACCCTGATGCGGTGCTACGGCGACCTGATCGGCTACGAGGAGCTCTCGCGCCGCATCGTCGTCGTGCCCTGGGGCGTGTGGTCCGACGCGCCCGGCCCGGCCGACGAGAACCGCGCCTCCGAGCTGCGCGAGTACCACGAGATCGGCCCGGACACCGCCGTCCTGCTCACGCTCTCGCGCATCTCGCCCGAGAAGGGCGTGCACCTGCTGCTCGAGGGCCTGCGCCTGCTCGAGACGAGCGGCAAGCTCGCCGGCAAGGACGTGCGCCTGTTCGTCTGCGGCGAGCCGGCCTTCATGATGGGGCAGGCGTACGGGCGCAAGGTGAGGGCCGCCGCGGCCAAGCTCAAGCAGGTGAAGGTCGTCTTCCCCGGCTATCTCGACGGCGAGGCCAAGCGCGCCTACTTCCGCCTGGCCAACCTGTTCGTCTCCCCGTCGATCCACGAGTCTTACGGCCTCAACGTCGTCGAGGCGATGCACGCGGGCCTGCCGGTGCTCGCCTCCGACCACTACGGCGTGCGCGACACTTTGCCCGCCGACGCGGGCCGGCTCGTGCACTATCCCTCGCCCAAGAAGGCGCCGCCGCTGCTGGCGACGGCCCTGCTCGACATGATCTCCGACCGCAAGCGCCTGGAGAAGATGGGAGAGGCCGCGCGCGCGGCGGCCTCCGCGATGCCGTTTTCGGCCGCGGCCGACGCGGTGCGCTTGGCGGCGCTGGGGCTGCTGAGATGAAGCCCGGCCTGCGCGTCGGCCTGACGGTGGACCTTCCCGCGCGCGTCGAGCGGCACATGAAGCCGCACCTCGAGGGGCTCGTGCGCCACCGCCTCTACGCCACGTGGGCGATGGTCTATCACATGGAGACCGCGGCGCGCATGCTGCTCGCGAACTACCTCGACGCGGACGAGGAGGCCGTCGGCGTCGCCGTGCTGGTCAAGCACCTGCGCCCGGCCGGGCTCGGCGCGCCCCTGCACGTCGTCGCCCGGCTCGTGAAGGTGAAGGGCCCCAAGATCTTCGCGCGCACCGAGGTGCACAGCAAGGGCCGCAAGATCGGCGAGGGCTCCGTCCTTCAGGTCGTCATGCCGCGCGCGCGCTTCGCGAAGCTCCTGAAGGAGGCGCGCTGATGGACGGCTACAGGCTCGTCAGCGAGGTGCCGGTGCGTTTCTCCGACACCGACGGCCTCGGCCACGTCAACAACGCCAACTACCTCAGCTTCCTCGAGGTCTCGCGCATCGACTACCTGCGCAAGGTCGTCGGGCGCGTGCGCATCGAGGACTTCGGCGTGATCCTCGCCCATATTTCGATCGACTACAAGAGCCCGGTGATGCACCACGAGACGCTCCTGGTCGGCTGCCGCGTCTCGGAGCTCGGCGGGTCCAGCATCAAGATGGAATACAGAGTCGAATCCAAGAACGACGGACGGCTGGTCGCCGAGGCGAAAAGCGTCATGGTGACCTTCGATTACGCGCTCAATAAGCCGGTGCGCATCAACGACGAATGGAGAGAGAAAATGGGGGCCTTCGATGGCGTCGCGTGAGGTCGTCGCGGTAGCGGCCGTGCGGTCCGCCGTAGGGCGGCTCGGCGGGGGCCTGTCCTCCGTGAGACCCGACGATTTGGCGGGCTACGTCATCGCCGCGTTGATGAAGAAGGCGCCGAAGCTCGATCCGGGCGAGATCGCCGACGTGTATCTCGGCTGCGCGAATCAAGCGGGCGAGGACAACCGCAACGTGGCGCGCATGGCGGCCCTGCTGGCCGGCCTGCCGCGCTCGGTGCCGGGCTGCACGGTCAATCGCCTGTGCTCGTCGGGCCTCGAGGCGATCAACGTCGCGGCCAAGTCGATCCTCGCGGGCGAGGGCGACGTGTACGTGGCCGGCGGCGTGGAGAGCATGAGCCGCGCGCCTTACTCGCTGCCGAAGGCGGACGCGGGGTTCTCGTTCGGGAATTTGACGGCGTACGACACGGCGCTCGGGTGGCGCTATCCGAACAAGCGGCTGGGCGAGATGTTCCCGCTCGAGTCGATGGGCGAGACCGCCGACAACGTGGCCGTGAAGTACAAGGTGTCGCGCGAGGATCAGGACGCGTTCGCGCTCGAGAGCCACAAGAGAGCCGCGAAGGCGCGGGACACGGTGTTCGCCGAGGAGATCGTGCCGGTGCCGGTGAAGCAGAAGAAAGGCGACGCGGTGGACTACGTTCAGGACGAGACCGTTCGAGCCGACACCAGCCTCGAGAAGCTCGCGGGCCTGCGGCCCGCGTTTCGTAAAGACGGATCCGTTACGGCCGGAAATTCTTCGACACTGAACGACGGAGCGTCCGCGATTCTGCTCATGGAGCGCAAAAAGGCCGATAGTCTGGGGCTTACCCCCTTGGCGCGATGGGCGGGCTCCGCGTCGGCGGGGGTGGAGCCGTCTTTCATGGGAATCGGGCCGGTTCCGGCAATTCAGAAATTAACGAAACGTCTTGGATGGGATGGCAAATCGGTCGATTTGTACGAGATCAACGAGGCGTTCGCGGCCCAAGCGCTCGCGTGTCAGCGCGAATTGGGCATAGATCATGGACGATTGAATGTGAACGGCGGCGCGATCGCCCTCGGCCATCCGCTCGGCTCGTCGGGCTGCCGGATTTCCGTGACGCTGCTTCACGAGATGCGCCGCCGCAAGGCCAAACGCGGGCTCGCGGCGTTGTGCGTCGGCGTGGGGCAGGGCCTCGCGGCCGCCTGGGAGGCCCTCTGATCGTACTGTCCCGCGACGCCGCCTGGCTCGCGCGCCTCGAGGAGATCGCGGCGCGGGGGCGTTGGCCGTTCGAGGCGCGGGCGGCCTTGCCCGCGTCCGGGCGCACGCCGCCTCCGGAGCGCGCCCTCGCCGTGCTCGACCGCGCGCTCGCCGGAGCGTCGGCCGGCAAGGCCGTCGCGGCTCTGCGCGCGCTGTATCCCGCGGCGACGGTCGTCCTGGCCTGCGATGAAGGCGACCTGAACGCGGTCGCGTCCGCGGTCGATTGCGGCGCCGACGACGTGCTGGGCAAGACCTGGCCGGCGGAGCGCCTCGCCGCGCGCCTGGCGACCCTGCGCGACCAGGCGCTCCTCTCTCAAGTCCGCGTGTCCGCCGACGGCGGACTGCGGGCCGAGCGGCGTTCCCACCGCGTGCTCGTGCGCGCGCGCGGCAAGTGGAAGGAGATCGCCGTCGACGCTCCCGGGTTCGCCGCGCTCTGGCGCCTGCTCGAGCGCGAGGGCGAGCCGGTCACGCGCGAGGAGCTCGGCGTCGCGATCGCCGCCGCTTCCGGCCGCGAGCGCGAGCCGGGAACCGTGGCGCGCCGCGTCGCGTCCCTGCGCGCGGCGCTTCGCGCGTGGTCCGGCGCGGTCGAGAGCGCGAGGGGAGGCGTCTACCGGCTCGTGTCGGCGAAGCGCCGGAGTCAGTCTTTGCGCCGGTCGACGACGTAGGCCGAGCCCGCCTTTCCCTTCGCGACCTTCTTCAGCTCGGCGCCCAGATGGGAAATCTGCGCGAAACCGGTCAGCTTCCGTTCCCGGTTGTGGCAGATGCCGATCGCGACCGAGAGCAGCGGAAACTCCCGGATGTTGCCCTGACGGTCCTTGGCGACGATCATTCCGCGCGCCCGGTCGGCCTCGCTATAGAAGGAGGGCGCGGCCTTGTCGAACGATTCGCAGATGCGCCGCGCGAGCGCCTCCATCACGTCGGGCGTGGACAGCACGATGAAGTCGTCGCCGCCGATGTGGCCGACGAACGAAGCGCCCGCGCCCGCGCGCAGCTGATCGACGAGCACGCGCGCGGTCGCCTTGATCACGCGGTCGCCCTCTTCGTAGCCGTAGGCGTCGTTGTAGGCCTTGAACTGGTTCAAGTCGACGTAGAGCACGGCGAGGGGCCTTCCGTCGGAGAGCGCGCGCTCGACGCGCGACTCGATCGCGAGGTTGCCGGGCAGCCGGGTCAAAGGGTTCGCGTCGAGACCCTGCCGGCTGCGCTTGAGGATCATGCGGATGCGCGCGAGCAGCTCCCGGACGTCGACGGGCTTGGTGATGAAGTCGTCGGCGCCGAGATCGAGTCCGGCGACCTTGCTGTCGCGCGTGCCCGACGCGGAGAGGATGATCACGGGAAGGTTCTCGAGCAGCGGATCGGCGCGCAGCGCCTCGCACACCTCGAATCCCGTCATGCGCGGCATCTTGAGGTCGAGGACCGCGATGTCGGGCGGGTCCGCGCGGATGGCCTGGAGCGCGGCTTCTCCGTTGTCCACCGCATTCACGGAAAAACCTTCCCTTTCCAGGGTTTCTTTGAGCGCCTGGAGCAGATCCGGGACGTCGTCGGCGATCAATATCCGCGCCGGGCCGTGCGCGGAACCGGGTCCTGTCATGGCGGGAAGGATAGCCCATTTTTCCGAAAATTGACAGTACGCCCCGGAAACTCATAGAATGCCCCGTCGTCGCCGAGAATGCCCACTCACAGCGAGCCGTCTAAGGAAGGCGGTAGAAGCGCCTTGGCGGTCGCGTTGAGCGTGGGCTGGGAACTGGCGTCGTTCTCCGTTCTCGGCGTCGGGCTGGGTTGGTGGCTCGACAAGAAGTTCTCGTCGTCGCCGTGGGGAACTTTGTGCGGCGCGCTCTTTGGAATCGTCATTGGACTCTACCGCCTCATCCGCACCTTCAGCATTCCGAGAAAGGACGGCCCTCCGGGTCGCCGCTGAGGGCGCGGCCGTCGCGCTCGCCGGCCGGCTGATCGCCGGCTGGATGTGGTCCTCCTCGCCGGAGATTCGGTCTCTCTCGCTCGGCTTCGCCGCCGCGTGGGCCGCTTCTTCCGTCAGCGTCGTGTGGCTGCTGTGGGCGCGCGGCCGCTCGATGAAAACCTTCTGGTGGGCTTTCGGCGGAGGAATGGCGTTGCGCGCGGCCGTCCTCGGGCTGCTCGCGGCCTGGGGCTACGGACGGGAGACGTGGTCGTTGGAGGCGCTGCTGTTGTCGTACGTGTTCGCGTTGCTGGCGTTGCTGCTGACTTTGGAGTTGAGGCATCTCAGGATCACATGAATTTCGAAAGCATCCTCGCGCACCATCTCGTCGACCACAAGACCTCTCATAAAGTCGTCGCGACCGTCGCCGGCCTGCCCGTCGACATGGGCCTTTCCCCGCTGATCCGCACGATGTGGATCGCCTGCGCGATCGCGATCGTGGCGCTGACCTTCGCGGCCCGCTCGCAGTCGAACCTGGCCCGCGTCATGCGCTCGATGTTCGAGCCCCTCGCCCTCTTCGTGCGCGACGAGATCCTCGAGCCGATCTTCGGCCATCACGCCCATTTCTACCTGCCGTACTTCCTCACGCTGTTCTTCTTCCTGCTGACCTGCAATCTGCTCGGCCTCGTTCCCCACATGGGCGGCGTCACGGCCAATCCGTGGGTCACGGCCGGCATGGCGATCTGCACGTTCGGGCTGATCCAGTTCGCCGGCGTCAAGGAGCAGGGCCTCGTCTCCTACGTCGTGCACATCGTCCCCGGCGGCGTGCCGCTCGTGCTGTGGCCGGTGCTCTTCGTCATCGAGGTGTTCGGCATGTTCGCCAAGTGCATCTCGTTGTGCATCCGCCTGTTCGCGAACATGCTCGCCGGCCACGTCGTCTCGCTGGCGTTCCTCTGCATGATCTTCATCTTTTCCGAGATGCACAAGGCCGCGGGCGTCGGCATGATCGTCCCGTCGGTCGGCTTGGCCCTGTTCATCTACACGATGGACGTCCTGGTGTCGTTCCTCCAGGCGTACATCTTCACGTTCTTGACCGCCCTGTTCGTGGGCGGAGCCGTTCACCCGCACTAAACACGCGGAGGTCGCGCCCCAGGCGCCTGTCGGCGACCCGGGAATCAGACGTTAGGAGACATACAGAATGGACTACCTCGGCATCTCGTACATCGGCGTTTTCCTCGGCGCGGGCCTCTGCCTCATCGGCGGCGCCTACGGCATCTCCAAGCTCGCGTCCGCCGCGCTCGACGGCACGGCCCGCCAGCCGGAGGCCGCCTCGTCGCTCCAGACCATGATGATCATCCCGGCCGCCATGATCGAGGGTCTCGGCCTGCTGGCGCTCGTCAGCGTCCTGCTCGCCGCCCTGGCGCTCAACAAGGGCATCCCGGTCGCGGGCGGTTCCGCCGCTCCGGCCGCCGCCGCCGCCGCCGCGCACTAAAGAATCAAAAAGCCCTTCCGGGGGGAGAACCCCCCCGGAAGGCACAATTTTTCGTGAACTGAAGAAGGAACAAGGGACTATAACATGGGCGATTTGCTTGCACCCGACCTCGGGCTGACCGTCTGGACGATCGTGACCTTCCTCGCCCTCGTGGCGATCCTCAAGCTGTTCGCGTGGGGCCCGCTGCTGCACGCCGTCGAGGAGCGCGAGGCGCGCCTGAAGGCCGACCGCGAGGGCGCCGAGAAGGCGCGCGCCGAGGCCGAGCGCATCCAGAAGGAGCTCGAGTCCCAGCTCGCCGGCGTCCAGGCCAAGTCGAAGGAGCTGCTCGCCGCCGCGACGAAGGACGGCGAGGCGCTGCGCAGCAAGCTCAAGGCCGAGGCCGAGGCCGACGCCGCCGCGATCAAGGCGAAGACCACCGCCGATCTCGCCGCCGAGAAGGAGAAGCTCGTCGGCGACCTGCGCAAGGAAGTCGCCAGCCTCTCCGTGCTCGCCGCCGAGAAGCTCCTGCACAAGTCCGTCGACGCGGGCGTGCAGAAGAGCGTCCTCGACGGCTTCTTCAAAGACCTCGAGTCGGCGAAGAAGGCGGGGGCGAACTAGGATGCAGGCTTCCGACCGCGTCCTGGCCGGCCGCTACGCGCTGGCGCTGTTCCAGGCCGCGTCCGCCAAGGGCGAGGAGCAGAAGGTCCAGGCGGAGCTCGGCTCGGCCCACAAGCTCCTGCTCGACTCGATGGCGGTCCTGCGCCACCCGCGCGTGCCCGCCGCGTCGAAGAAGAAGCTGCTGGCCGACGCCTTGCACGGCAAGGTCGGCGCGACCACGCTCAAGTTCCTCGACCTGCTCGTCGACAAGAAGCGCTTCGAGCTGATGGTCATGATCGCCGCCGTCTACGGCAAGCTCGCCGCCGAGAAGCGCGGCGCGGCGAAGGCCGTCGTGCGCACCGCCGCTCCGCTGTCCGCGGACGCGCAGAAGCAGCTCGCGGCCAAGCTCAAGACTTTCACCGGAAAAGACATCGAACTGGACGTGAAGGAAGACCCGGAGCTGATCGGCGGCGTGTCCGTCAAGATCGGCGACTGGGTGCTGGACTCGAGCCTTCGCGGGCAGCTGCGCAGATTAAAGGAGAGCTTCAACTAACATGGCTATTCGACCCGAAGAGATCACCGCCGTCATCAAGAAGCAGATCGAGGGCTTTTCCGGCTCCACGGAGCTGAAGGAAGAGGGCTCGGTCCTGCAGGTCGGCGACGGCATCGCGCGCGTCTACGGCCTCGAGAACGCCATGTCCGGCGAGCTCCTCGAGCTGCCGAACGGCGTCATGGGCATGGTGCTCAACCTCGAGAAGGAGAACGTCGGCTGCGTTCTTTTCGGCAACGACAATCTCGTGAAGGAAGGCGACCCGGTGCGCCGCACCGGCAAGGTCGCCCAGGTCCCCGTCGGCGACGCGATGATCGGCCGCGTGGTCGACGCGCTCGGCCGCCCCATCGACGGCAAGGGCGCGATCAAGACGACCAAGTCCCGCCCGCTCGACATCGTCGCCCCCGGCGTCATGCTGCGCTCGCCCGTCAACGAGCCGCTCCAGACCGGCATCAAGGCCATCGACGCCATGATCCCGATCGGCCGCGGCCAGCGCG
>CAZURZ010000030.1:0-25425 GCA_964623465.1 uncultured Elusimicrobia bacterium
CGGCTCCGCGCGGCCCGCGGCTCCCGGCGCAGCGCCCGGCGCTGGGCCTTCTCGGGGGCGGCCTCGTCCCCGCTCGCGGCGAGCGGCCGGGCGGCCGCGCGCAGGGCCGCGGCGAGCGCGCGCCGTCCGGCGGAGCCGGCGGCCCGCACGGCGAGGATTCCGCGCAGCGCCTCGGCGCCGCCGGCCGCCGCGCCCCGGCGCAGCGCCAGCTTGGCGAGCCCCTCGTAGGCGGGAAGATGCCGCGGGAACGCCTCGAGCACGCCGGCGAACTCCGCGGCCGCTTCGTCCGGTCGCCGCGCGGATTCGAGCACGTGGGCCGCGAGCACGCGCGCCTGCGGCCCCGGCGCGGATCGGAAGCAGCGCAGGGCCTCGTCGAAGCGGCCCGCGTTGAAGTGATCGATGCCGCGCGCGATCGGGTCGTCCATGGGGCCAGCCGGAGCGTACCCCTTCGAACGCCGAAAATCAATGGCTCGGACGCGGTGTGGATTGCGGAGGCCCACGGAAACTGGCATAATCTCGCTTCCGGCGAGGTAGCTCAGTGGTAGAGCACCGGTCTGAAAAACCGGGTGTCGCCAGTTCAATCCTGGCCCTCGCCACCACTTTTTGAGGCGCGCGCTCCCAGTCGTCGCCGTCCTCTTCGCGTCCTGGGCCCTGGCCCAGACGGCGGCCCTTCCCGTCGTCAAATCCGCGTCGCAGATCGACTGGAAGGCCTCCGGCTCCCTGCCCCCGGGAGCCGAGTACCATCTGATCTGGGAGGATCCCAAGACGCACGCGGTGCAGACGCTCGTGCGCATGCCCAAGGGCTACTCGCTGCCCAAGCACGCCCACACCGCGGATGAGACGATCCTCGTGCTCCGGGGCAAGCTCGTGCTGGACTTCGCCGGAAAAACGGAGACCGTGGCGGCCGGCGGCTACGCGACGATCCCCGCCGGCACGGAGTTCGCGCTCAAGGCCGCGGGGTTCGGCGGCGTCGAGTTCCTCGCCGCGTTCAACGGCCCCTTCGACATGAAGGGACCGGCCGCGGCGCCTTAACCGAGCAGCGTAAAGGCCTTCGGCAGCGCCTCGATGATCAGCGGCGTCGTGCCGTCCGCGTCCCCGTCGAGATTCAAGGGCAGAGGCTCGTCGCAGTGGATCTCGACGCGGGCCGCTTTTCGGATCGTCACTCCCGCCGCTCCGACGTGCCCGCCCGAATAGGCCCTGGGCAGAAGGGCGAGCAGCGCCGTCCGCGGCAGATCGGCGATCGTGAGCAGTTCGAGCAGGCCGTCCTGCGCGTCGGCGCCGGGCGCCAGCCGCATCCCTCCTCCGAAAGTGCTCGTGTTGGCGACCGCGACCAGATGATAGGCGGCCGGAGCCTCGGCGGCGCCGTCCACGGTCAAGCGCATCGTCCGCGCCCGCGCGCCGAGAGCCGCGACGAATCCTTCGAGCAGATACGTCAAGGTTCCGCCCAAGGCCTTGCCGCGGCGGGCGACGTTGACCGCGACGTCGCCGGGAAGACCCAGCGCCGCGACGTTGAGCACGTGCCGCGCGCGGGGCACACCGCCCGCCCCGCGAAACGACGCGCGCGCGGCGTCGATCCGGCGGCGCCGCCCGCTCTCCAGCGCCTTGACCCAGGCGCCGGGTTCGCGCGGAATCCCCATGTGGCCGGCGAAGTCGCAGCCCGAGCCCGCCGGGAAGGTCGCCACGGCCGCCCCGCGGCGCGCGGCCTCGGGAACGGCGAGATAGCCGTCGACGACCTCGCCCACCGTCCCGTCCCCGCCCACGGCGACGACGAGCTCCGCTCCGGCGAGGACGGCTTCCCGGGCGAGGGAGCGCGCGTGGCCGGGCCGCTCGGTGCGGGCCAGCTCCATGCCGGGATACAGGCGTCCGGCCAGCTCGCGCGCCGCCTGCCAGCGCCCGCCCGCGCGCCCGTGCCCCGCCGCGGGGTTCACGATGAAGAGCGTTTTCACGGCCGTCATCTTATAAAAGAACCGCCCCGGCCGAGGGGGATCGGCCGGGGCGTCTTGCCTGTCTGCGGCGATGAGGACGTTTATTAACCGCGCGTCAGCGCGCCAGCTTGCCCGCGTCGATCATGCCGACGCCCTGGATCGTCGCCTCGAGCTCGGGAAGCGGCATCGCCGCTTTCTTCAGCTGCGCGAAGACGCCGTCCGGGCCGTTGAGGCCGACGTAGCCCTGCGAGACCGCGAGCGCCGCCAAGCCGGCGACGTGCGGGGCCGCCATCGAGGTTCCGGAGTAGGAGGCGAAGCCGCCGCCCATCCGGGAGGAGAGCACGTCCACGCCCGGAGCGATGAAGTCCACCTCCGGACCGCGGCTGGAGAAGGAGGCCACCTTGTCCTGATAGTCGGAAGCGGCCACCGCGATCGTGTCCTCGTACGCGCCGGGGAAGCCGACCGAGCCGCCGGAGTTGCCGGCCGCCGCGACCACGACCACGCCGGAGCCGCGGGCGAAGCGGACCGCCCGCTTCATGGCCTCGCTGTCGATCGGCGCGCCGAGGGACATATTGGCCACGTCCATCTTGTTCTGCGCCGCCCAGACGATGCCGTCGATGACGTCGGACAGGTTGCCCGAGCCGTCGGCGTCGAGCACCTTGACCGCGTACAGGCGCGCCTTGGGCGCCACGCCGACGACGCCCTTGCCGTCCTTCTTCGCGGCGACGGTGCCGGCGACGTGCGTGCCGTGGCCGTTGTCGTCCTGGTACTCGGAGGGGTTCTCGGACTTGGTGATCGCCGAGTAGCCGCCGTCCACGCTCCCGGAGAGGTCCGGGTGCGAGGTGTCGATGCCGGTGTCGATGATCGCCACCTTCACGTCCTTGCCCTGGGTGATGCCCCAGGCGGCGGGCGCGTGCACGCGGTTCACGCCCCAGGTCTCCTCGCGGCGCTGGGCCGCGGCGAGCGAGGCCAGCGGGTTCGTGAAGTCGGCGGCCTTCTTCATCTTGAGCCCGGCCATCACGCCCTCGAAGGAGGGCAGGGGCGCGCTCTGGAAGGAGACGCCGGCCGACTCGATCCACTTGACCTTGCGGTCCGCCTCGATGGAGACGATGCGGCGCAGGGCCAGGGAGCACTTCTGCGGATCCTTGCAGATCGCCTTGCCGGCGGTGGTCTCGAGCGTCTCGCCCGCGGGAACGTCGACCACGGCCACGGAGACTTCCTGATCGGTGTCGCCGTTCGTCGCGATGTGGCGCGACGCCGTGAGGTTCAGGGCGCCCAGGGCCGCCTCGCGGTCGGCTTTGCGGGCCTTGGCGTCGAACGTCACGATGTAGCGGGACTTTTTGTCGGCCGCGGCGGCGCCGGGCGCGAAAGCGGCGCTCGCGAGCGTCGCGACGATGAGTCCGGTCAGGATCTTCTTCACTGTGTTTCCCCCTGCGCTCCGTTGAGGGGACCCGGAGCAGGTCTTAAGTCTTGGGTCCATTATGGCCGCGAGGCCTATATCATACATGGGCTATAGGTCCCAGGCTCATCTAGGTCCAAGGGCCTATGACCTAGGTCCTTAGACTTCCGCGCCTGGGCCCCGGCCCTAGCGCACCAGCGCGGCCGCGCTGACCACGCCCCACCCCTGCTCGGACTTGGAGAGCCCGGGCAGCGGCGTCGCCGCCTTGCGCAGAGCCTCGCGCACCGCGGCCTCGCCGCGCGCGCCGCGCGCGACGGCCAGGGCGCCGAGCCCCGCCATGTGCGGCGTCGCCATCGACGTTCCCGAGAAGTCGTCCCACGAGCCGCCGGGGATCGAGGACTTCACGTCCACTCCCGGCGCGATGAACGCGACCTGGTTTCCGCGGCTCGAGAACTTCGCGATCGCCTCGTTCGGCGCCAGAGCGGAGACGCAGATGGCCTCCGGGTAGGCGCCGGGGTAGTTGACCGAGCCGCCGTCGTTGCCGGCCGCGGCGAACACCGCGACGCCCCGGACCTGGGCGTACTTGAGGGCGGCGCGCATGAAGATCGTGCCCATCGGCGCGCCGAGGCTCATGTTGGCGACGTCCATCTTGTTCTTGCCCGCCCAGATCAGGCCCTTGATGATGGAGCTGAGCCCGCCCGCGCCGTCCTTGTCCAGAACCTTGACCGCGTACAGGCGCGCCTTGGGCGCCACGCCCACGACGCCCTTGCCGTCCAGGACGCCCGCGATGGTGCCGGCCACGTGGGTGCCGTGAGCGTTGTCGTCCGTCGCGGGCTTGCCGGAATCGAGCGCGTTGTAGCCGCCCGCGCAGTTGGCCGCGAGATCGGGATGGGCGCAGTCGATGCCGGTGTCGATGACGGCGACCTTGACTCCCTCTCCCTTGGTCACGGCCCAGGCGGCGGCCGCGTCCACGCGGCGGATGCCCCAGGGAACCTCGGCGGCGTCGACGCCGGCGGGCAAGGGGAAGGACGGGCGGGACTGCGGCTTGACGACCATGGGCAGGTCGGCCAGAGCCGCCTCCACGGTCGGGAAGGGGGCTCGGAACATGGGAGCGGCGTCCAGAAGCCAGTTCCTATATATATCCTCCTGCACCTCCAGGACCTGGGGCATCGAGGCGGCCTTCTCGGCGAACGCGGAGAACATCTTCTGCTCGGGCACCTCGGCGACGAGGGCCCCGATCTCGGAGAGGTCGTCCGCCTTGGCGGCGCCGAGCTCCTTGAGCGCGGACTCGCGCTGGGCGGGCGTCGTGCCGTCGCGGAACGCGACCAGGTAGCGCTTCGAGGCGGCCGAAGCGGCGACGGGCAGCGACGCGGCGACGACGATCATGGCCAGGAGCTGTTTCATGTGTCCTCCGGATCTCTCTCGACGGACTCGCCGTCGACAGCCGGAATCTAGCACACTTCGGACCGAAAGTCCTAGATAAAAATGGGCCCGATAGGCCTCTATTTTTAGGCCCTTCGGAACGCCGATTTTTCGCCGTTGACGCCCGGGCGCGCGCGCCTTATACTCACGTACATGAGGATACCGGCCGCCGCCGCCGTCGCGCTGTCCCTCGCCGCCTCGCCCGCCTTCGCCCAGGAAGGAGACCCGCCGCTGATCGACGCGGTGAAGGCCGGGGACCTGGCCGGACTGAAGGCGCGCCTGGCCGCCGGCGCGGACGTCGGCGCCCGCGACCGCCACGGCTGGAGCGCCGCCATGTGGGCGGCCGGCCACGCGGAGACGAGCGTGCTCAAGACCCTTCTCGACGCGGGCGGGGATCCGGCGCCGGACGACGCGCCCGGCTACTCCGCGATCGTGGAGGCGGCGAAGGGCGGACGCGCCGGGAACATCGCCCTGCTCGCGGCCCGCGGCCTGGACTGCTCCGCCAAGGACGGGACGGGAACCCCGGCCCTGGCCTACGCGGCGGCGGTTTCCACTCCCGCGCTGTCCGCGCTCATCTCCTGCAAGGCCGGCGTCGGAGCCCGAGACGCCGACGGACGCACCGCCCTCATCCGCGCCGCGCAGCTCGGGCGCGCGGAAGCCCTGCGCCGCCTGCTCGCGGCGCAAGCGCGGGTCGACGCAAAAGACAAGCTCGGCTACACCGCGCTCATGTGGGCGGCGCACGGCGGCAGGGAGGAGGCCGTGAAGGTCCTGCTCGCGGCCGGCGCCGACGCCGAGGCGCGCGCGCCGGACGGGCGCAGCCCGCGAGACATGGCGGCCTCCCGCGGCCACGAGGCCGTCGCCGCCCTGCTGCCGTGACGGCCGCGCTGCTCGCAGCCGCGCTGCTCGCCGGCTCCCTCGCCCCCGCTCGCGCCGAGAACCCGTCCCCTGCGGTGCGCCGCGCCATGGACGCCGGCGACGCGGGCGACGCCCAGGGAGCCCGCGCCGCGATCGCGGAGGCGCTGAAGGAGAAGCCCTCCCTGGAAGACCGCCAGCGCTTGGCGAGCGTCCATCAGAAACTCAAGGATTGGAAGCGGGCCGAAGCCGCTCTGCGGGAGCTCGTCAAGGAGTCGCCCGAACGTCCCGGCCTGCGCACGCATCTGGCCTGCGTCCTCGCGCTCAAGGGCGACCGCGCCGCGGCGCTGGCGGAACTCGGCCGCGCCGCCGCGCTCAAACCCGGCGCGACGGAGCGCCAGCGCATCGCGTTTCTGCACGCCGACCTGAAGGACTGGGCGCCCGCGCGCGGACTGCTCGACGCGCTCATCGCCGAGAAGCCGGAGGACGCGAGCCTGCGTCTTGATCGCGCCGCGGTTCTCCTGCGCACGGGCCCCCGCGCCCTCGGCCTCGAGGACCTCGCCGTCGCGGCCCGCTCCAAGGCGCCGGAGGAGCGCCTGCGCGCGGCGCGCCTGCTCGGCGATTTCGGCGAACTCGAGCGGGCCCGGACGACGCTCTCGGCTCTCGCCGACGCCTCCCCGCGCGATCCCGCCCCCCTCCTGGCTTCGGCGGAGCTCTCGGCCGGCGCCGGAGACGAGAAGGCCGCGCGCGCCGCGCTGGAGAAGGCGCTCGCGCGCGAGCCGGACGACGACGCCCTGCGCCGCGCGGCCGAAGCCTACCGCCGGCTCAAGGACTACGGCGCCGCCGCCGGGGTCGCGCGCCGCGCGATGGCGCGCGCTCCGAAAGCCGTCACGCCGCGGCTCGAATTGGCCGCCGCCGCCGCGCGCGCCGGCGGCCGGAGCGAGGCGCTCGACGCGCTGACCGAGGCGGCCGCCCTCGGCCCCGATCTGCAGGAGCGTCAGCGCATGGCCCTGCTCTATCAAGACCTCGGGGAGAGAGAGCGCGCGCGGGCGCTGCTGGCGGCCCTGATCGCCGAACAACCGGGCGATCCGCAGCTCCGGCTCAACCTCGCCTTCTTCGAAGCCGACGCGGGCGACGCGAAGGCGGCGCGCGCGGCTCTGGCGAAAGCGCGCGAACTGGCGCTGGACCCGGACGACTCGAAGCGGGCGGCCGCGCTCGAGGAGCGGCTGGCCTCGGCCGGGACGCCCCCGTCCGGGCCCGCGCTGGTGAAGGAACGAGAGGCCCTGCGGCTGGCCGCCGCCGGGGAGCATGTCCGGGCCGCCGCCCTCCTGGACGCCCTGCTCGCCGAATCCCCCGGCGAACCCCGCCTGCTGCTCGAGCGCGCCGCCGCCGCCGCGCGGGCCGGCCGCCTCGACGAGGCGCTGCGCACGCTCGCGGGCGTGACGCCGCCCCGCGCCGGCTGGGACCAGCGCCGGCGCGCCGCGCTTCTGCGCCAGGAGCTCGGGGATCCGGGCGCGCTGGCGGCTTTCGAGGCGCTCTCCAAGGAGCGGCCGGACGACGCGTCCCTGCTGGCCGATCTGGGACTCTCGCGCTGGCTGGCCGGCCGGACCGATCCCGCGATCGCCGCGCTCAAGACGGCCATCGCGAAGGATCCCCGGGCGCTGGCGGCCTATCTCACGCTCGGCTCGATCTACGCCGCGAAGGGCCGGTTCGCCGACGAGCTCGCGCTGTACGCGTCCGCGCCCGCCGACGGCGGAGAGCCGGCGCTGCGCGAGCTGCTGGCGCGCAGCCGCGCGTCGGCGGAGGCCAAAATTTCCCGTTGACGAAAACGGAGGGCGGGGCTATACTGCGAACGAGGGGCGACCATGAAGAAAACACTGGCGAAGTCGGCCCGGCACCACAAGGGCTCTTCTCGAAAGGCCAAGGGCGGCAGGAGCGCGGAGTTCGAGCGAGGTTGGCACGAACTCGAGGCTCAGCACGACCGCTTGAAGACCGATTGGATGAGCCTGGCGGTCCAGCTCGGGATCGGCGGATCGGATAAAGCGGCCTACGACTAGGCCGTCCTAATCGTCCTCGTCCGCTTTGCGCTTGAGCCGCACCGTGCGCTTGCGCACGGGGCTTCCATAGCGCGCGACGAGAGACTCCGCGAGCGCGAGCAGCTCCCCCGTCCAGCGCCGCGCCTTGAGCCCCTCCAGAAGCGCGTGCCCATCCAGACGAGCCACGTCCGCCCACAGCCCCGAGGCGCGGACCTTCTCCTCGAGCTCGGCGTGCTTCTCCGGCTCTCCGGTCTTGGTCGGCAGATGGGTCTCGTCCTTGATCGCGACGGCCGCCTCGGCTCCGGCTCCGGCCACGGTCGAGATTCCCTTGCGCTCGGCGAGGTCGGCGATGTCCTCTTTGATCCGCTCGAGCTCGAGCTCGACCGCCTTCACCTCGCCTTTGAGGCGCTTGCGCCGCTCCTCCGCCTCGACCAAGTCGGCCACGAGCTTCACCGAATCGTCGTTCTTGCGCGCCGCGGCCGGCAGCGCCGCGACGCGCGTTCCGTCTGCGAATTCCGGGCACAGATCCTTGTACTCGCACCAATCGCACAGGACGGTCTTGTTGGTCTTGAAGACGTGGTCGTGCTTGATCGCCGAGATGAGGGCGCCCGCGTCGGCGACGAGCGCGAGGCGCGCGGCCTCGTCGCGGACCGAGGTCAGCGTCCTGCCGTGGCGCACGTAGTGCCACTTGAGGCGGACGTCCTTGGCGTCCGGCCACTCGCGGCGCACGGCGAGCTCGTAGAGGGCGAGCTGCCAGTCGGCGTCGGCATGCTCCTGATTGGGCAGGGACTTGGCGGTCTTGTAATCGTGGATCTCGAAAGCTCCGTCGGCCGCCAGGGAGAGCCGGTCGACGAAGCCCTCGATGCGGTACTCGTGACCGTCCACCTCGATCGGGAAGCCCACCTTCTTCTCGACGGCGACGGTGCGGTCCTCGGTGAACGGCTTATGGCCGTCGTAGTACGACTCGACGCACGAGGTCCCGACGCGGCGCCAGTCGTCCTTGGAGAAGGTCGCGTCCTTCACGACGACGGTCTCGTCCCAGCCCTCGGCGAAGGCCGCTTCGTACCAGCCCTGAACGTCGGGCAGGGACGGGAGCTGCCCTCCGCTCACGCGCCTGTACAGCTCCTCGAAAGCCGCGTGCACGGCGACGCCGAGGACGGTCTCCGGCGTCTTGCGCGCGCGCGCGATCTTGTCGACGTAGCGGTACTGGTAGCGCTTGGGGCAGTTCTGGTAGACGGACAGCTTCGAAGGCGAGAACTTCTTCGAGCGGTCCTCCTCCAAGTGCCGCTCCATTGCCTTAAAGAATCTCCAGAAGCGCGAAGTGCAGGTACTCGGTCTCCGGCATGGACAGCAGGATCGGGTGATCGACGGCCTGTCCGCGCAAAGCCGCGAAACGCACGCCCTTCTCCGCTTTCGCCGCCGCGTTGCGGATCATCAGCACGAAGTCCTCCCGCGAGACGTGGTGCGAGCACGTGGCGGTCGCGAGCAGGCCGCCCTTGGGCAGCGCCTTGAGCGCCTGAGCGTTGAGCTTCGTGTAGAGACGCAGGGCCTGCGGCAGATGCTTGCGCGCGGGAACCAGGCTCGGAGGATCCAAAACGATCATGTCGGGTTTGAAGGGCTGCTTGCCCTCGGCGAACGACTCCAGCGCCTTCTCGGCGTCCTGCTCGTCCACCGAGACGGAGCCGTCGACGCCGTTGAATTTCGCGTTCTCGCGGGCGAGCTGGACGGCCGGTCCGGAGCTGTCGATCGCCAGCACCGACTTCGCGCCGCCCTTGGCCGCGGCGATCGCGAAGCCGCCGGTGTAGCAGTACAGGTCGAGGACCGAGCGGCCCGCGAAGTACGGCCGCAGGAACGCGCGATTCTCGCGCTGATCGAAGTAGTGGCCGGTCTTCTGCCCCTCGCCGATCGGGGCGGCGAAGCGCAGGCCCGCCTCGGTGATCGGCACGCGCTCCGGCACCGCGCCGGACAGGACGCGGCACTCGAGGGGCAGACCCTCGAGCGTCCGCACCTTATGATCGTTCTTCAGGAAGATGCCCTTCGGCGCGACGAGCTCCTCGAGCGCGGCCTGTATCCAGGGCAGGCGCTTCTCGATGCCCGCCGACATGACCTGCAGGACCAGGTGCTGACCGTAGCGGTCGACGACCAGGCCGGGCAGGCCGTCGGATTCGCCGTAGCAGAGCCGGTAGGAGGTCTCGCCGGGCAGGACCTTCTCGCGGTACGCGAGCGCGTCGGAAAGACGCTTGCGGAAAAACGCCGCGTCGACCGGCTCCTTCGCGTCGCGCGTGAGCACGCGCCCGCCGATGAGGCTGTTGGGGTTGTAGAACGCCTGCGCGAGCGGCGTCCCGCCCGCGGTGACGACGAGGCCGAGGTCGCCGGGCTGGGGCTGGCGGTCGGCGAGGACCTCCTTGATCTCGTTGGAGAAGATCCAGTTGTGGCCCGCCTTGAGCCGCTTGTCGCGGTCGGGATTGAGGACGATGCGCAGCGGCTTCTGGCTCTCTTCGGGCATGACGGTATCTCCTAGGGTTCGGCCGCTACGCGCAGCCGCCCCTCTTCAAAATCTCCCGCGCGGACGCGGCGTACGGCTCCAGCGAGAAGCAGGCGTCGAGCTCCTTCGCCGACAGGCGGCGCGACACGTCGGGATCGGCGGCGAGGTGGTCGCGCAGGGCGCGGCCGTCCTTCCAGGTCTTCATCGCGTTGCGCTGGACGAGGTCGTAGGCCTCGAGGCGGCCGAGGCCGGCGTCGATCAGGCGCAGCAGGACGGTCTGCGAGAACACGAGGCCGTTCATCTTGTCGAGGTTGCGCTTCATGTTCTGCGGGTAGACCTGCAGGCCGTCGAGCACCTGCTCGAGCCGGTGCAGCATGAAGTCCAGCGCGAGATTCGCGTCCGGCAGGATCATGCGCTCGTTCGAGGAGTGCGAGATGTCGCGCTCGTGCCACAGCGCGCAGTTCTCGGTCACGGCGGACTCGTAGGCGCGGATCAGGCGCGCGAGGCCGCACAGGTTCTCGCACAACACCGGGTTGCGCTTGTGCGGCATGGCCGAGGAGCCCTTCTGTCCCTCGGAGAACGGCTCCTCGAGCTCGAGCGTGTCGGTCTTCTGGAGGTGGCGGATCTCCAGGGCGATGCGCTCGATCATGCAGGCGGTCAGCACGAGGGCGTGGAAGTATTCCGCGTAGCGGTCGCGCGGCACGACCTGGGTGGAGACCGGCTCGGGACGCAGACCGAGCGCGTCGAGAACCTTGGCCTCGACCTCGGGCGTCAGCTGGGTGAAGGCGCCGACGGCGCCCGAGATCTTGCCGTAGGCGATCGTCTCCCGCGCCGCGCGCAGGCGCCGAAGGCAGCGCAGGCCCTCGGCGTGCCACCCGGCGACCTTGATGCCGAACGTGATCGGCTCGGCGTGCACGCCGTGCGTGCGCCCGGCCATCCAGGTCCGCTCGTGCCTGCGGGCCAGCGCCTTGAGGCGCTTGAGCACTCCCTCGAGCCCGGCGATCAGCAGGTCGGCGGAGTCCCGCAGCTGCAGCGCCATCGAGGTGTCGAGCACGTCCGAGGAGGTCATCCCGTAGTGGAGGAAGCGGTCCACCTTGGGGGCCTGCTTCTTCAACTCGCCGGCCACCGCCGCGAGCATGCCGATCACCTCGTGCCCGGCCGTCGACTCCTTGCGGCGCGAGGCCTCGAGGATCGACTTGTCCATGAGACGGCGCAGGGCCTTGAGCTCGGCCGCGGGCACGCCTTTATCCGCGGCGAGCGCCTTGAGGAGCTCCTCCTCCACGCGCAGCATCGCGCGCAGGCGGTTGTCGTCGGACCATATCTCGCCCATCTTGGGGCGGGTGTAGCGGGGAATCATGCGGCCTCCTCTGAATCGGATCTCGTCACTCGCCGTCGGACCCCAGCTCGATCTCGCGCTTGGCGGTCGACAGCGGCACGCCCGCCGCGCACTGCGGGCAGGTGTCGGGCGAAGCCGCCTCGAGCGGGTAGCCGATGAGGCTGCGCACCGGCACGCCCAGGCACAGCGGCGCCTGGGAGCGGTCGACCATCGCGCCGACGCCCTGGACGCGGGCGCCGTACGCCTGCGCGAGCGCGACGACCTCGCCGTTCGAACGCCCGGTCGTCAGCACGTCGACGACGACGAGCGCGCGCTCGCCGCGCTCGAGGCGGAAGTCCCGGCGGAACGCCATCGAGCCCCCGACCCGCTCGGTGAAGATGGCGCGGCACTTCTTGGCCCGGGCGACCTCCTGGCCGAGCACCACGGAGCTCATCCCGGTCGAGATGACCACGTCGCAGGGCGCGCTGAACTTCGCCGCGACGGCCTTGGCGACCTTCTGCGCGACGTGCGGATACTGCAGCACCAGGGCCGGCTGCAGGTACACCGGCGTGTGCAGGCCCGACGCGAGGCGGAAATGCCCGCTCGCCACGGCGCCGTGCTCCTGGAGGAGGCCGAGAACGTCCATCTTGTGCATGCGGGTCATGGGATCATCTCCTGATTCTAGAGCGTCTTGAGCTTCTCGAGCGCCTCGAAACGCTTCTTGCCGGCGGCGCGCCCTTCCTCCAGCTTCTTCTCGATCTCGTCTCCGCCGATCTTCTTGAACCGCGGCTCGAGGTCCGGCTTGTTGAGATCGCCCTTCACGCGGAAGCCGATCGCGGTCGCGCCGGCCTCGTCCGTCCACCACTCCGGCAGCGTCGGGCCGAGATAGCGGGGCAGGCGCGTGAGGATATTCATGTCCACCTGCTCGCGTCCGAAATCGGTCGAACCGTCGGCGAAGGCGACCAGCTGCTCGGAGCCGACGTGGAAGTAGCGGATCGCGGCGACGCCTTTGTTGAGCGCGTACTCGCTCTCGATGCGGTCGAAGTCGAGCGTCTTGGGATAGGCGGTGGCGGTGCTCAGGATCGAGAACTTGTTCATCTTGTGCATGTAGATGAACGGCAGGAACAAGACGCGCAGGATGTTGTGCGAATCCTGCACCGCGGGGATGTCCGCCACGCGCCCGGGGCCGAAACGCAGACGGGCTTCCCCCCCGACCTTGTCGAGCGCGGGCGTCACGCCGCGCAGGTACCAGAGCAGATCGAGGTCCTTGCACCAGAAATTCGCCTGCTTCACCTCGGCGACCCTGAGGTGCACGGCCGTATCGGGGAAGCTGCGCGGAATGGCGTACTTGAAGGTCCGGACCCAGGGACGGCTCTCGCGCTCCTCCTGGCTGACCGTGCGGGTCGAGACGGACGCGATGATGCCGTTGACCAGGCGGTGCCCGTCCTCCCAGACCAGCCGGTCGAGATTGCCCGAGATCAGCACTTCCTTCGGCGCCGAGAGCCTGTCGACGCGGCCGCGCAGCTTGAGCTTCGACTCGCCCCACCGCATCGACAGGTTCTCGACGGTCAAGGTCTGCTTGGCGATCGACGCCGACATCGCCAGATCGTCGAAGGTGCTGCCGTAGGCGAAGAACTTCCCCTTGCTGACGGCGGCCTTGACCATGCCGAACTCGTCGGCCGCGAAGGCGTCCAGATCCACCCCCTCCAGGCGCCGGTCCTTCCAGCCGGCCGCGAAGCCGCGCAGGATGAGTTCGGCGTCCTTGACCTGCAGCGCGTTCAAGCGGCCCTCGATCGTGCCGTGCAGGGACGCCTTGCCCCGCGGCGCGCGGGCGGCCCACGCCGGATGCCAGTCGGCGGTCTTCTCCAGGACGGTCTCGCGCGTCGAGAATTGCGCGCGCAGGGCGGCGGTGTCGGCCGACAGGTCGAACACCCCGGAGCCCGACGCCGTTCCCGCGGGAGTCTCCACCGACAGACGCTCGATCTCCCAGACCGGAGGCGCGGACCAGTTCACGCGCCCGCTCCACTTGGTCGGCGGCAGGGACAAGCGGAGGTCCCGTCCGAACAGCTTCAGCCAGCGCTCCGGGCCGAGCGCGGGCAGCGCGAGGTCGAAGTCGAAGACCGGCCGGACGAAGCCGACGACGGCGGCCTTGCCCGAGACGGCGACGCCGTCGGCCTCGGCCGAGAAGCGGTCGGCCCGGGCGGTCGCGCTCGACCAGCGCAGGCCGGCGAGATCCATCGCGCCCTCGGCTTCGACGCTCGTCGTCAGCGTGCGCGAGGAGATCGTCACCGTGTTGACGAAGGAGATCGCGAGCGGAAACGGCTGGTCCTGATCGAAGCCGTCCGCGCGGAGGGAGAGCCGCTCGAACGAGATCTTGCGCGCGCGCCGGCGGTCGTCCACGCGGAGCACTCCGTCCACGACGATCGTCTCGGCCGACGCCAAGGCGAGCGGCAGGGCGCCCCCGCCGGCCGCGCGCGAGGACGCGAACACGTCGGCGACGTCCCAGCTGCCGTCCGGCTCGCGCCGCAGATCGATCTGCGGGGCCTCGAAGCGCACCGTGTCGAACTCGAGGCGCCGGCGCAGCAGCGGCCGGAGCTTGACCGTCACCAGCGCCGTGTCGCAGACGAGCTGATCGCCCTGAAGCGGATCGGCACGGCGGATCCGCAGGCCGCGGATCTTGAGGCCCCGGGGCGTCAGGACCACGCGCTCGATGGCGACGTCGCGACGCAGCAGCGCCTGGAGCTGGGCGATCGCCAGCTCCCTGGCCTCGTCGGGACCGAACCGCTTCTGGGCGTAGAACGCCGCCGCGGCCAAGAGCAGCGACAGGACGACGAACGTGAGGCCGAAACCGCGAAGCACGGTCCGGACAGCGGCCAGGAGCAGGCGCAGCGCCCTTTTCAGGGACTCCATCGACCTCATAAGGAAAGGATTTTACTTCTTTACGAGGCGTTCGTAGACAGCGGCGAGCGCGGCCGCGCCCTTGTCCCAGGCGCAGGGCGCGGCGGCGCCGGGACCGAGGGCGGCGAGACGGGCGCGGCGCTCGGGCGCGGCGAGGGCCTTCAGCGCCTCGGCCAGCCGCTGCGGCCCGAGGTCGTCCAGAACGAATTCGCGCGCCTCGCCGCCGAGCAGTTCCGCCGCGCCGACGCGTGCGCCCGTGACGACGGGCAGGCCGCAGGCCAGGGCCTCGAGCACGCTCATGCCGAATTCCTCCCACCGCGCGGGATGGACGTAGACGTCGAGCGCGTGGTAGTAGCGCCACACGTCGGCTTTCGGCTCGCGGAACAGCACGCGGTCCGCGACGCCGAGCTCGCGCGCGAGCGCCAGATAGGGGCCGGGACGCGTCTCCTTGCCGACGACGAGCGCCCGCGCCGCGGGATTCGCGCCCGCGGCCGAGGCGAACGCGCGCAGGAAGGCCGGCAGGCCGCGCTTCTCGAAATCGCCCGAGGTCACGAGGCCGTAGAGCAGGTGCTCCGTCGAGACGCCGAGCTCCGCGCGGCACTGCGCGGAGAGCTCCTCCCGCGAGCCGGCGTTGAAGCGGCACGTGTCGAAGCCCGGGTAGATCACCTCGATCATGTCCGCCGGCACGCCGAAGCGCTCCATGACGTCCTTCTTCATGAGCTTCGAATTCGCCACGAGGACGCGGAACAGGCGGTTCTCGAGCTGCAGGGCGTGCATGCGCCCGACGGCGTCGGAGACGGACAGCGGCTCGCCGTGCACCGCCTCGTGCGCCGCGTGCACGCAGTTGTGCAGGCTCAGCACGTCCTGCCCGAGCAGGGCGCCGTGGCCGTGCACCAGATCGTAACCCTCGGTCATCCCTCCCGCCGCGGCCGCGAAGGCGCGCCGCTTGAGCCAGGAGCCCCACGGCCAGCCGGGCACCCATCGCGGCGTCGCCCCGGCCTGCCGGATCGACTCCTTGTCGAGCTTCTCCGCGAAGACGTCCACCGTCCACTCCGCCTGGACGAGGCGGCGCGCGTGCTCGATGATCATGCGCGCCGCGCCGGAGAGCCCCTCCACGCGCCTCGCCGCGACCGCGACCCGGCGGCTCACGAGGCCCCCAGGAGGACGAGCGCCGACGCCGAGGCGATCGGGATGGTCATGTTGTCGTTGAACCAGGGGGTCGTGGGCAGGGCTTCGGCGCAGGCGCCCGCGAGCGCCGCGGCGAAGGCCGCGCCCGGCCGCACGCCGCAGGCCAGCGCGGAGGCGTAGCCGACCGCGAAGCCGGCGAGGCTGCCCTCGAGCGACTTGCGTCCGCCCAGGATCATCGTCCGCCCGAACGCCTTTCCGACGAGCGCGCTCGCCGCGTCGCCGAGGGCGAGCTGGAGGATCGCGGCGGAGACGATCGCGGGGTCTCCTCGCGCGATCAGCATCGCCGCGAGCGAACCGGCCGTGGTGTGGATGATCCCGCTGAAATGCCGGCGCTCGGTCTCGCGGATCATGCCCTCGAAGAAAGACACGAGGGCGCGCTCGATCGCCGGCACCTTCAAGCGCGCGGTCTCCACGACGAGGACGACGAGGAGCCAGACCGCCATCGCCTGTCCGGCCGACGGCCACCCCAGGACCCGGAAGACCCCCAGGTAGACGAGCGACAGCATGTGGAAGGCCTTGCGGGCGAACTCCCGGCGCAGGTCCGCGCCTACCACGCGAGCGCCCGCCGCTTCGCCTCGGCCAGCGCCGGCCGCCCGCCCGAAGCCCAGGCGAACGTCCAGAAGCGAGCCGCGAGCGAACCCGACTCCTTCAGCGCGTCCGACAAGGAGACGTCGCCCGGGAAGAGTCCTTTGAGCAGGAGAAGGATCGTCAACGCGTTCGCGCACGCGATGAGCGTCAAGGAGAACAGGACGCCTCCGGCCGCGTCGAGATCCGGCTGGCGGATCTGGGTCAGGGAATCCCACGTGAACAGCAGATGCCCGCCGAGCGCGAGGCCCAGCAGGAGAAGGAACAACGCCTCTCCGCCCGCGTCGGGACGCAGCCACAGAAGGACGCGGTAGCCGACCGCGACGGCGAGCGCATAGAACGGGACGCAGTAGGGCGCCAGCGCGACGAACGCGTTGGAGTGCGAGAGGTCCACGTGGCCCTCCTTCTCGCCGACGGAAATCCCGTACACGCTGCCGCCCGTCGCCCAGGCCGCCATCGCGTGCGTCAACTCGTGGGCGAGCACGTGGCACCAGCGCGTCAGGCGCGGCGCCCAGCCCGCGGCGCCGACCGGATCCAGGATCAGCCAGCGCGAGATCGACCAGGCCGCGAAAGCCAGCCCGAGTCCGGCGGCGAACGGCGCGGCCGTCGACGAGCCGACGGCGACCCCGGCCAGGGTTTTCGCCGCGCTCCACGCCAGGGAGCACGACAGCGGCAGCAGCGCCAGCCCGATCAGGAGACGGACCACGCTACTCCAGCATGTAGTCCTGGTAGGGGACCTTGCGCGCGTCGAGCTCCTTCTTCCAGAGCTCCCGCGTCGCCGCCATCTTCGTCCGCGCCAGAGCGCTCCAACGGGTCTCGGGCGGACTGAACAGCTCGGCGGCGGTCTGATACCAGACGTACGCGTACTTCAGCGAACTCTCGGCCAGCGCCTGATCGCGCTCGAAGCGCGCCAGCGCGGCCTTGCGTTCGAAAGCGGCCTTGTCGAGGCGGCCCGCGTCGAGCTCGCGCTTGAGCCCGGCTTCCCGCGCGGCGAGCTCGGAATCGTAGTGCGCCTTCTTGAGCTCGGGCTTCGCGGCCCACTCCGACCATTTCTCGCCCTCGAGGTACGCCGAACGCGCGCGCAGCCACAGATCGGCCCGCGCCATCCCGTACACGGCGGCCGCGAGCGCGAGCGCCCCGAGGACGGCGCGGCGGCCCGGGCTCATTCCGGGGCCGGCTCCGTGCCGAGCATGCGGTGCAGCAGCGCGGCGACCTCGGCGGTCTTCACGGGCTTGAGGAGGAAATCGCGGATGTTCTTCTCGGCGCGGACGGCCTCCATCGACTCGTCGTTCATCTGGCGGCCGGTGATCGCCACGATGGGCACGTGCTGGAACCCCCGGCGGGTCAGCTCGCGCGCCGCCTCGAGGCCGCCCATCTCGGGCAGCATGAAGTCGAGCAGGATCGCGTCGGGCTTGAGCGCCTCGACCTTGCGCAGGGCCTCGATGCCGTCGGTGGCGCGCTCCGTGCGGAAACCCTCGGATTTGAGGAGGTGCGTCATCAGGTCGAGCAGGGTCTCGTCGTCGTCGACGATCAAGATCAGCTTGGACGACGCCGCGGCGGGGCTCACGCGGCCTCCGAGGCGCGCGGTCCGAGCAGGCGGGCGAGGATGGCGCCGAACGCCGCGGGCTTGAGCGGCTTCTCGATGAAGTCCGCCACGTTCGACTCCTGCCTGATCATCTCCGCCGTCGAGCGGTCGGTGTAGCGGCCGGTGACGACCACGATCGGGATCCTGGACAGCCCCCCGGCCTGAAGCTGGCGCAGGACCTCGAAGCCGCCGTAGCGCGGCATCATGAGGTCGAGCACGATCAAGTCGGGCGAGAGCGCCTCGGCCTTGCGGAAGCCGTCCTCGCCGTCGACGGCGGCCTCGGCGCGGAAGCCCTCCTTGTTGACCAGGAAGGTCAGCAGTTCCCGGATGCCGTCGTCGTCGTCGATGATCAGCACGAGCTTCGCGTTTTCGGGGATCGGCGCCATGGCCTCATTTTACCCAATTTTTGCCGGAGGGATATGGCGCGAACGCGTCCGGGGGGCTATACTTGCGACGAGAGGTACCACCCCATGCGCCGAACGCTCCGCCCCGCTTTTTCCGCCCTCCTGTGCGCGTCTCTCCTCGCCCAATCCGTGGGCGCCGCCGATCTCGCTCCCGCGCTCATGAGGGGCGCGATGCTCCCGCCGCCCGCGCGCCTGGCTCCGCCGCCGTCCCAGGTCATCAAACCGGCGCCCGCGCCCAAGCCCGCCGGGGAGCCGTGGCTGGCCTCGGCCCGAGTCGTCGCCGCGTGGGCGTACCGCCGGATCGCCGAGAGCCTCGAGCCGTCCTCCGAGGCCCCGTCGCCCGAAGCCCTCGCCGCCTACGCCCGCATCGCCCGGACCGAGTCCGTCGTCGTCTCGGCGCTCCCCGCGCCCGAGCCTCCGATCGACCGCATGCTGATCGCGATGGAGGGCCGCCGCCTGCTCGCGGCGGGCCTCGCCGCGCAGATCTCCTCGCTCCTGCCCTACCGCTCCGAGCTCAAGCCGATGCGCCCGCGCTTCACGGGCGAATGGGTCGGGGAAGGCCCGGTGAAGGTCCGGGTCGACTACCTGAACCCGCTGGGCATGACCGAAGGCGAGGCCAAGGGCTTCCGCGTGCGCCTGTCCGACGGATACTCGCGCCTGATCCCCAATCGCGGCGCGATCCCCGCCCAGCTCATGCGCGAACTCCCCCTGTATTTCGCGGGCGACGTCGTCACCGTCGAGATCTCCGTGCGCAACGACGGCAGCGAGCCGCTGACCGGGCTGTCCCTCACCGCCCGGCAGGAGGACTTCGAAGCCTCCGGCGCGGCCGGCCGCCCGTCGAGCGCCGCGTTCGAGCGGGCGCTCGGCTCCCTGGCGCCCGGCGAGACCGCGGTGCTGTCCTGGCGCGTGCGCCTCTCCTCGGAGACCCGCTCCGCGGTCAACTTCGAACAGACGCACGTGCGCGTGCTGAGCAAGGACCCGGCGGGCGCGGAGAAGGTCCTGCTCGACAAGAACCAGGCCGGCATCGTCGATCCGCCGCAGCTCTGACGCGCGGGGTTGTTCTATAATGGCCGCGATGGACTTCGAGGAATTCCGCGGCCGCACCGAGCGAGTCGACAAGCTCGTCGCCTCCGGCGACGACCGGGCCCTGGCGTCCGAGCTGGAATCCCTGGCGGCGGAGGAGCTTCCCGACCTCGACCGCGTGCGCCTTCTCGTGCAGCTCTCGCAGGCCTACGAGCGCCTGGGCGACCCGGACGGATGCCTGGGCGCTCTCGACCGCGCCGTGGCGCTGGAGGCCAAGCACGCGCGCCTTCAGGCGTTGTTCCGCAAAGCCGACTACCTGTCGCGTCTGGGCCGCCACGACGACTGCCGGGAGATCCTCAAGGCCCTGCTCGAGCGCCCCGAAGCGACGCTCTCCGAGCGCCACTCGTTCCAGTCGCGCCTCAAGCTCCTGCGCCGCGTCGCGCGCTGAACTACGCGGCGGGCGCGGTCTTGAGCGTCTTGTGCAGGGCGGCGACGAACGCTCCGATCTTGACCGGCTTCTGCACGAATTCCACGACGTTGGCTTCGGCGCGGATCATCTGGATCGTCGAGTCGTCGAGAGCCGAGCCCGTGATCACGAAGACCGGGATGCGCGCGTTGCCCGAGCCCTGGAGCGTGCGCAGGAACTCGTAACCGCCGAGACCGGGCATCATCAGGTCGGTGATGATCAGGTCGGGCACCATCGACCGGAGCTTGGCCACGGCGTCGTTCCCGTCCACGGCGGTGAGGACGCGAAAGCCCTGCATCGTCGAGCACGTCTCGATGAAGGAGCGCACCGCCTCGTCGTCGTCGACGATCATCAGCAGCTTGTCGGCGGGCTTGCCCGGCTTGGGCCCCTCGTCCGCGGGCGCGGGCGCCGCCTGGGGCGCCGCCGGAGGCGGCGGCGCCGCCGCCGCCCGCGGCGGGGCCGCCGTCAGGAAGATGCCGCTCGAGTCCGGGTCGAGGGCCCTCGCCACGTCGGGGAACGACGACGCCGGCTTCCAAGCGTCCGGCGTCGTCGCCCCCGCGGGACAGACGAGGGTATCCCGGCGGAAGCCCGGACGCGCCGCGAGCTGCCCGGGCTCGAAAGGACCGAGCGCGGCGCCCCCCTCGTGCACGAAGTACGGCATCGAACTCCCGCGCTTACTTCGCGGCGGGAGCGGCTTCGGCCGCCTCGGCCTTCTTTTCCTTCCTCTCGGCCCGCGCTTTCTCGCGCATCGACTTCATCTTCTCGCGATGCGCCTTGCGCTTTTCATGCTGCTTCTCCCGGAATTCCTTCCGGTCCTGCTTCATCTCATCGTGAAAAGCCTTCCGCTCCGCCTGGATCTCGGGATTCGGCTTGTGTTCGGCGGACTTGCCCTTCTCATCGGCGCGGGCGAGAGAGACGGCGAACAACGCGGCGGCGGCGAGCAGCATGATCTTCATGTTGGGATTCTCCGTGATTGCGTCGGCGACATGCTAGCATACCCCCCGAAAATGAAACGCGCCAGGGTGTCACGCCTTTTCTTCGCGGCGGCCGTCATGCTTCCCCTCGCCGCCGCCGCGTGGGTGCTCCGGCTGCCCGACGTGCGCCCTTTGAAAAAGAGCTGGCCGAAGACGACGGCTTACATCGAACTGCGCAAACGCCAGGCCGAGGCCAAGGGCCGAAAACTCGCGCTCAGCTGGCAGCCTGTCCCCCTCGGCGCGGTCTCGGAACACCTCCAGAAGGCCGTGATCACCGCCGAGGACGACGAGTTCTGGCGGCACGACGGCGTCGACTGGCCGGCGATCCGCGCCGCCTGGGAGCGCAACCGGCGCGAGGGCAAGCTCGCCGCCGGCGGCAGCACGATGACGATGCAGCTCGCGCGCAACCTCTACTTGTCGCCGAGCAAGAACCCCCTGCGCAAGATCAAGGAGATCCTGATCGCCCGCCGCCTGGAAAACGAGCTCGGCAAGCGCCGCATCCTCGAGCTGTATCTCAGCTCGGTGGAATGGGGCAAGGGCATCTTCGGCTGCGAGGCCGCGGCGCGGGCCTACTTCGCCAAGTCCTGCGCCGAACTCGACCAGGCCGAGGCGGTGGCGATGGCCGTCGTGCTGCCCAACCCGCGCCGCTGGGACCCGGCCAAACGCGGCAAGTACGTCGAGCGGAACTCCCAGCGCATCCTCGACCGCATGGCCGCCGCCGAACAGGCCCGCGCCGTCGCCGCGGGCGAACCCGAGGTCGCCGAGGACGAACCCGAGGACGAGGGCCCCCTGCCCCCGCCGGAAGGGATCATCATGCCCGGACCGTTCGACGTTCAGAGCGGCTCGACGAGCGTGAACTCCTCCACCGGCTCGGTCGAGAGCGAGTACGGACAAAAGCCCGAGACGTTGGAGTAGAACCCGCCCTCGCCGCCGAAGCCGCTGATCAGCCTCAGCGGCACGGCGGACTCGACCCGGAGCGTCCGCGCGTCCGCGCGCCGCGGGGCCGCCGGCCGGAAATTGGTCGTCGTGCGCGCGAAGACCGCGACGTCCCCTTTCCTCAGAGCCGCCCAGTCCGCCTCGCCGTCGATCGGGCGCGCGCCCGCGCGCAGCAGGTAGTGACGCAGGCCGAGCCGGGCCGCGACGCGGACCGGCTTTCCGGAGACGGCGAGTTCGGCGGCCAGGTCCTTCTGCGCCCCGGCGTACACGAAGTCCACCCAGCCGAGGCACAGCGACAGCGCCGCCGCGAGCGCGGCCGCCGCCGGGGCGGGCGAGCGCTTCTCCCCGCCCGCCTCGAGGGACGCGCCGAGCGCGAGGAGCAGGGGCGGCAGGGCGAAGAGGACGACCCGGGACGTGACGGTCCAATACGCCGCCGCGAACGCCGCCGAGACCGCGAGCCACGGCAGCCACAGCGCGCGCCCGGCCGCGCGCCGCTCCGCCCCCGCGGTCCACAGCGCGGCGAGCGCGCCCGCCGCCATCCAGGCGCCGAGCGCGCGGTCGAGCGGACGCACCGGCGCCGCGTCGAGCCAGGGGCCGAACAGCAGGACGGCGGCGGCGAGCGCGCCGCCGAGGACGCGGCGCGGGAAGCGCCCGAGCAGGGGCAGGACGGCCAGGCCGCCCAAGAAGGCCAGGATGGAGCGGGCCCGGTGGACGGGCGCGCCCCAGGCGCCCTCGGAGGCGCCGGCCATCGTCGCGGCGGCGCCGCTCACGAGTTCCGGGCGCGAGGCGAGGTAGAAGGCCGGCGGCAGGCACGCGAGCGCCGCCCACCAGGCGATGTTCCGGCTCCCCGCCTTGCGCTCGCGCAGGTACCACAGCGCCGCCGGGATCATGGTCGCCGCCGCGTACTTGGAGAGCACGGCCAGCGCCATGAACAGGCCGGACGTGTAGACCCAGGCGTCCTTCTTCTCCGCCTTCTCCTCGCAGGCGCGGACCAGCGCGCACAGCGCCGCCAGCCCGAAGGCCATCGCCGGCTTCTCCGACATCAGGCGGTTCATGTTCAGCGCCCACGCCGGACCGAGGACGACGACGAGCGCCCACGCCAGCGGCTTCTTCAGGAAGCGCGCGAAGAGCAGGTACAGCGAGGCCGCCGCGAGCGCGTCGAGCGGCAGGAGGAAGGCGCGCAGGGCCGCCTCGCGCTCGCCGAACAGGCTCGTGCCCGCCGCGAGCAGCCAGGTGATCATCGGCGGGTTGTTGTTGCGGTCCGCCCACGTCGCGGGAACGAACTCCGCGCCGCTGAGCAGCTCCCGCGCGCGGTCGAGGAAGAAGGGCTCGTCGACGTGGAAGGCCATGCCGAGGAAGGGCAGGCTCATGAGCACCGCCGCGCCGGCGACGAGCGCGAGCTCGCGCTCCTTCGCCGTCACCGGGAGCCCCACGCCGCCCGCCAGAACGCCTCGGCCTGCGCCGCTTCCAGGAGGCCGATGAAATAAGGAAGCAGGCTCAGCGGCGCGAGCAGGACGTTCGCCGGAACGAGCGGCTCCAGGGAGAGGACCGCCGCCGGCGCCGCGATCAGCAGGAAGCGCGGCAGGGAATGGAACGCCCACGCTCCGCTGAGGCAGAAGAAGAAGCCGCAGACAGTCCACAGCCACGGGCGCAGGACGCGCGGAGCCCGCGCGCACGCGGCGAGGTAGAAGGCGCCGGAGGCGGCGATCGCGGCGCAGCGGAGCGGGCCGCCGAACGCCGACGGCGAGAAGACGCCCCGGACGAAGGCGTAGAAGGGAACGCCGAACAGGGCGCCGCCGAAGACCTCGCGCTGGACCTTCATATTGATGATGAAATCGCCGAAGGCCGCGTACAGGTAGAGCTGCAAAAGCGCCGCCACGGCGATGGACGGGAGCAGCGCCAGGATCCAACGGCGCTGAAGCGCCTTCTTCTCGAGCATGAGCGCCGCGATCACGGGAACCAGGAAACCGGACTTCTGCGTCAGTACGGCGGCCGCGCAGGCGACGGCCAACGTCCACGGCCGCTTTTCGAGAACGGCGAGGACGCCGAGCATGGCCGAACAAACCAGGATCGGCTCGACGAACCCGAGGCCACCGACCACGAGCCACATGGGCGGAAAAAACAAAAACAGGAGGGCGGCTAAATCAGGGCGGCGAGAAAATCGGGAGGCCAAGCGGTGAAACAGAACGACGGACCAGACGGAAAACGAAAGAGAGACTAAAATGGCCGACAAACGCAGATCGTGGACGATCAACCCGGTCATACGGATCAAGACGGGATATAAGGGAAACCAGCCCGTCAGGAAAGGGCTGTCGCCTTCGATATAGAGCCGCGGGAGCGTTCGGGCGATCCGAAGGTAAACATGGCCGTCGTAACGGAGCGCCAAGTCCAGGACCGGAACGGCGAGAGCCTTGGAGGCGGCGAACAGGAACCCGAGGCGCGCGGCGAGACCGATCGCCGCGAGAGCGGCGACCTTCCTCACAGATTGGTCGTGACGAGGGTCTCGGTGGCGGACACGCCGTCGACGGCGCGGATGCGCGCGACGATGAGGTTGCTGAGCTTGTCGACGGTGTCGGACTCGGCCGCCAGGATCATGTCCCAGCCGCCGAACACCATGTACACCTCGGTGACGCCGTCCAGCGAGCGGATCGTGCGCACGGCGGCCTGCTCCTTGCCCGGGGCCAGCTTGCACAGCACGAAGGTCTTCATTCTATCTCCTCTCGTTCCAGTCGGACGACCGGTACTTCGCCTCGAGCGCGAGGCCGGCCTCGAGCCACGCGGGCTCGAGCGCGGTCTCCGGCTCGCCGAACTCGCGCCTCGCGGCGTCAATCAACACTTCCGCGCCGACCGTCATGCGCAACGATCCCTGATATAAGCCTTTCGAGCCCTTCTTGCGCAACGCTCCACCCAGGACCTTCGAGCCGTCTTCGACGATGAGATCGAACTTCTCTGGGCGCGTGAAGCAGGACGGGGCGACGCCCGCCGGCGCAGCCGGCGGGCTATAAAGAAACGTGCTCGCGCCGGACGTTTTCAGCGCCAGGTGAACGGCGCGATGCATGTTCTTGTAGATCGTCTCCGGGGCGCAGGTCCGGTCCCACGGGAAGACGATCGAGAAGGTGGTGTCGCCGTCGTGGTGGACGATCCCTCCGCCGGTGGCCCGGCGGACCGGAGAGACGCCCGGGCGGCAGGCGGCCTTCGCGTCGGCGTATCTCTGGGAAAAGCCGAAGGTGCAGCCCTCGCCCTTCCAGGAGTAGACGCGCAGGACGACGGCGCCCTTGGGCGCTCCGTCGAGCACGGCCTCGTCCAAGGCCATGTGGCCGGCCGCGTCGAGGACCGGCGCCCGCGTCAGGACAGAGCCGAGCACGAGCAGAAGAAGTTGCGGTCGCCGTAGGCGCCGTCGACGCGGCCCACGGACGGCCAGAATTTCCGCTCGCGCAGCCAGGCCGCGGGGTAGGCCGCGGTCTCGCGCGGATACGGGCGCGCCCAGGCGTCGGACGTCACGGCCTCGGCGGTGTGCGGCGCGTTCTTGAGAGGGTTGTCGGTCTTCGGCCACTCGCCCTTCTCGATCCGGCGCGCCTCCTCGCGGATGGCGATCATCGCGTCGCAGAAGCGGTCGAGCTCGGCCTTCGACTCGGATTCGGTCGGCTCGATCATGAGCGTGGCGACGACCGGGAACGAGACCGTCGGGGCGTGGAAGCCGTAGTCCATCAAGCGCTTGGCGATGTCGTCGACGGTAACATCGGCCATGACTTTCAAATTCCGCGGATCCACGATGCATTCATGCGCGACCAATCCGTTCTTGCCCTTGAAGAGAACGGGGTACGATTTCTCCAGCCGTTTGGCTATGTAATTGGCGTTCAGGATGGCGTTTTTCGTCGCCGCCGTTAATCCGTCCGGCCCCATCATGCGGATGTACATCCACGAGATGGGCA
>CAZURZ010000031.1:0-20266 GCA_964623465.1 uncultured Elusimicrobia bacterium
CGTTGCCCCCCCTGGAAATCGATGAGCCCACTCTATCGATGGAATTCATGGTCAACAACTCGCCCCTCTCCGGGCGCGAGGGCAAGCTCGTCACGTCGCGCCACATCAAAGACCGCTTGCTCAAAGAACAGCAGATCAACGTCGGCCTCAAGATCGAGCAGCTGCCCGGCGAGGGCAACTTCAAGGTCTCCGGCCGCGGCGAGCTGCACCTCTCCATCCTGATCGAGACCATGCGCCGCGAGGGCTTCGAGCTCGCCGTCTCCCGTCCGCAGGTCATCTTCCGCGAGATCGACGGCGTGATGTGCGAGCCGATGGAGAACCTCGTCATCGACGCGCCCCAGCAGTACCAGGGCGCGATCATCGAGTCTCTCGGCCGCCGCCTGGGCCAGCTCAACAACATGGCGCCCGAGGGCGCCTCGCGCGTGCGTCTCGAGTACACGATCGCCTCGCGCGGCCTCATGGGCTTCAAGACCGAGCTCATGGCCATGACGAAGGGCACCGGCATGATGCATCACAGCTTCTCCGGCTACGGGCCCAAGGGCAACGAGCCGCCGCCCCGTTTGAACGGAGTGCTCGTCGCGATGGCGCAGGGCACCGTCACCGGTTACGCGTTGTCGGGCCTGCAGGAACGCTCCGAGTTCTTCCTCGGCCCCGGCGTCGAAGTCTACGAGGGCATGATCGTCGGCACCAACTCGCGCCAGTCCGACATGGTGGTCAACCCGTGCAAGGCCAAGGCGCTGACCAACATGCGCTCGAAGGCGACCGACGACGCGGTCCAGCTGGAGCCCCCGAAGATCCTCTCGCTCGAGCAGTCGCTGGAGTTCCTCGACGACGACGAGCTGCTCGAGGTCACGCCCTCGAGCCTGCGCCTGCGCAAGAAGATCCTCAACGCGTCGTTCCGCAAGCGCGACGAAGAGAAGCGGGCGGCTTAAGCCGGCTCAGTAGATCCAGCCGGGGACGCCGGAGGAGCGCTCGCGCGGAACCGCCCGGGGCCTGGGCGGCGGCTCGGAGAAGCGCGGCTGCTGGTCCTCGAGCGCGCGCTCGCGCAGGCGGTCGCGCTCCGGCACGAACTCGATGAACGGCCGGCGCTGGCGTCCGCGCTGCGAGGGCGGCACGCCGCCGAAGCGGTAGGAGACGGTGATGCGGTGCTGGTCCGACAGGGCCTTGGCCAGCCCCCACGCGTAATCGAGCAGGAAGCGCCCCTTCCAGCGCAGGCCGAAGCCCATGGTCAGCCCCGCGTCCTCGCGGTTGATCTGATAGCCCATGCGGAAGCCGTAGGTCTTCACCCAGAAGTACTCCATGCCCAGGTTCGCGTGCCACTGCCGCTCGTTGGTCAGGTAGTCGCCGTCGACCGACGCGATGACGTTGTGCACCGAGGGGACGCCGCCCTGCCAGGCGAAGCCGCCCCGGAACGCCGTCGGAAGGGGCTCCTTCTCCGTGTCGTACTTGATCTTGCCGCCCACGTTGAGCACCGAGGCTCCGAAGCTCCAGCCGGCCTCGGGCGAGTGGACCAGGTAGCCGAAATCGCCCGCGAACGTGGACGCCGTCTTGGTCACGAGCCGCGAGCGCACGAACTTGCCGGCGAGGCCGACGTAATGGTCGATCTGATAGGACGCGTCGCGCAGTTCGATGGGCGTCATCCCCGCGCGCTCGGCGTAGCCGCCGGACAGCACCAGGTCCGAACCGGCGCTCACGCTCTCGGAGGAGAGGAGCGAGCCGTTCGCGGCCAGGCGGTTGACCTCGATCTTGCCGCTCTGCGCGAAGAGCATGTTCGCGGCGACGCTGGTGTAGCCGTTGCCCGAGATGCCGGTGAGCGGGGTGGGACCGGCGTAGGCGAAGTTCTGGATCGACGTCTCGCCCTGCCCCGAAGCGAAGCTGAAATCCATCTCGTGCGCGTTGAGGCGCGCCAGGCCGGCGGGGTTGTAGAACAAGGCGGAGGCGTCGCTGGCGACGGCCGTGAAGGACGTCCCCATGCCGGCCGCCCGCGCGAACATCGGGATTTGCAGGACGGGCACGGCGGTGGAGCCCGGGCCCTCGGCCAGAACGGAGGCCGGGGCGCACAGGAGCGCCGTAATCGTGATGGCTGCGATCCTCATTTGATGATGGCGATCTTCTGCGTCTTGTGGATGCCGGGCGCGTCGATGCGAAGGAGATAGATGCCGCTGGAGACGACCGAGCCGGAGACGTTGCGTCCATCCCAATCGAGGGAGCCGCGCCCCGCGGGCATGTCGGCGTCGAGCAAGGTGGCGACGTAGGTGCCGGTGACGGTGAAGAGCTTGATGACGACGCGGCCCGGGGTGACCGTGGCGTACTTGACGGTCGCGCGCTCGCCGCGGGCCGGGTTGAAGACGTTGTTGTAGGCCGTCAGCTCGGCCGCGCGCGCCGTCAGGTTGAGCGGGTTGGACATGCCCAGAGAGGACGTGCTGCCGTAGACGTTGTAGCCGAACACCTCCAGATGCACGGTCCCCGAGCCCGGATAGCGCGCCGCGAAGCCGTTCGCGAGGCGGACCGTGCCTCGCACGCGCCCGAGGGCGCTGGAGGAGGATACGAACGTCAGGAAGTCCCCGACCGCCGCCGGGAAGTGGACGAGCGTGTTGGGCAGGACGTTGAAGGAGTGGTCCCGAAGCTGGGCGGTGGCGAAGCGCCAGTCCTGGATCGAAATGAAGGTCGTCACGTTGACGTCGAAGCTGATCACGTCGTTGTCGAAGGAGGCCGTGATGATCGAACCCCCGAGGGCGGCGGCGCGCTCGTACTCGAAGCTCAGCCCGTAGGGCGTCGAGGACTGCACGCCGCTGGCCGACCCGTTGAGGCTGTCTCCGCCGACGACCTGCAGATAGAGATGGCTGCCCGAGGGGTTGTTGTAGGTGAGGACGACCTGGGAGGCGGTCGTGGTGCAGTCGAACGTCTCGCACAGCCCGTCGACCGTGTTGAAGCCGTCGTAGGAGGGCGCGGCGGCGGCCACCAGGCGGCGCGAGCGGTCGAAGAGCTTCAACTGATAAGCCTTGTAGAAGCCCCCCGAAGCGGGAAGATTCATGGTGACGCGGATCAGGCCGGGGCCCGCGCCGAACGAGTAGAAGTCGTGATCGCCGGTCGGGAAGAGCGTCGCCGAGAGCGACGAGCGCGTCGACACGTCGGTGGCCGTCTCGAAGCCGTCGTTGCGCTCGAGCGCGTCGCCGGTGCCGAGGATGAGGCCGTGGGCCGCGAACGCGGTGTTGATCGCGGCTTGGGCGGTGCTCGCGCCGCCGCAGGCGGCCACCGCGCCGGCCGCGTCGACGCGGCGCATCGCGTCGTAGAACTCGCCGAAGCTCTCCGGGAAGAAGAGGAGCGACTGGAAGATCAGGCCGTCCGTGCAGGAGCGCCCCGCGTTGAAGCCCAGCGCCGTGATCCGGTCGCGGCGGATGTCCCAGAACGCCTGCGAGAGGAAGATGCTGTCGTCGTGGATCTCGCCGAGCCAGGTCGCGTTGCTCAGGACGCGGCAGGGGATGCCGGGCTTGGTGCAGTCCAGCTCGCGCAGCGCGCCGGTGCCGCCCAGGGATCCCAGCACGTAGGTGCCGATGGCCGACTGGTTGAGCGACGAGGCCGAGAAGTAGTCGGCCAGCGCCTCCGAGATCGCGCCGCCCTGCCCGAAGTTCTGCAGGGGCCAGATCTTCTCCACGAGGTAGTGCACGTACTCGTGGCGCACGACCGTCGCGTCGTCGGTGAAGCCGTCCTCGGGGGCCAGCGTGTTGACGTCGCCGAACATGAGGTTGTCGTAGTCGGGGTTGTAGAACGCGTTGGCCATGTTCGGCCCGACGTGGGCCATGGCGATGACCGGCTGCGTCACGGGCGCGGCGCTCGAGCGGTTGACGTCGCCGAACATGTAGTCGTGCATCGCGTTCAGGTGATAGAACAAGTTGAGCTCGCCGCGCAGATTGATCGGGGCGTCGGACTGCACCCAGACGTGGCTCGAGGTGTCGTTGGCTCCGTAGGTGAAGGGGCTCGTCAGAGTCAGGTAGCTCGACAGGGACACGTCGAAGCCGTCCTGCTGGCCGCTCTCGTTGGCGCGCAGGGCGAGACGCATGACCTTGCCGGCGACCGCGGCGCCGTTGAAGGCGCCTCGGTTGCCGATGAAGCTGGCGACGCCGACTCCCGTCCCGTCGATGATGGTCACCTGGTCGTCGTCGGCGATCCCGCCGCCGGCCGTGTCGGAGGTGTCCGCGCCGGAGAACTCTCCGACCTTGAAGGTGTTGAACACGGGCAGGAACTTCACGGCGTTGGGCGCGGCCAGCGTCAGATTGATCGTGGAGACGGTCGTCGTGTTGTTCGGGTACGGATGCAGCGAGGAGACCGGGGTCGCCAGCGTGGACCACACGCCGTTGCCGTTGTCGTAGTGGGCGCTCGGGCCGCGGAAATTGGCGACGTTGACGTACGGCCCCTGCAGACCCATCGACACCTTGCCCTGCGCGCCGCCGCAGAAGAATCCGTGGCCGAAGACCGCGGATCCGCCGGTCAAAGCGCGCGTGGACGCGTCGGCGATGTAGACCCACTGGTTGTCGATCGGGCGGGCCCGGGCCGGCGTGCTCGTCGGATCGACGTCGAAGACCATGCCTTGGATCACGCCGGAGGTGAGGCAGACCTGGAAGCGGAGATTGTTGAAGCGGAAGAGGATCTGCCCGGTGCGCGCGTCGACGTAGTAGCGCCAGGCCGCCGCCGGCGCCTTGATCTTCACCTTCCACGCCAGGTGCGAGCGGCCCGTGGACTCCACGGGCAGGACGACGAGCTCGGGCGTCCCGTCCGGAGTCCCCCTCCCGTCGGCGGCGGCGGCCGCGGCGGCCTGAGCCGCGCTCACGCTCGGCGTCGTCTCCAGGTCCAGATCGGGCTCGTAGGTCGAATTGACGCCGAGGAGGGAGCCTCCCTCGTCGAGGTGCACCTTGACCTTCGCGAATTCGACGGGCAGGCCGCGGTAGGTCTGGCGGTAGAGCATGTGCCGGTGCCCGCGCCCCTTGGTCTCCTTCACGGCGCGCAGCGAGGACGGATCCACGCCGAGCAGGTCGGCGCCTTCCCGCAGGTGCGCGCGGGCGGAGTCGTCGGTCGGACCAGGCTTGGGAGATCCCGTGCCGTCGGTCAGCGCCTCGGGCAGGCCGGTGCGCTGGTCGTAGCGCAGCTTCCAGCGCCCGCCGTTGCGGTCGTTGAAGCGCGAGAACTCGTTGCGGCTGCGCTGGCGCGGCGCGCGCTGGCGGCTCTTCTCCAGGCGGTTCAGGCCGAAGCGCTTGACCTCCTCGCGCGCCCGCCCGGAGGGGCGCACGGCCTCGCACGGCAGGGCGGCCGCGGCCAGCAGGACGGCGGCCGCGAGCAGGCGCCTCATCGCGGACCCTCGACGCGGCGCAGGCGCGCGATGAGCGCGGCCGCGGCCTCGACGCGCACGCGCCGGGAGGCGTCGCCGCGCATGGCCTTGGCCAGGAGCTCCTGCGCCTCGGGGGCGCGGGCGGCGGCCAGGACGCGAACGGCCAGGGACTTGAGCTCGGGGTCGCCCTGCCCCAGCGTCAGGTCGGCCAGCGACACGTCGACGTCCTCGCCCCGCTCCGCGAGACCGGCCTGGGCGATGAGCGAGAGCTCGGGCGGCGGCGCCTTCTCGAGCGCGGCCTTGAGGGCCGCCGTCGTCGCCGGCTCGACTCGGCGGGCGAGGGAGCGCGCGGCGGCCAGGCGCACCCGGCCGCTCTTGTCGCGCAGGGCCGCCGCCAGCACGGCGGCCGACGCGGGATCGGAGAAGGCGCCCAGGGCGCCGCAGGCCTCGGCGCGCACCGACGCGGATTTGTCCCCGGCCGCCAGCTTGGAGAGCACCACCGACCCGTCGCGGCCGATGAGGCCGAGCGAGTGGGCCGCCGAGGCGCGCACGGCCTCGTCGGCGTCGTCGACCGCGTCCAGGAACGGGGCCGTGACGGCGTCGTCGCCCAGGCGCGCGAGCGCGATGGCCGCCGCGTCGCGGACCTCGCCCTGCGCGTCCTTCTGCGCGTTCTTGAGCGCGGCCATGGCGTTGTCGCCCGCGACCTCGCCGAGCTTGATCACCGCGCGCGCGCGCGCGGCGTCGCGCGCCATGCGCCGCAGCTCCTGCGCGGGCGTGGTCGGCGGGGCGCCGCCGAAGGTCTTGGTCTCGTCGATGAGGCTGGTCAGTCCGTCGACCTCGCCGAGCTTGTAGAGACCGGCCGCCGCGGCGATCCGCACGTCGGGATTCTGGTCGCCGAGCGCCTTCTTGAGAAACGGCACCGCGGCCCGGTTGCCGAGAGCCCCCCAAGCCTTGGCCACGGCCTCGCGCGTCTCGGAATCGGGATCGCTTCCCGACTCGGAGAGAAGGGCCACCGCCTCGCGCCCCAATTCAGCGCGAACGGCCGCGGTCGATTTGACCACGGCCGGCTTGGCGGCCCATGCGGGGCCTGGGATCAACGCCGTGCTGGCGGCGAGGAACAGCATGCCCCAGGATGTTATCAGGGAAGCGTTACGGGAATATTTCACCGTAGAGGGCGTTCCAGGGGCGGAAAATGGTGGGCTCGCCAGGAATCGAACCCGGATCACTTGGTTCGAAGCCAAGTACTCTATCCGTTGAGCTACGAGCCCAGGTGGTTAGTTTAGGACATAAAGTCGACGCCCGCCAGGGCACGGCCCGGATTCCCCTTGCGTCCAGTTCTGCGCGAGTTTGTATAGTGTCATTCATGATCGCTCCCCTCGCCCTTCTCGTCCTCCTGCAGGCGGCCGCCTTCGCGGCGCCGCCCGCCGCGCCGGCCGCCAAGACCGCGCCGTCGCTCAAGCTCGAAACGCTGACGGCCACCCCCTTCAGCCGCTGGTTCAGCGCGGACGGCTCGATGAGCGCCGTCGAAGGCGAGAATTCCATCACGGTCTGGTCCTTGCCCAAGGGCAAGCCCCTGTTCCGCATCGAGTCGCCTCTGGTCGAGCGCGTGGGCCCCAACGACTTGGTGCACTTCAAGCCGTCCGCCTTCTCCGGCGACGGGCGCTGGCTGCTCGCGGTGATCGACCACCGCCGCTCGGATTCGTCCAAGGCTTGGACGCGCAACACGGTCCAGTTCGTGCTCGTCTCCGTCACGGAGGAGAAGATCGTGCGCACCTTGGCCTCGTTCGAAGGCCCCTGCGTTCACGGCCGCGGCATCTCGACCAAGTGCCTGGAGATGCACGGCGCCAGCTTCGCCGCCGACGGACGCCGGGTCGTCCTCCACGGGCAGCGCAACATGCTTCCCGACGTGACCTACGAGAACTTCATGGTCGTCTACGACCTCGAGGGCAAGAAGCTCGTCGATGAGAAGAACGTGATGCGCTCCGCGGACAGCGTCGCGCTCAAGCCCAGCCGCATGATCTCGGAGTTCCGCGGGATCGACGCCGACGGGCGGATGCTGGGAGTGACCGCCGACGAGAACAGCTGCGCCCTGATCGACCTGAGCGACCGCAAGCGCCTGGCCTTCCTCGAGGATTGCACCGCCGCCGACAACCCGTGGCTGATGCCCGCCCACCGCTATCTTTACTCCGCGGGCGACAAATCGAGCGAACGGAAGATCTGGGACTACGACGGATCGGTGCGCGCGCGGGCGCGTCTGGCGCCGCCGCGTCCGGGCGGTGAAACCGTCTATTTCTACCCGCAGGACGACGGGCGCTACGCCATCGAGGCCCGCTACCATTACGACGGCGGATGGCGCCACGATTTCGCCGTCTGGGACCTCAAGCTGGGCCGCCGTCTCGCGGCGGCCGAGGGAGAGGCCTTCGATGGAGGCTTCGCCTTCCGCCTCGCGGCGGACCGCAAGCACCTGATCCAGCCTTCCTCGAAAGACGGCAAGGTCTACTACTCCCGTCTCGACGCGGGAACGCCTCTGGCGCCGTCCGCGGCGGGGCGCAGCGCCGCGGTCGATCTCGCCGCCGCTCCGCCGGAGGCGTCCTCCCCCGTCGTCCCTCCCCCCGCGCCCGCGAGGAACTTCGACGCGCCCCCGTCTTCCGCCTCCCCCGTCGACCCCGACGCGTACGCCGTCATCATCGGCGTCGAGAAGTACCGCGCGTCCGGCATCCCGCGCGTCGAGTACGCCGCCCGCGACGCCCGGACGATGCACGCCTACGCGACCGCGGCGATGGGCTTCGATCCCAAGAACGTCGTGCTGCTCACCGACGAGCAGGCGACGCGCACCGACTTCGAGAAGCACCTCGGCTCTTGGCTCAAGAACCGCGTCGGGCCCAAGTCGCGCGTGTTCGTCTATTACGCGGGTCACGGCGCGCCGAACCCGGCTACGGGAGAAGGCTACTTGATGCCCTACGAGGCCGACGCTTCCTACCTCGAGGACACCGCCTACCCCGTGGCGAAGCTCCACGCATCGCTCGCGAAGCTCCCGACCAAGGACGTGACGGTCGTGCTGGACGCCTGCTTCTCCGGGCAGGGCGGACGCTCCCTGCTGGCCAAGGGCGCGAGGCCGCTCGTCAACGTCGTGCAGCCCGCCGCGGCGCCCAACGCCGTCGTGCTCGCCGCGGCGCAGAGCAACCAGATCAGCGCGAGCGATCCGGACAGGCGCCACGGCCTCCTGACCTCCTATCTGCTCGAGGGCCTCAGCGGCGCGGCGGACGCCGACGGGGACGGCCGGATCATGGCGCCGGAAATCTACGCCTACGTGCGCCCGGCCGTCGAACGCGCGGCGCGCCTGCAGAACCTGGAGCAGACCCCGACGATCTCCCCCTCCCCTGCCGCGCTCGCCGCCCAACCTGGGCGGCCCTGGATCACGCTGCCGGCGAAGAAGTAGCCGCGCTCAGCGCCCGGCGTTCTGGGACTGCCAGAGGCGGGCGTAGGCCCCGCCCTTCGCCAGCAGGTCGGCGTGGGAGCCGACCTCGACGATGCGGCCGTTCGCCATGACCACGATGCGGTCGGCCTTGGCGATCGTGGTCAGGTTGTGGGCGACGACGAGCGTCGTCACCTTGCCGGCGCCGCGGCTGAGGCCGTCCAGCGTCTCCTGGATCTCGCGCTCCGTCTTCTTGTCGAGCGCGGAGGTGGCCTCGTCGAGGAGCAGGACGCGGGGCTGCTTGAGCAGCGCGCGCACGATGGCCACGCGCTGGCGCTGGCCGCCGGAGAGCGTCGCGCCGCCCTCGCCGACGCGCGTGTCGAGACCCTGAGGGAAGGCGGCCTTGTCGTTGACGAAATCGGCCTTGGCGGCCTTGAGAGCGGCCTCGAGCTGCGCGTCGGTCGCCGAGGGCGAGCCGTAGGTCAGGTTGTAGCGCAGGGAGTCGTCGAAGAGGCGCGTCTCCTGCGGGACCTTCGCGATCTCGGCCGAGAGCTGTCCTTCATCCGCGTCGGCCGTGTTCACGCCGTCGAGCGTGATGCGGCCCGAGGTCGGCTTCCAGAGGTTCTGGAGCAGCTTGAGCATCGTGCTCTTGCCCGAGCCGGACTCGCCGACGAACGCGACGGTCTCGCCGGGCTTGATCTCGAGGTCGATGCCCTCGACGCCGGCGCCGGTGCCGTCGGCGGAGTACTTGAAGCCGACGTTCTCGAACCTGATCGCGCCGCCGCCCAAGGGGATCGCCTCGCCCGCGGACTCGGCCTTCGGCTCGGCCAGCCACTCGCGGACCACCCCCGTCTCGCCGCGCGCGCTCTTGTATTCCAGCCAGCGCGCCGAGAGCCCGTCGAAGGCGGCCTTGATGAAGGCCGCGTAGAAGGTCATCACCACGATCGAGCCGATGGTCAGGCCCATCGAGGCCGCCACGGCCCAGGCGCCGACGAGATAGATCAGCTGCTTGGTGAAGAAGTCGGTGAGCGCGCTGGAGAGCATGTGCGCGGTGCCGCCGACGCGCGCGTCGACCTCGCCGACGTCCACGAGGGCCTGCGCCTTGGCGCGGTACTTGGCGTTCTCCTTCTTCTCCGCGCCCACGGTCTTGACCGACTGGATGAGCTCCAGCGGCTCCTGGCCCTGCTTGCCGAGCTCGGCGCGGCGCAGCGAGAACGTCCCGTAGAGCTTCTCGCGCTTCTGGCCGAAGTAGCCGTTGATGACGCCGAGCGCCGGCAGCATCACGAACACGACGGCGCCGGCGAGCGGGCTGGCGTGCAGGAGCAGCGCGGTGGAGAGGACGAGCGAGAGGATGTTGCCGGCGAGCGGCACGCGCGCGTCGAGGTTCTTCTTGACCAGGGCGTCGGCGTCCTCGGAGAGGCGCGAGGCCAGCGCCGCCGAGTCGTTCTGCATGTGGAAGGACATCGGCTTGCCGTGCAGGCGCGCCATGAGCTCCTTGCGCAGGGAGGCCAGCGCCTTGGCGCGCAGCACGCCCTGGCGGACCGCGTAGGCGTACTGCGCCCCGATGGAGACGGCCAGCAGGCCGACCGAGACGGCGGCGAGCGCCCACAGGTCCGCCCCGATCGCGCCGGCGCCCGCGATCTGCGCCGCCCCGTCGAGGAACTTGCCGAGGTAGTGCGAGCCGGCGATCGACATGGTGAAGTCGGCGATGAGCAGGAGGCTCAACCCCGCCAGGGCGCGCAGCGGCAGGAAGGGACGGGCCTCCTTGTCGCCGCGCACGTACTCGGCGAGCTCGGCGAAGAAGACCTTCACCTTCGCGAGGCGGGCCGGCTTCGACGGCGCGGCCTCCGCGGCGGCGGGCCCCGAGGCGCTCGTCTCGGCGGCGGCCTTCGGCGCCGAGCCGGAATCCTCCGCGGCGGCGGCGGTCGCGGCGACGTCGTAGCCGCCCTCCTTCCACAAGCGGGCGTAGCGGCCGCCCAGGGCGAGCAGTTCGGCGTGGGTGCCGCTCTCCACGATCTCGCCCTTCTCCAGCACGTGGATCGCGTCGGCGCCGCGGATCGTGCTCAGGCGGTGCGCGACCACGAGGGTCGTGGGCTTGCGGCCGCCCTCGCCGCCCGTGAGCGAGTCGAGCGCGGCCTGAACCTCGCGCTCGGTCTTGTTGTCGAGCGCGGAGGTGGCCTCGTCGAGGATCAGGATGCGCGGGTTGCGCAGGAGGGCGCGCACGATCGCCACGCGCTGGCGTTCGCCGCCGGAGAGGCGGCCGCCGCCCTCGGCGACCTTCGTCTCGAGCCCGTCCGGGAAGCGGCGCGCGTCCCGGACGAAGGACGCGCCGGCCTTGCGGATGGCCTCGTCGAGCTGCTCGGGGGTGGCCGAGTCGGCTCCATAGATCATGTTCTCGCGCAGCGTGCCGTTGAAGAGACGCGTCTCCTGCGGCACCACGGCGATGCCCGCGAGCAGGCTCTCGCGCGTCACGCCGCGGATGTCGCGCCCGTCGACCGTGATCGAGCCCTCGTTCGCGTCCCAGAGCCGCAGCAGAAGGCGGGTGATCGTGCTCTTGCCCGAGCCGGTCTCGCCGACGAAGGCGACGGTCTGTCCCGACTTCGCGGAGAAGTCCACGCCCTTGAGCACGGGCTCGGCCTTGCGCGAGGGGTAGGCGAATTTCACGCCCTTGAACTCGACGGAGCCGGCGCCGGCGGGCAGGACTTCGGCGTTCTCGGCGTCGACGATGGCCGGCTTGCGCATGAGCAGGTCGCGCACCGACTCGGAGGCCTTGGCGTTGCGCTTGTAGCGCAGGTAGAGGCTGGTCAGGCCGGTGAAGGCGTACTTGGCGAAGCCGGCGAACAGCGCCATCTGCGCGATCTGGCCGAAGGAGAGGCCCCAGGCCAGCGCGAGCGCCGCGCCGCCGAGGATGTAGATCATGTTCTTCGTGAAGAACTCGGTGAGGCCGCCCGCGAAGAGCGAGTACTTCGCCATCAGGCGCGCTTCCTGCTCGGCGAGGTCCGCGTTGGCGTCGACGACCTTTCCGTAGCGGTCGAGCTCCTGGCCGGCCGCGCCGAAGGTCTTCACGACCTCGGCCTGCTGGAGGCTCTCCTGCGACTGCTTCATCATGTCCGCCTTCTTGTCGAGAGACGTGTGCGCGATCTCGCCGATCTTGTCGCCGAACTTGGAGGAGAGCCAGCCGAGCGCCGGGATGATCGCGAAGGCCGCGAGCGAGAGCGCGGGGCTCGTGTAGAGCATCATGCCCACGCCGAACGCGAAGTGCAGGGAGTAGTGCAGGAGCGAGAGGCGCGTGTCGACGTTCTTGTTCGAGAGGTAGTTGGGGTCGTTGAGCAGGCGGCCGGCGAGCTTGCCCGAGCCGTGTTCGAGGTGGAAGTCCATCTCCTGAGCGGTCAGCGCCTTCTGCAGGGCCCCGCGGTAGTCGCGCGTCGAGCGCAGGCCGGCCAGGCGGGTCTGCACCGCGTGCGAGCGCTCGACCCAGGCGTAGGCGAGCGAGGACAGCACCAGCGCGCCGCCGAGGACCGCGAGCGGGACCATGTGCGCGGCGAGGCCGGTCTTGGCCGCGATCGCGGCGGTGTCGAGCAGGGGGCCGACGATGAAGGCCATCGAGATGGAGAGGATGGCGTCGAGGCCGAGCAGGAGCTGGGTCTTGCGCATCGCCGGCTTGGAGTCGGCGAGCAGGTGCTCGAGCTCGGGATCGCCCGTCGCCATGCCCTTGACGTCGCGGCCGAAGCCGGTCAGGGCGGCCTTGGACTTGGACAGGAAGGTCTTGACCCGGGAGGGCTTGGCCTCGACCGGGGCCAGGGCGGCTTCGGGCCCGGCTTTGGAGCCGTCGAACTTGGCGCCGGATTCGGCGGCCTGCTTCTCCGTGGAGGGCGTCTCGCTCTCCCCCGCCGAGGCGGCCGGCAGCTGCATGGCGCGCAGCGCGGCGTAAGACCCCTGCGGGAAGGACTTGGCGGCCTGGGCGGCCGGGATCGCGACCGGCGCCGCCGAGACGGGATTGGCGGCCGCGGCGGCGGCAGGGATCGCCGACGGCGCCAATGACGGGGCCGCGGAGATCGCGCTCTGAGCGCCGGGAACGGACGCGGACGGAGCGAACGAGCCGGAGAGCGTGGGAGCCAGGGACGCCGGGCCGGGGCCGGTGAGCGCGCCGACGCCGGTCTGCGGGATCGCCGGGACGGCCGCGGAGCCCGCCGGGGCCTGGACGACGCCGCGGGTCTGGGCGTAGACGGGGCCCCCGGACAGGGCGGCAAGGATGAAGGACAGCGACGACGCGATGACGCGGCGGGTGCTCTTCATGCCTTTATTATGGGGATTTCGTGAAATCCCCACAGGGGTCTTGGGACCCCCCCGCCGGTCCAGAGGACCTAGACGAATCTTCGGAATCCTCGTGTCTGACCCGCCGATTCGTTCATTTGGTATGATTTGTCGACGGATTTCACGGAGGGCTCACCAATGGGCGGACATTCGCACTGGGCGAACATCAAGCACAAGAAGGGCGCGGCGGACGCGAAGCGCGGCAAGGTCTGGACGAAGTGCTCGCGCGAAATCACGATCGCCGCCAAGCTCGGCGGCGGCGACCCCTCCGGCAACCCCCGCCTGCGCAAGGCCATGGACGACGCGAAGGCCGCGCAGATGCCCTCCGACACGATCACGCGCGCGATCAAGCGCGGCACCGGCGAGCTCGAGGGCCAGGCGGCCTTCGAGGAGCTGACGTACGAGGGCTACGGCCCGGGCGGCGTGGCGATGCTCGTCGAGTGCACGTCCGACAACCGCAACCGCACCCGCGGCGAGGTGCACACGATCATGGCGAAGAACGGCGGCTCGCTCGGCGCGCCGAACTCCGTCGCCTGGATGTTCAAGGCCAAGGGCCTCATCACCGTGAAGGGCTCCACCGAGGACGCGGTGATGGGCGACGCGCTCGACCTCGGCGCCGAGGACATCAAGTCCGACGGCGACATCGTCGAGGTGTACACCGCTCCCAACGACCTCCTCAAGGTCAAGGACGGCCTCGCCGCCAAGAAGTTCCAGGTCGACACGGCCGAGGTCTCCATGATTCCCGACAATCTCGTCGCCGTGGACGAGAAGCAGGCGCCGACCGTGCTCAAGCTCATCGAGCTGCTCGAGGCCCTCGACGACGTGAAGAACGTCTACGCGAACTTCGACATCTCCGACGCCGTGATGGAGAAGATGGCGGCCTGATGATCCTCGGGATCGATCCGGGGATGCACGAGACGGGCTGGGCGGTGCTCGACGGAGCGCCGTCCTCCCCCCGGCTCGTGGCCTCGGGAGTGATCCGGACCCTTCCCGGGCGACCGCTGGGCGACCGCCTGATGGAGATCCACGCGGAGCTCGCGACCGTGCTGTCGGCGCATCCCGTGAAGGAGTGCGCGGTCGAGGAGATGTTCTTCACCACGATCGCCCACACCGTGCGCGCCACCCTCCAGGCCCGCGGCGTGGCGCTGCTCGCCGTCGCCCAGGCCGGGCACGCGGTGCACGAGTACAACCCCAAGACGGTCAAGCTCTCGCTCACCGGCTCCGGCCGCGCCGAGAAGGCTCAGATGCAGACCGTGGTGCAGAAGGCGCTCGGCCTGAAGGACAAGCTGCGCCCCAACGACGTGGCCGACGCGGCCGCGATCGCGCTGTGCCACCTGCGCGCGGGGCGCATGAAGGGCCTGCGCGTCATCGACTCCTGGGGAGGCGCCAAGTGATCGCGAGCCTGCGCGGACAGATTTTGACCAAAGATCTCGAGACCGTCGTGCTCGAGGTCGGCGGCGTCGGCCACGAGGTGCACGTCACCGCGGCCACCTCCTCGCACCTCCCCGCTCCCGGCGCCGAGGCCCGGCTCTTCATCGTCGCGTCCTACGCGATGTACGGCGGCGGCGAGACGCTGTACGGCTTCCTGACGCCGTCGGAGAAATCCATGTTCTGCGCCTTCCGGGACGAGATCCCCGGGACGGGCGCCAAGAAGGCGCTCGAGTACCTCGACAAGGCGTCGAAGTCCCTCCCCGATTTCCGCCGCGCCGTCATGGACCGCGACGAGAAGCTCCTGTGCGGCGTGTTCGGCTTCACGAAGAAGACCGCGACGAAGCTGATCGACTCTCTCAAGGGCAAGATCGACGAGGTGCGCGTGCCCGGCGCGCCGCGCCTCGAGCCGCAGGCCGCCGCGGCGCCCGTCTCCGGGCCGTGGGGCCAGGCCATGCAGGCGCTCGAGTCGCTGGGCTACAAGCCCGCCGAGGTGCGGGCCGCGCTCCAGACGATGGCCGCCGAGAACGGCGGCAAGGACGTGCCCGCGGAGCAGCTGGTCCGCCAGGCGCTCAAGAGGCTCTAAATGGCCAAGCCCAAAGACGACGTCCTGAATCCCGCCGCGGCGCCCGCCGAGGAGCAGGCCGACCGCGCGCTGCGCCCGAAGACGCTCGAGGAGTTCATCGGCCAGGAGAGCCTGAAGGAGAACCTGCGCGTCTTCATCAAGGCCGCCAAGAAGCGCGGCGAGCCGCTCGACCACTGCCTGTTCTACGCGCCTCCCGGATTGGGGAAGACGACCCTCGCCAATATTCTCGCCCGCGAGATGGGAGTCAACCTGCGCACGGCCTCCGGCCCGATCCTCGAGCGCGTCGGCGACCTCGCCGCCCTGCTCACCGACATCGGCGAGGGCGACGTGTTCTTCATCGACGAGATCCACCGCCTCAACGCGGTGGTCGAGGAGGCGCTGTACCCGGTGATGGAGGATTACACCTTCTTCATCTCCACGGGCAAGGGTCCCGCGTCCTCGACGCTGAAGCTCGCCGTGCCGCGCTTCACTTTGATCGGGGCGACCACGCGATCCGGACTGTTGACCGGCCCGCTGAGAGACCGTTTCGGCATCGTGGCCCAGCTGGGATTCTACGGGCCCGACGAACTGCGGAGAATCGTCCTGAGATCCGCCGGCCTGTTGAAGATCCAGACGGATGACCAGGGCGCCGACGAAATCGCGCGAAGGTGCCGGGGGACGCCTCGCATAGCCAACCGGCTTTTGCGCCGCGTCCGGGACTTCGCGCAGGTGGACGGCGACGGCAAGATCACCGGAGAGCTGGCGCGCCACGCCCTCTCGAAGCTCGACGTGGACGCCGAGGGCCTCGACGCGATGGACCGCCGCCTCCTGAAGGCCGTGATCGAGAAGTTCGACGGCGGCCCGGTCGGCGTCGAAAACCTGGCCATCGCCGTCAGCGAGGAGCTCGACACGGTCACCGACGTCGTCGAGCCGTTCCTGATCCAGGCCGGCTTCCTCGCGCGCACGCCGCGCGGGCGCGTGGCGACGCCGAAGGCGTACGAGCACCTCGGCCTCAAGGCCCCGCGCCGGACGCTCGACCTGCTGTGAGGCTCGCCGCCGCCGCGCTGCTCGCGGCCTCGGCCGCGCCGTCCTACGCCGGCACCGTGCAGGTCGCCATCCTGCGCCAGGCGCAGAGCGCGGTGATCGTGCCGACCGGGACGGTGCTCCTCGACGCGCCCGGCGCCAAGCCTCGCCCCCTCGAATGGAAGGGCGAGATCCCGCTCAAGACCCGCGAGGGCGGGCTGCGCCTCGGCGACCTGCGCCTGCGCAGCGAGACGCGGCTGGTCCCGCAGGACGGAGCCCGCATCAAGGTCGGCCATCACCAATACCGCGGCGCGCTGATCCTGCGTCTCGACCCCGGGCAGACCTTGTCGATCATCGAGGAAGCCTCGGTCGAGACCTATCTCGAGGGCGTGCTGCCCCACGAGATGGACCCCGACTGGCCGTTGGAGGCGCTCAAAGCCCAGGCGGTGGTCGCGCGCACCTTCACCTACGCCAACCTCGGCAAGTTCCGCAAGGAGGGCTTCGACCTCACCAGCGACACGCGCTCCCAGGTCTACAAGGGCACGACGCTCGTCAACGAGAACGTCCGCGCCGCCGTGCGTCAGACGAAGGGCGAGGTTCTCGGCTGGAAAGGCAAGCTTCTGCGCGTCTACTACCACGCGTGCTGCGGCGGCGCGACCACGGACGCGGGCTCGGCCTGGAGCGGCGACGCCGGCGAGACGCCGCGTCCCCTGCGGGGCGTGCGCGACCCGTGGTGCTCGGCCTCCCCGCACATGAAGTGGACCGCCTACTTCGCGTGGGCGGACCTGACCGCGGCGATCGCGGAGAAGAAGATCCTCACCGGGCCGCTCAAATCGCTGCGCATCGGCGCCCGCGACGGCGCCGGGTTCGTGCGCACCTTCCTGGCCCGCAGCGGACGCGAGACCGTGGAGGTGAAGGCGGCCGACCTGCGCGGCGCCCTCGGCGCGGGGGAGATGAAGAGCGTGCGCGTGCGCTCGGTGCGGGAGCTCAAGAAAGGAGTCGAGTTCGCGGGCGGCGGCTCCGGCCACGGCGTCGGCCTGTGCCAATGGGGCGCGCGGCTCCAGGCCGAGAAGGGCCGCTCGTACGAGAAGATCCTGTCGTCGTATTTTCCCGGCTCCGAGCTTTCGGAGGTCGAAGAGTGAGCCTCCCCCTCTCCGACTTCGACTACGAGTATCCCGAGGAGCTGATCGCCTCCTCGGCCGCCGAGCCGCGCGACTCGGCTCGTCTCATGGTCCTGGACCGCGCGGCGAAGTCGCTCGTGCACGCGTCGTTCCGAGACCTCCCCCGCTTTCTGAAGGCCGGCGACTGCGTCGTCGTCAACCGCACCAAGGTCCTTCCGTGCCGGCTCGTGGGCAGGAAGTCCACCGGCGGGAAGGCCGACATGCTGCTCGTGCGCGAGCTGGCGCCGAACTCCTGGACCGCGCTCGCCTCGGGCTTCAAGGCCGGCCAGCGCATCGAGCTCCCCGGCGGCCTGGGCGCGACCGTGGCCGGCCTCAACGACGAGGGCGAGTACAGCCTGGTGTTCGACACGCCGGACCTGCGCCCCTACCTCGCCGAGCACGGCCTGCCGCCGCTGCCCCCCTACATCGCCAAGAAGCGGACGCCCTCGCGCGCCGACGCGGCGCGCTATCAGACGGTCTACGCGCGCGACGACGGCTCCATCGCGGCGCCGACGGCCGGCATGCACTTCACGCCCGAGCTGATGAGAACGCTGGCGGACTCCGGCGTGACGTTCGCCTTCATCACGCTGCATGTGGGCCGCGGGACGTTCCGGCCGATCACGAGCGACGACGCGGCGGCCCACGTGATGCTCGGCGAACGCTACGAGGTCGAGGCGGGCGAGGCCGCCCGCATCGCCGAGGCGCGCGCGAGGGGCGGACGGATCGTGGCGGTCGGCACGACCACGACCCGCACCCTGGAGACGCTCGCGGCGCGGCCCGAGGGCTTCGGCCCGGGCGCGGGCGAGAGCGCGCTCTACATCACGCCCGGCTTCGCCTTCCGCGGCATCGACGCCCTGATCACCAACTTCCATCTGCCCCGCTCGACGCCCCTGCTGCTGGCCTCGGCGTTCGCGGGCCGCGAGCGCCTGCTCGCCGCGTACCGGGAGGCCGTGGCCCTGCGCTACCGTCTCTACTCCTTCGGCGACGCGACCTTGATTCTGTAGAATGGACGCGAGATGAGCTTCCGCATCGAAGCGAAGAGCGGCGCGGCCCGCGCCGGCGTCCTGGAAACTCCGCGGGGTCCCGTGCAGACCCCTGCGTTCATGCCCGTGGCCACCCAAGCCGCGGTGAAGGCGCTCGACTCCGACGACATGCGCCGCCTCGGCGTGCGCGCGATGCTCGCCAACTCCTATCACCTGTACCTGCGCCCGGGCGTGGAGACCGTCAAGGCGGCGGGCGGCCTGCACAAGTTCATGGACTGGGACGGGTTCATCCTGACGGACTCCGGCGGCTTCCAGGTGCTGTCGCTGTCGGACCTGAGAGAGATCGACGACGAGGGCGTCACGTTCAAGTCCCATCTCGACGGCTCCAAGCACCGCCTCACTCCCGAATCGGTGATCGCGGTGCAGGCCGGCCTCGGCTCCGACGGCTGGACGACCCTCGACGAGTGCCCGCCGTACCCGTGCACGGACGCCGTCGCCAAGGCCGCCATCGAGCGTTCGATGGACTGGCTCGACCGTTCGGTGCCCGCGGTCGCCGCCGCGCGCGCCGCCGGCTCCAAATGCCTGTTCTTCCCCCTCTACCAGGGCGGGCTGCACCCGCAGCTGCGGAAGCTCTCCGCGGAGCATCACAACGCGTCCCCGGCCGACGGCATCTCCATCGGCGGCTTCATGGTCGGCGAAGACAAGGAGACGACCTGGTCGCGCCTGACCGAGACCACGGCGCTCCTGCGCGCCGACCGTCCCCGCTACCTGATGGGAGTGGGAACCCCGCTCGACCTGTGGGACGCCGTCGCCTGCGGCGTGGACATGATGGACTGCGTCTACCCGACCCGCGTCGCGCGAACCGGCCAGGTCATGGCCTCCGGCGGCAAGTACAACGTGACCAACTCCCGCTTCCGCAGGGACTTCACGCCGCTCGACCCGGAGTGCGAGTGCTTCGTCTGCGCGCGCTACACGAGGGCCTACCTCGGGCATCTCCTCAGGGCCAAGGAGCTGATCGCCTACCGCCTCCTCTCCTATCACAACCTCCAGTACATGGAGACCGTCTCCCGCGCGATCCGGAAGTCGATCCGCGAGGACCGCTTCGACTCCGCGCGCGCCGACTTCCGCGCGCGCTACGCGGACAAGACATGAGGGCCGCGGCCGGGCTCGGCGTCCTGGCCGCCTTCGTCCTGCGCCAGGCGCTCTCCTCCTCGGAGCTCGTCGCGAGCGGACGCTGGAACGACGTCGCCGCGCAGTTCGCCCCCTGGCGGCGCTGGGGCTTCGCCGAGCTTGCGGCGGGGCGCTTCCCGCTGTGGAGCCCGTGGGCCTTCGGCGGCCACCCGTTCCACGGGAGCTTCGAGCCGGCCCTCCTTTATCCGCCGAACTGGCTGCACCTCGTCCTGCCCCTCGAGAGCGCGCTCGACGCGGTGATGTTCCTGCACGTGTGGCTCGCCGGCGCTCTCGCCTACGCCTGGGCGCGGCGCCGCGGAGCGTCCGAGGCGGGCGCTTTCGCCGGCGGGGCCGCGTTCATGCTCTGCGGCCCCTTCTTCCTGCGCCTCTACGCCGGGCACCTCCCGTATCTATGCGGCGCGGCCTGGCTGCCGGGCCTCCTGCTCTGCGTCGACGAACTGCGCCGCTCCCCGTCCCCGCGTTGGTGCGCGGCGGCCGCCGCCTGCGGAGCGCTCATCGTGCTCGCCGGCAACCCCCAGGCCGCCTGGCTCGCCGCGCTCGCCGCGGCCCTGCACGCCGCGCTCGAATTCCCTCCGCGCGGACGCCGCTCGCGTTACTGCATCGCTCTCGGCGCCGCGGCGCTGGGGGCGGCGGGCCTCTCCGCGGCGCAGTGGCTGCCCGGGCTGGAGGCGGCGGCGGAATCCGTGCGTTGGGCCGGCGCTCCGGGCGGTCCGGCGTCCTTCGCGCTGACGCTCGACGCTCTGCCGTCGCTCGTCCTCCCCGCCGGGCTGTCCGCGTCCCTGCGGGCGTCGCCGTACTTCTGGGAATCGTCCCTGCACGTGGGCGCGCCGGCGGCGGCGCTCGCCCTGTGGGCCGGCGTCCGCC
>CAZURZ010000031.1:20276-24614 GCA_964623465.1 uncultured Elusimicrobia bacterium
CCCCGCGCTCGCCGCCGCCGCGATCCTGCTCGTCCTCGCCTTCGGCGCGGCCCGCTTGCTGCCGTTGGGCTCGCTGTTCCGCGCGCCCGCGCGCCTGGCCCTGCCCGCCTGCGCTTTCCTCTCGGTCTTGTGCGCCGCCGGAGCCGACCTCGCCGCGCCGCGGCTGGGGCGCTGGGCGCCGGCCCTGCCCGCCCTCGCCGTCTTCGCGAGCGCCGCCTTCGGCGTCCTCAACGCTCCCGCCGAGGCGATCGCGCGCGAGATCCCGCCGGCCTGGGAGAAGACTCTGGCTTCCTTCGCCCCGGGCGAACGCGCCTTGTTCGACCTTCGCACCGACCCGGACGCCGGGATCGAACTCGGCGTCCCCGAGCTCTGGGGCTACGGCCAGCTCGTCCCGCGCCGCTGGGCGGAGCTGCTCTTCGCCTCCCAGGGGCTGGCGCCCGCCGAGGCCGGTTCGAGCCTGATCCCGCGCCGGGACCACCCCGTCCTGCGCCTGCTGCGCGCGCGCGCCGTCCTGCGCCGCGGCGAGCCGCCCACGCGCGAGCTCGCCGCCCCGCTCCCGCGCCTCCTGCTGGCGCGCGAGTGGAGCCTCGCGGCGGGACGCGACGAGGCGCTGGCCGCGGTCCTGACCCCCGGTTTCGACGCGGCTCGCCGCGTCGTGCTCGAACGCGCTCCGGTCCCGGCTCCCGATCCCGCGGGGCGAGGCGGCGCGGCCCGCGTCGTGGGCGAGGACTCGGATTCGCTGGAGATCGAGGCGGAGCTGGAGTCGCCCGCGATCCTCGTGCTGGCCGACTCCTACGCGCGCGGCTGGCGGGCCGACGCGAGACCCGGCTCGGCCCAGGCCGTTTACGAGGTCCTCCCGGCCGACTGGGCCCTGCGGGCCGTCCCGCTCTCGAGCGGACGGCACCGCTTCGTCCTGCGCTACGCCCCGGCGTCGTTCGCGCTCGGGGCGCTGCTGTCCGCGCTCGCGCTCGCGGGCCTCTCCCTCGCGGCGGTGCGGCGATGAGCAAGGCCGACTCCCGCCTCGACGCGCGCCTCGCCGCGGCCCTCTTCGCCGCTCTCTCGCTGCTGTTCTGGACCGGACGCTCGCATTCCTACGGCTTCGGAGACTCGCCCCAGCACGTGCTCGCGGCGCTGACCTGGGCGGTCCCGCATCCTCCGGGGTATCCGCTGCTGACCGCTTTGGGCTGGCTGTGGTCTCGCCTGCCCTGGAGCGAACCCGGGGCCGCGGTCAACGGCCTCTCCGGCCTCCTCCACGCCGGCGCGGCCTGCGTCCTGTTCCTCTTCCTGCGCGCCGGGGGCGCGCCGCGCGCGGCCGCGCTCACGGGCTCTTTGCTCATGGCCCTGTCGCCGCTGTTCTGGTACTACTCCCTCGTCGCCGAGGCGCGCGCGCTCAACGATCTCCTGGCGCTCGCCGCCGCCTGCTTCGCGGCCGCCTGGGCCCGCGAGGGGCGCGCGCGCGACCTGCGCCTGTTCGCCCTGCTCTTCGGCCTGGGCGTCTCGCATCACCCGAGCTACGTCTTCCTGGTCCCGGCCTTCGCCGTCTGGCTCTCCGCCCGCCGCCCCGGGCGGGCCGCGGCGCTTCAGGCGGCGGGCATCGCGGCGGCGGCTCTCGCCTTCCCGTACCTGCTGCTCGCCGCCCGCCTGGCCTGGAGCGCGCCGCTTTACAATCTCTTCGAAGTGGACGGCCTCTCCGCGATGCCCGGGCTGTTCCTGCGCCTGGGCCTCGGCGGCCCCCTCAAGCTCGCGGCCGGAGGCTCTCAAACGCCGCTGAGCGCGTGCGGCGTGGGCGAGCACCTCGACTGGTTCCTCGAGTCCGCGCGCGACCATGCGGGGCTGCCCGCCCTGCTTCTCTCCGCCCTCGGAGCGGCCGAACTCTGGAAGACGTCGCGCCGCGAGCTGGCCGCCTGGACCGCGTGGCTCCTGTTCTCGGCGGGGACGTACGCCGCGTTCAGCTCCGCCCAGATGCCGGCGGTCCATCCCGAGTACGCGCGCGCCGTCGCCGCGCGCTTCCATCTCCTCCCCCTGATCGCCGTCTTCGCCCTCGCCGGCAGAGGCGCTCAGGCGCTGGCGCGCCGCACGCGCCCCTCCCTGCCCTGGGCGCTCGCCGCCGCGGCGGCCCTCGGCCCGCTGCTCATCCGTCCGCTGTCCTTGGCCGGCTCCGATCCGCTCCTCGCGCACGTGCGCGCGATGGTCCGCGACTCGAAGCCCGGCGACGTGATCGTCCTGGGCGGCGACGACGCGGTCTTCGCCGCGCTCGAGCTCGAGCTGATCCGAGGCGAGGGCGGAGGGCGGGTCTTCGTCTCTCCGTCCATGTTCGGCTTCCCGCCCTACGTCCGGCGCCTGAGGCGCGCGCACCCGAACCTGGTCCTGCCCGTCTCCGCGGGCGCGCTGACCACCGATTGGTCCCTGTGGCTGCGCCTCAACCCGGGGCGCGCCGTCCTCGCCGATCCCGCCGTGCTCGCCGCCGTGCTCGCCGACTTCCCCCACTCCGCGCCGCAGGGCTCGCTGATCCGGGTCGAGACCAAGCGCCGCATGATCGACGCCGGCGACGACGCCGCGCGCTTCCTCGAGTCGCCCGAGAGCGGCTCGTTCACCCGCGCCGACGCCCGGACCTGGACCCAGGAGGTCTATCTGCTCCACTCCCGGCGAGCCATGGCGGGCTGGCTGCTCTCGCGCATGGGGCCGGGCAGCGATCCCCGGACCACCGCCCGTCTGGCCCTATTAATGGAGAGCCTGTGAGGCTCGCGGCCGCGGCCCTCCCCGCTCTCGCCGCGGCATGGGCTTTCCTGCCGATCCTGCGGCACGGCTTCGTCAACCTCGAGGACTACTGGCTCATCCTGGACAACCCCCGCCTGCGCGAGCTTTCGGCGGAGAACCTGCGCTGGATGTTCACGAGCCTGGAGTACGGCACCTATCAGCCCCTGGGCTGGCTGAGCTACGCGGCGATCTTCCGCGTGCAAGGGCTCAATCCGGCCGCCTACCACCTGGCGTCCTGGCTCGCCCACGCCGCCTGCGCGATCCTCGTCTCCTTCATCGGCGCGCGCGTACTGGCCGCGCTCTTTCCCAAGGCGCCGCCCCGCGACGCGGCGTCGGCCGCCATCGCCGCCGCGCTGACGTGGACGCTGCATCCCCTGCGCGCCGAGCCGGTGGCGTGGGCTACGGGCCTGCCGGATCTCCTCGCGACCGCCTGCTTCCTCGGCGCCGTCCTCGCCTGGCTCGGACCCGAGCGCCGGCGCGTCCCGCTCGCCTTTTCCCTGTACGCGCTGTCCGCCCTGTTCCGCTGGAAGGGAATGGCCCTGCCCGCCGTCCTCCTGCTGCTCGATTGGAGCGTGCACAAGCGCGGCCTCCGCGGCCGCGCGGTCTGGCTCGAGAAGCTCCCCTTCCTCGCGGCCGCCGCGGCCTTCTCGTGGCTGAACGCGCGCTCGAAGCTCCTGCTCGCCCCCGGACACGAGTTCGTCCTCGATTCGCGCATCCTGGCCGGCCCCGTGCTCCTGCTCGGAAAGCTTCTGGTCCCGAGCGGCCTCACGGTCGACTACTGGGTGGAGCCGTCTTTCGCGGCGGCGGCGCTGTTCGCGCTGCTCACGGCCGGATTCGCCTCGCGCGGCCCGGCGGCGCTCTCGGCCTGGGCGGCCTACGCCCTCTGCCTGGCGCCGAGCCTACTCATGGCCTTCCAGGGCCGCGTCGTGGCTCACGACCGCTCCGCGTACCTGCCCGCGGTCTTCCTGCACCTCGCGGTGGGCGGAGCCCTTCTCGCTTTGCGCGAACGCGCCCGGTTCGCGGCGACCGCCCTCCTCGCCGTGACCCTGGCCGCCGCCCTGCGGGCCCAGCTGCCCGTCTGGCGCGACTCGGTCTCGCTCTGGACCTACGTTCTCGACGAGAAGGACCCTCCCGTCTACGCGCGCCGCAGCCTCGAACTGGCCCTCGAGGAGGCCCGCCGGGCCGCGGAAAAATGACGATTTTTCCGCTTTCTCTTGACCGTGCGGCTCCCGCTTCCGTATAATCCCCGGCCGACGAAAAACAACACCCGATAACACGGGACGGACACTCGATACCCGGAGGACTTGAATGGACTTCATCCACAGCATGAAATTCCCCTTCGCCATCGTCATGGGAATTTCGCTCCTGTCGCTCGCCGTCGCCTTCTGGCTCATCAACTGGGTCATGGCCAAGGACACCGGGACGGACGCGATGCGCAAGATCTCCGACGCCATCAAGGCGGGCGCCGAGGCCTACCTCAGCCGCCAGAACTACACGATCACGACCCTCTCCGGCCTCCTGGCCGTCGTGATCTTCGTGCTCTACGCGTTCGTGCGCAAGCACAACGAGCACGACCCCGCC
>CAZURZ010000032.1:0-24048 GCA_964623465.1 uncultured Elusimicrobia bacterium
GATGACGAGCTTGGTCTTGGGCGAGAGCAGCTTTTCGAGTTCGGCGGGATCGAAGTCCCAGTCCAGGCTCTCGCGGATCGGCAGCGGGACCGGCTTGCCGCCGACGTAGTTGATCATGGACTCGTAGATCGGGAAGCCGGGATTCGGGTAGATCACCTCGTCGCCGGGCTCGATCAACGCCAGGATGGTGAAGAAGATGATCGGTTTGCCGCCGGGGACCAGGATGGTCTCCTCGGGGCGGACCTTCACGCCGCGCGTCTTGGCGACGTATTCGGCGACGGCCTTGCGGGCCTCGGGGAGGCCGGCCGAAGGCCCGTAATGGGTGTAGCCCGCGTCGAGCGCCTTCTTGGCGGCGTCGCGGATGTTCTTGGGCGTGTCGAAGTCGGGCTCGCCGATCTCGAGGTGGACGATCGTTCGCCCTTGCGCCTCCAGCGCGCGGGCGCGGGCGAGGACCTCGAAGGCGGTCTCGGTGCCCAGGCGCGAAAAGCTCTTGGCCAGCTTCATGGCCTGATGTTAGCTTTTTTGGGAAGCGGGGTCAGGCCAGGCGGCCCAATATCCGCTTCTGGTCGGGCTCGGCCAGGACCATGAAGCGGCCGTCGGCGTAGGCGTAGACGGCCCCGTCCTCTCCGGTCATCGTGCCCTCGAGCAGGACGAGGCGGTGCCGCTCGCGGATGAACCTCGTCTCCACGAGCATGGTCGCCCCGAGCGGCACGCCCCTGCGGAACTCGGTGGTGAGCCGCGCGGTCATCACCGGGCGGCCCATCAGCCAGGCGGCCGCGCCCAGGGCCTCGTCGAGCGCGGTGAGGATCGCGCCTCCATGCACGAGCCCCGGCGCGCCCTCGGACTGGGGCCCGAACTTGGCGACGGCGACCAGCGAGCCGTCGTGGCGCGTGAAGTACGAGAGCTCGATGCGCCCCTCGTCGTGGGTCATGCCGGCGAACGCGTCTCTCGCCGCCGAGAACGGGAACGGCCTGACCGCGGTCCAGTCCGCGAGCGGCCAGCGGGCCTTGGGCTTCACTGCGGCAGCTTCGGCGCCTTGATCGCGACCGGGTCGCCGTTGAGCGCGTCGAGGAAGGCGATCAAGTCCTTCTTCTCCTCGGCGGTGAGGCCGAGCGGCTTGATGCGCCCGCTGAGCCACTTGTTCTTGACGCCGCCCTTGTCGTAGAAGTCCACGACCGCGGCGAGCGTCTTTTCGGAGCCGTCGTGCATGTAGGGCGCGGTGTCCTTGAGGTTGCGCAAGGTCGGCGTCTTGAACGCGCCCTTGTGCGCCTCGTTCTGGGTCTGGCCGAAGCGGCCCCAGTTGGGCTCCTTGGCGTCCATGCCGACGCCGAGGTTGTGGAAGTCGGAGTCGGAGAAGTTGAAGCCGTCGTGGCAGATCGCGCAGTTCGCCTTCCCGTTGAAGACGTGGTGGCCGCGGATCGCGGACTCGCTCATCGCCTTCTTGTCTCCCGCCTGCCACTTGTCGTAGGGCGAGTTGCCGGTCAGCACGGTGCGCTCGAACGTCGCGATGGCCTTCGCCACGCGGTCGATGTCGATCGTGTCGTCGCCGAAGGCCTTCTTGAAGAGCGGGCCGTAGCCCTTGATGGACTTGAGCTTGGCGACCGCCTCGTCGTGCGTGAAGCCCATCTCGATCGGATTCTGGATCGGGCCCTTGGCCTGCTCCTCGAGCGACTTGGCGCGTCCGTCCCAGAACTGCAGCTCGTAGTACGCGGCGTTGAGCACGGACGGCGCCGAGACGCCGCCCTTCTGGCCTTTGATGCCGGTGGAGACGGGGGCCTGGTCGGTCCAACCCTTGGCCGGGTCGTGGCAGGTCGCGCAGGACACCGTGCCGTCGCGCGAGAGCCGTTTGTCGAAATAGAGCGCCTTGCCCAGGTCGCGCTTGGCGTCGGTCACCGGGTTGTCGGTCGGAACGTCGGGCGCCTTGAGGCCGAGCGGGACCTTGTAGGGATACTCGGGGCCGCCGAAATCGTCGGCGGAGGCTCCGGCGGCGGACAGCGCGAGCAGGGCGGCGAGCAGGATTCTCATCGGATCTCCCAGTGGATAATAATTATCAACGGCTAATTATAGCTGACTTTTTCCGATCCGTCAAGCGGCGCCGCAGTTCCTCCGGCGTCCGGTACAGCCGGCGCTTGCGCGCCGCGGCCGCGGGGCCGACGCGAGGATACAGCCATTCCCGGTAAAGCGCAAGCCCCTCCGCCCGGCCGAGCTCGGCCGCGGCGTCGTCCGCGGCTTTTTCGAACGCCTCCACGCGCGGCCCCTCCGGGGAGACGAGGTACGCCCAACCCAGCGCGAGCAGCGCGCCCCGGCTCATGGCGGCGTACGCGTCGAGGTGGGCGAGCTCGTGGACGAGGATCGCCCGCACGGCGTCCTCGGCCGGCGGATCGGCGCACAGGCGATCGGAGACGCGGATTTCGTAGACCCGTTTCGCCGGTTCCCGCCAGAATCCGCGCGGGCGGGCGTCGAGGTAGGAATCCCCGGCGCCCGCGTACGCCTCGATCCGGATCGACAGCCCGGCCAGCCGCGGGAAGCCCCCGCGCAGCTCCTCCAGTTCCGCGGCCAGCCGGGGCAGGCAGGACGGCTGGGCGCGGGAGGCCAGGGCGAGCAGGAACAGGAGTCGGATCATCTTCCGCAGTGTAACGTAATTTTGTTGAATTGGGCCATGACCACCGCCGCCCAGCCCGACGTTCACCCCCTCCTTAAGGAGTTCCTGGCCCGCCAGGTCCACAAGCTGCTCATCGACGGCAAGCCCGTCGACGCGGCCTCCGGCAAGACCTTCGAGACCCTCAACCCGGCGACCGGCGAGCGTCTCGGGACCGTCGCCGCGGGCGACGCGGCCGACGTCGACGCCGCCGTGGCGTCGGCGCGCAAGGCGCTCGAGGGGCCCTGGGGCAAGATGACCCCGGCGGAGCGCGAGAAGGTCCTTCACAAGATCGCGGACTTGCTGGAAGCCCGCGCGGAGGCCTTCGCCCAGCTCGACACGCTCGACAACGGCAAGCCGATCCGCGAGGCCAAGTCCGGAGATCTTCCCCTCTCGATCGGGCTGTTCCGCTACTACGGCGGCTGGCCCACCAAGATCACCGGCGACACGACGCCCGTCTCCGTGCCGTACTACCCGGGCGCGAAGTTCCTCCAGTATACGGTCCGCGAGCCGATCGGCGTGGTCGGCGCGATCATCCCGTGGAACTTCCCCCTGCTCATGGCCGCCGAGCGCCTGGCGCCGATCCTGGCCTGCGGCAACACCGTGGTCCTCAAGCCCGCCGAGCAGACGCCGCTCTCCGCTCTGTGGCTGGGCGAGCTCCTGCTCGAGGCGGGCGTGCCCGCCGGCGTCGTGAACGTCGTCCCGGGCCTGGGCCCGACGGCGGGCGCGGCGATCGCCAAGCACATGGGCATCGACAAGGTCACTTTCACCGGTTCGACCGAGGTCGGCCGCGAGATCGTGAAAGCCTCGGCCGGCAACATGAAGCGCGTCACGATGGAGTTGGGCGGCAAGTCGCCCAACATCATCTTCGCCGACGCCGACATGGAGGCCGCGGCGCGCGGCATCTTCGCCGGCATCTTCTACAACCAGGGCCAGACCTGCTCCGCGGGTTCGCGCGTGTTCGTCGAGCGCCCGGCGTACGACAAGCTCGTCGCCGCGGTCGCCGATCGCGCTGGGAAGATCAAGCAGGGCAACGGGCTCGACCCCAAGATCTCGATGGGCCCGCTCGTCTCGAAGGAGCAGCGCGAGCGCGTGCTCTCGTTGGTGGAGAAGGGCAAGAAGGAGGGCGCCAAGCTCCTGGCCGGCGGCGGCGCCCAGCCGGGAGCCGGGTATTTCTTCCAGCCCACCGTGTTCGGCGACGTGAAGGACGACATGACGATCGCCCGCGAGGAGATCTTCGGCCCCGTCGTCTGCCTGTTCCCCTTCGACTCGGTCGACGAGGTGATCGACCGCGCCAACTCCACCGACTACGGCCTGGTCGCGGCGGTGTGGACCAAGGACGTGAAGAAGGCCCACCTGGCCGCCCAGCGCCTGAAGGCGGGCGTGGTCTGGATCAACTGCTACCAGTTCGTCGACGCGGCCGCGCCGTGGGGCGGCGTCAAGCAGAGCGGCTACGGCCGCGAGAAGGGCCCTTACGCCATCGAGAATTACACGAGCGTGAAGTCGGTGTGGGTGGATCTCAACTAAGATGGCCGCGGCCGCGCCCGAAGTTCTCGTCGAGACCGAAGGTCCGGTCGGCGTCGTCACGCTGAACCGCCCGCAGGCGCTCAACGCGCTGTCGATCCCGGTCATGGACGCGGTGGCCGAGGCCTTGCGCGGCTTCGACAAGGATCCGAAGATCGGCTGCATGGTCCTGGCCGGCCTCCCCCGCGCGTTCGCGGCCGGCGCCGATATCGGCGAGATGAAGTCGATCGCGGATTCGAAGGCCGCCGACAAGGCGCTCGCGCGTCACCTGTCTCATTGGGACGAGATCGGCCGGCTGAAGAAGCCCGTGATCGCGGCGGTGTCTGGGTTCGCGCTCGGCGGCGGCTGCGAACTCGCCATGGCCTGCGACATGATCGTGGCGTCCGAGACGGCCGTGTTCGGGCAGCCCGAGGTGCTCATCGGCGTGATGCCCGGCGCCGGCGGCACCCAGCGCCTGACCAAGGCCGTGGGCAAGGCCGTCGCGATGGAGATGAATCTCACGGGCCGCCGCCTCAACGCGCGCGAGGCGCTGGAGCGCGGCCTCGTGAACAGAGTCGTGCCGGTCGAGAACTATCTCAACGAGGCGAAGAAGCTCGCGGCGCAGATCGCCGCCCAGCCGCCGCTGGCCGTGCAGGCCGCGAAGGCCGCGGTGAACGCGGCGTCCGACCGCGCCCTGGACAAGGGCCTGGCCGACGAGCGCAAGGCGTTCTTCGGCCTCTTCGACACGAAGGATCAGAAGGAAGGCATGGCCGCGTTCGCGGAAAAGAGAAAGCCGGTGTGGAGCGGTAAATAGTTAATTGACCATGACTACGGCCACTCAAGAGCTGCTCGTCGACCAGAAGGACGGGATTCTGACCGTCACTCTCAATCGTCCCGATGTCCTCAACGCGTTGACCATGGGGATGATGAAGGGGATCACGGATTCGCTGAAGAAGGCCGCGAGCGACAAGTCGGTCAAAGTGGTGATCCTCACCGCGGCGGGGCGGGCCTTCTGCGCCGGCGCGGACCTGGGAGACCTCCAGAAACGGCAGAAGGCGAAGTCCTTCTCTCTTGGAGACGAACTGCGCGATCACTTCAACCCGCTGGTCGCCCAACTCCGGAAAATGGAAAAGCCGATCATCGGAGCCATCAACGGCTTGGCGGCCGGCGCGGGCGCGTCCATCATCCTGTCGGCGGACATCAAGGTGTGCGCTGACAAAGCGACTTTTTTGAATGCGTTCGTGCGCGTCGGCCTCGTGCCCGACTCCGGCATGACCTACTTCCTGCCCCGCTCGCTCGGCTACGCGAAAGCCCTCGAGCACATGTGGCTGGCCAAGCCCGTCACGGCCGAGCAGGCCCTGGCCGCCGGCATCGTCAACAAGGTCGTTCCGGCCGAGCAGGTGCTCGCCGAGGCGAACGCGTACGCCGCCGAGCTCGCGAAAATGCCCCCGCTCGCGCTCCAGCTCACCAAGCGCGCCGTGAACAAGTCGCTCGAGGCCGCCTCCCTCGACGAGCAGATGGAGTACGAGGCCCAGCTCCAGGAAGTGCTCGGGCGGACGAAGGACCACGCCGAGGGCGTGTCCGCGTTCCTCGAGAAGCGCCCCCCTCAGTTCAAAGGAGAATAGAATGGCCACGCTCGAACCGAACCGCGTCCGCGAGGAGAAGCTCCTCGAGAAGATCGCCAAAGGCCAGAAGATCACGGAGCTCTCGGAGATGTCCGACGAGTACCGCGAGCACCTGACCAACCTGATGATGATGCAGGCCGACTCCGAGCTGGCCGGCGCGTTCGGCTACGTGCCGTGGATCCAGAAGGCTCCCGACATCAACGAGACCCTCGTCGTCGCGCAGATCGTGAAGGACGAGGTGCGCCACGCGACGGTCATGTACCGCCTGCTCAAGGGCATGGGCGTCGACGTCGACGACTACTACAAGAAGCACAACTTCAACCTGCGCGTGGAGAAGGACGATATTGGAACGCTGCGGGCTGCCGATGACAAGCGCGTCAACATCTTCTACTACCCCATCGAGAAGTGGTCCGACTTCATCATGTTCAACTTCTGCATGGACCGCGGCGCCGGCCACCAGCTCGAGGACAGCCTCGACTGCTCGTACAAGCCGTGGTGCGAGGGCATGGAGGGCATCTTCAAGGAGGAGGAGATGCACATGGCCCACGGCGACCAGTGGACCAAGCGCCTGTCCGCCGATCCGAAGACGCACGACGACCTGCAGGACGCCTTCAACCGCTGGTACCCGCGCACGATGAACATCTTCGGCCGCCGCGGCTCTCCGAAGAACGCCCTGTACCGCAAGTACGGGCTGAAGAAGCGCGACAACGACGAGGTCCGCCAGGCCTTCGCGAAGGACATCGCCGACAAGGCCGCGAAGTTCGGGCTCAAGGTGCCGCATTGGGCGCCCGAAGCCTCGAAGATGTCCGAAGAGCCCTTTATTCCGGGCTAGTTCTTGGCCGATATTCCACTCATACGCGCGGTCCGCGATCGCGCGCTCGCCAGGCCCTGGCTGCTGGCTCCGCCGGCCCTGGGCGCGGCTCTCTTCGGCGCGGTGTCTCCGTGGGACGGGGCGGGCGGCGTGCTCGGCGCCCTCCTGCTGACCGCGCTGACCACGTCCGCGGTCACGGCGGTCTTCGCCGAGTTGTGGCTGGGCGACGGCGCGCGGGTCGATCCCGTCCGCGCGGCCGGGACCTGGTCGATCTATCTGATCCCCTACCCTCTCCTGCTCGTGGTCGGCGGCATCGGGGCGCGCGTCGCCTACGGCGCGGATTCGAAGTTCCTGATCTACGCGATGCTCGGCGCGAGCAAGGTCGCTGCGCTCCTGCTCGGGGCGGCGTCCTCTCTCGCCGTCGCGCGCCGGGACGAGACGCGGGGCGTGTGGCGCGCGCTGGGACTCGGCTTCGGCTCCGCGGCGCGCGGAGCGGCCTTCCTCCTTCCCGCGATGACCGCCGTCTGGGCCGTCCAGGAGTGCGCGGTCTACGTCGCGGGCGCGCTGCTTCCGGGCGTCGTGGGCTCCTTCATCACGATCGCGGTCCCGCTCCTCGGATGCGTGGCTCTTCCCCTCGAGGCGCGGCGGGCGGGCCGGCTGAAATGACCCGCGCGGAAGCGCCCCTCGACCGGCGCGACGGCGGACTCTTCGCGGCGGCCTTCCTCCTGCGCGCGTTCCATGCGTGGCGCGCGGGCGCGCCCCCCGTCGCCGGAGACGCGCTCGAGTACATGGAGTTCGCGCGTTCGCTCGCCGAGAGCGGCTCCTACGCGGGAGTCGGCGGGTCCCTCGCTACGCGCATGCCCGGCTACCCGTTCTTCCTCGCCGCCGTGCGCCTCCTTCTGGGCGAGGGGACCGCGGCGGTCGTGGCCGTCCAGTGCCTGCTCGGCGCGGCGGCCTGCGTCCTGCTCCTGCGCCTGGCGCGGCGCGTGGTGCCGGAGACCTGGGCGCTCGCGGCCGGCGCGCTCGCCGCCGTTTACGGCGGCCTGATCTCCCCCGCCGCGCTGCTCCTCAGCGAGAGCCTCTACAGCTTTCTCCTGACCCTCTCCGCCTGGGCCCTCTACCGCGAGGATTGGACGCCCGCGCGCCGCGCCGCCGCGTTCGGAGCGCTCTCCGGGGCGCTGTATCTCGTGCGCCCGGAGCCGCTCATCTACGCCGGCCTGACCTGCCTGCTGCTGCCCCTTATCGCGCCCAAGTTCCGGCGCCGGGACGCCGTCGTGGCGCTCGCCGGCCTGTCATTGGCGGTCCTCGTCTGGACCGGACGCAATTTCGCGGCGCTCGGACGCTTCGTTCCGGGCACCACCGTCAGCCGCTCCGTCGTCTACCTCTCGCTGTGGCTGCCGGCCGATCGCTTCGGCTGGGAGGCCGGACCGCGTCTGGAACCCCCGCCCGGTCCCGAGCTCGCGCGCGACGAGGCTTACGGCGCGGCCTACCGCGCCCTGGCGGGCGGACTCAGCCTCGCCAGGAAGGCGAAGGCCTACGCGTTCAATTTCGTCAGCATCCTGTATCCGTTCCAGCCCGCCTACGACTGGACCTACATGCTGGCCCTTCCCTTCGCGGCGTGGAGCCTGTTCCTGCTGCCGCGCCGCCGTGATCTCTGGCCCTTCGCGCTGTCCGTCGCGTTCTCGCTGACGATCTTCACCTTCTGCGGAGGCTGGGCTTCGCGCTACCGTCAGGGCGTGGCGCCGTTCATCATCCTCCTGGCCGCGGCGGGCGCCGCGTCGGCCTCCGAGCGCCTGGGCCGCGCGCGGTTCAAGGCCGTCGCCGGCTCCTGGCTCGGCGCGAACGTCCTGCTCTGGGCGTTCCAGCCGCAGGCGCGCGCGCTCGCGCTGGGTTTGCGCGACGCGGTGTGGGGCCGCTGAGATGAGCCAGGCCAACCAGGCGGAGTGGAACTACCTCTGGACCAACCTCGAGGACAAGGACGAATGGCTGTTCCGCGCGTGGATCCACCCGAACAGGCCCGAGGACTGGGCCGGCAAGACCGTGATGGACGGAGGCTGCGGCCCCGGCCACCATTCGCGCATCGCCGCCAAGTACGCGAAGCGGGTCGTCGGCGTCGACCTCAACACGTCCCCGATCGCGAAGGAGAAGCTCAAGGACCTCCCCAACGTGGAGATCGTCTCAGGCGACATCGCCAGGTGGGATGCGGGCGAGAGGTTCGATGTGGTGTATTCCGTCGGCGTCGTTCATCATACGCAGAACCCGGACGAAACGGCGAAACACCTGAAAGAGCTCGTCAAACCCGGCGGGCGGATCATCTTCTGGCTCTATTCGCGGGAAGGCAACGGCTTTGTGTACTGGGTCCTGGAGCCGCTCAAGAAATATTGCCTGGACTACCTGCCGCGTTCGGTCGTCATGGGGATCAGTCACGTGCTGACCGTCGTCGGAACCGCTTTAATGCACACGTTCTATCGGCTGCCTTTGCCGGAATCATTCCCGTACTACACGTACTGCAGGAACCTGCGCGGGTCGACCTATCAAAGACGATTGCTGAATGTGTTCGACAAACTCAACGCTCCCACCACCCACCTGATCACCGAAGCCCAGGCGTGTTCGTGGGTCTCGGGCTGGAAGGATATTCACATCGATTTCTACGTCGGGACGTCCTGGAGGGTCTCCGCGACGAAGCCTTGAATATCCCCGTCGCGGGAGTTACCCTTAACCTGAAGCCATGAAAGTCTGCCTCGTCCGCCCGCCGTCGATCGTCAACCCCGTCTCCTACATCGCGTCGCTGACTCCGCCGATCGGGCTCGCGTACGTTGCGGCGGCTCTGAGAGAGGCGGGGCACGAAGTGGACATCGTCGACGCCATCGGCGAGGCGCCCCGCCAGTCCGTGCCCATCGCGCACAACCTCGTCCTGCGCGGAATGACCTTCGACGAGATCGTCGCGCGCATCCCGCGCGACGCCGGCCTCATCGGCATCTCGGGCATGTTCTCCTCCGAGTGGAACCACATCCGGACGTTGACCAACAAGATCGCCGAGGCCTTCCCGGACGTCACGCTCGCCGCGGGCGGCGAGCACTTCACCGCCGCGCCCGACATCTCGATGAAGCAGTGTCCGGGTCTCGATCTCTGCGTGCTCGGCGAGGGAGAGGAGACGATCGTCGAGCTGGCCGCCGCGCTCGAGAGGGGCTCGGACCTCAAGCTCGTGAAGGGGCTGGCCGTGCGCGAGGGCTCCGGGTACATGCGCACCGGCTCGCGCCCTCGCGTGCGCGCGGTCGACGCCCTGCCGCGCCCGGCCTGGGACCTCATCCCGCTCCAGGCGTACTGGGACAACTCCCTCTCCTACGGCGTGAACCGCGGCAAGAGCATGCCGATGCTCGCCTCCCGCGGCTGCCCGTACTCGTGCACGTTCTGCTCGAATCCGGCGATGTGGACCACGCGTTGGATCGCGCGCGATCCTAAGGAGGTCCTCGACGAGATTGAGGACTACAAGCGCCGGTGGAACATCGACAACGTCGACTTCTACGACCTCACCGCCATCGTCAAGCGGGACTGGATCCTGGAGTTCGCCAAGGGACTCGTCGCGCGCAAGCTGAACATCACGTGGCAGCTCCCCTCCGGCACGCGCTCCGAGGCGATCGACGCCGAGGTCTCCAAGTGGCTGTACGCTTCGGGCTGCCGCAACATGAACTACGCGCCGGAGTCCGGCTCCGAGGACTCGCTCAAGCGCATGAAGAAGCACGTCAGCCTCGACCGCCTCACGCAGTCCCTGCGCGACGCGGTCCGCGAAGGACTGAACGTGAAGATCAACATCATCCTGGGCATGCCCGACGACACGCATTGGGATACGCTCAAGACGATGTGGTTCCTGGTGCGCATGAGCTGGAACGGCGCGCACGACGTGTCGGTCGGCGTGTTCTCCCCTTACCCGGGCTCGGCGCTGTACGAGCGCCTCGTCCTCGAGAAGAAGATCACGCACTCCGACGACTACTTCGACAAGCTGGCCTATGTCGACATCACCGAGACCGTCTCCTACACCGACCACATGTCGGCGAAGGCCCTCCAGTTCTACAACTTCCTCGGCTTCGCCCTGTTTTACGGGACGAATTACCTTTTCCGCCCCGCTCGGTTCCTCCGGACGATCCGGAATCTGCGCAGCGGCCGGCACGAATCCCGCGGCGAGATGGCGCTGGCCGGCCTGCTGTCGCGCGTGAACGCGGCCCCCGCGGTGCGCCAGCCGTGATCCAGCGCGTCGCCGTGGTCGGGGCGGGCACGATGGGCGCGGGCATCGCCCAGCTGTGCGCCCAGTCCGGTTTCTCGGTGAAGGTCCACGACCCGCTCCCCGCCGCGCTCGAGGCCCTGCCGGGCAGGCTGCGCAAGTCGCTCGACTCCGCCGTGCTCAAGGGCAAGCTCACGCCCCAGCAGGCCGACCGCGCCTACCACTCGGTCTCGGGCGCGCCGGCGCTCTCCGAGCTCGCCGGGGCCGAGCTCGTGATCGAGGCCGCGCCGGAGAAGCTCGCGCTCAAGCAGGACCTCTTCGGCGCGCTCTCCGAGATCTGCCCCGACGCCCTGCTCGCGACGAACACGTCTTCTTTATCGGTGAAGGAGATCATGGCCAAGGTCGCCGGCAAGGAGCGCACGCTCGGCGTGCACTTCTTCAATCCGCCGGTCGCCATGAAGCTCGTCGAGATGATCCGCACCGACGACACCGCGCCCCAGGCCTTCCAGGCCGCCTGGGAGTTCCTGCTCATGGGCCTGCGCCGCACCCCCGTCGACGTGAAGGACGTGCCCGGCTTCATCGTCAACCGGGTCATGCGCCCTTACTACGTGTCGGCCCAGCGCCTGGCCGGGCCGAACGCCTCCGTCACCGCGGTGGACGAGGCCTGCCGGACGCTCGGCGGCGTGCCGATGGGGCCCTTCGAGCTCATGGACTTGATCGGGCTCGACACCAACTTCGCGATCACGACGGCGATCTACGACGCGCTCGGCCGCCCGGAGCGCTTCACGCCGCCGCAGCCGCAGAAGCGCCTGGTCGCGGCGGGCGCTCTGGGGCGCAAGTCCGGCAAGGGCTTCTACCTCTACGCAGACGGCAAGAAGACGGGCGAGAACCCCGAGGCGGGGCTCTCCGGGACCGCCGCGAGCGGCGCCGAGGCCTGGAGGGCGCTCAAGGACGCCCTGATCGCCGAGGCCGCGCGCGTCGTGGACGAGAAGACCGCCTCCCCCTCCGACATCGACACCGCGATCAAGCTCGCGATGAACTTCCCGAAAGGACCCTTCGAATGGCGAAAAGAAAGCACGGCGTCAAAGCCGTAAAGAAGAAGCTCCCGGTCCTGCTCGACCTCCTCAAGAAGGACCAGGCCCGCGTGCTCTCCGTTCTGCACAAGCACGGGGTCTATTTCGACGCGGGCACCTACATCACGATGATCGCGCGCCTGGACAAGGTCGCCGCCTACCACGCGGTTCCCGACCGCAAGAGGTTTCTCGCGGACCTGCTCGGCAGGTGAGCCGCCAGTTCGCGGATAACTAGCGCCGGAAGTCCTTGATCCGGATCGTCGCCGCGTGGGGCTCCACCGGCTTCCCGGAGTGCTTGGTCTCGAGCAGGAAGTGCTTCCCCTCCGGGAAGCGCTCGATGAACAGGTTCACGTGGGCCGGTTCGTTCTCGAACGAGCCGGCGACGGTCCCCAACTCGCCGATCTTGTGCAGGGCCTCGTTCTTGAACGCGAAGTCGGGCGTGTCGAAGCGCGGCTTGAGCACGAGGGCCGCGCCCGTGCCGTCGGGCTCGGGGAAACGGTGCTTGAGCAGGGACGCCTCGGTCCCCTCCCGCATCCCCTCGTCCCGGCCGGTCATGTAGAAGACCCGCCCGCCGCGGGCGATCACCTCGGCCGCGTACTCCGGCCCGCCGGGCACGATCGAGTCCTCGAGCAGATACGGGTTCTTGAAGAAGCGCGCGAACCAGAAGTCCTTGAGATCCTTGGCCAGCTTCTCCTCGAGGCCGTGGTCCTTGGCCGTGTCGACGACCGAGTAGCGCAGCTTCTCGCGCTGGATGGAGCGCAGCAGGCCGGCGGCCTTCGCGTCGGAGGACTCCACGCGCGCCGCGAACTCGGCGAGCATGCGCAGGTGCCGGTCGGCGGTGGAGAACAGCGTGTCGTCGAGGTCGAAGACGACGATGGCGCCCCGGGTCCTCTCCACGTCGCGGAGGAGGCCGTCGAGTAGCTCTTTCTGCCGTCCGGTCTGGGCGCTCATGGGACTATTGTATGATTTACGCATGGACCACCCCAAGCACTCCTCCGACTACCGCCTGCGCCGCCTCTTGAACTGGTTCCCCATGGGTTTGGCGTACGCGTTCCTCTACATGGGCCGCTACAACCTCACCGTCGCCAAGTCCGCCTTCGGCGACGCGCTGATGACCAAGGCCCAGTTCGGCACGATCTTCGCGGTCGGCGCCTGGGTGTACGGCGTCTCCTTCCTGATCTCCGGCCCGCTCACCGACAAGCTCGGCGGGCGCGCGACGATGCTGCTCGGCACCGCCGGCGCGATGGCCGTCAACGCGGTGATGGGCCTGGCGCTCTACGGCTCCGCGCACTGGGGCTGGCAGTTCAACCTCGTCGCCCTGTTCACGTTCCTCTACGCGCTGAACATGCACTTCCAGAGCTACGGCGCGGTGGCCATCGTGACCGTCAAGGCGCCCTGGTTCCACGTCCGCGAGCGCGGCACCTTCTCGACGATGTTCGGCATCATGATCGCGTCCGGCATCCTGTTCGCCTTCGACTGGGGCTTCGCCATCGTCGACGCGACGCGCGCGACTTTGACTCCGGAGAAGTTCGGCGTGTGGGCCAAGCTCGCGTCGGCCCTGCTGCCGGGCGGCAACGGCGTCAACGCCAACTGGTGGCTGTTCTTCGCCCCGGCGATCCTGCTCGCCGTCACGTGGGCGGTCATGTACGTCTGGCTGTGCGACTCGCCGAGCCAGGCGGGCTACAAGGATTTCGACACGGGCGAGGAGGCGATTTCCGACGACGGGAAGCGCCTGCCGGTGAAGATGGTCTTCGCGAAGATCATCACTCACCCGGTCCTGATGGTCGTCTGCGGCATCGAGTTCTGCTCGGGCATCCTGCGCAACGGCATCATGCACTGGTACCCCCTCTTCGCGCGCGAGGTGGGCTTCAGCAAGCAGTTCTGGATCTCGCAGAACTGGGGCATGACCTTGTTCGTCGCCGGCGTGGCGGGCTCGATCCTGACCGGCTGGGCCTCGGACAAGCTCTTCCAGTCGCGCCGCGCCCCGATGGCCGGCGTGCTCTACGGCGTGATGACCCTCGCCGCGATCGTCATGGCGCTCACGCTCGACAAGAACCTGTGGTGGGCGGGCGGCGCGGTGATCCTGATGTCCACCGCGGTGATCGGCGTGCACGGCATCCTGTCGGGCACTTCGACGACCGACTTCGGCGGCGCCAAGAACGCGGGCGCGGCGGTCGGCATCGTCGACGGCATGGTCTATCTCGGCACCGGACTGCAGTCGGTGATCATCGGCTCCATCACCCCCACCGGAGACGCGGCGAAGGATCCCAACAATTGGTTCTGGTGGCCGGTCTTCCTCGTGCCCTTCTCGCTGATCGGCTTCGCGCTGGCGCTGAAGATCTGGAACGCGGCGCCCAAGAAGCGCCAGTCCCCCTCGGCTCAGCTCGTCAAGGGTTCCGATCCCGAGCTTCAGTCCTAAGAAAGACCAGCGCCGCGGTCGTCGCCGCGCCCAGCAGGGAGAACGGGAGCAGCCCGTCCGCCCAGGCTCCCCAGCCGGAGCGGTCGACCAGCGCGCCCGCCAGCGGCACGGCCAGGGCGCCCGCGACGTGATGAACGCCGTCGAGCAGGCCCGCCGCCGAGCCGGCGGAGGAGGTCCCTCCCGCGTCCATCGCGGCCGCTCCCGAGATCAGGGCGTGCAGGGCGAAGGCGGAGGCGCAGGCCAGGGCGAGCCAGACCGGAGCGTGCACGGAGTCGGTCGTGCGTCCGAGCGCGATCAGCGCGGCCGCCAGAGCGACGAACGACGCGAGGGCGGCCGGCGCGCGGCGCCCCCCGTAGACGCGGTCGGATAAGAGTCCCCCGAGCAGCGGGCCCGCCGCGACGCCGCCGGCGATCCAGGCCAGGGCGGGTCCGAACTGCGAGTCTCCCGGCCGGATATGGTGGGCCTCGGCGAGAAAAGGAGTCAGCCAGCCCAGCATGCCCCACAGGGCCGCGCCGGCGCAGGCCTCGAGGGCGGCGAGGGCGCGGATGTCGCCGCGCCGGGCGAGCGAGCGCAGTCCCTCGAACCCCGCGCCCCCGCCGGAGGCCGGCGCGGCGCGGCGCGAGGCGGCGTAGGCGGCCGCGGCGGCCAGGGCGGGCAGAGCGAACAGCAGGCCCGGGGAGAGCTTCCCCTTCAGCCACAGGCCCGCGGGCAGCACGAGCAGCCACGCCGGCGAGGCCAGCGCGGCGTAGAGTCCGGCGTGCCGGGCGCGCAGGGCGGGCGCGAGGTCGGCGTTGGCCCGGGCGGCGGCGGGGGCGGCGAACGCGGCGAAGTAGGCCGCGGCGGCGTGGAGCAGGGCGACGGCCGCGAACGGCGCGTCCTGGCGGCGCGTGAGCAGCAGCAGGCCGGCGGCCAGGCCGCAGGCGCCGGCTCCCCCGGCGGCCACGGCGAGCGCGCGGCGGGCGCCGAAGCGGTCGACGAGCGCGCCGGCGAAGGGCGAAGCCAGCGCGCGCGTCCATAGGCCGGCTCCGAGCAGGAGCGCCAGCTGGGTCTTGGTCGGCTGGACGCGCGCGGCCGCCGCGGCCGCGGGCAGGACGCTCGCGGCCAGCGCCAGGCCGAGGCCGGCCGTTCCCAGGGCGGCGGTGTCGAGGGCGCGCTTCATCGGCGGGGCTTGGGGTAATGCCGCGCGAGGTCGACGGGCTCGGCGTAGGCGGACGTCCACAGGCGCTCGTGCATCGCGGCCAGGCGGGCGGCCAGCTTCCCGTCCTTCACCACGAGCTCGAGGTTGCGGCTGGTGTCGAGGTAGCCCCCCGCCCAGTTGCTGGTGCCGACCCAGGCGACCTTTCCGTCCACGGTCATGTACTTGGAGTGGATCACGCGCGAGAACGGGATAGGGCCCTGCGAGGCTTCGGGGACGGTCAGAATCTTGACCTCGATTCCGGGAACCAGCGACAGGCTCTTGATGTGATCGATCTGCCCCTCCTCGGTGTTCCAGTGCGAGACGAGCAGGCGCACCTTCACGCCGCGCACAGCGGCGTCGCGCAGGGCGTTGTCGATGACGGGGTAGAAGCGCTTGGGCCGGCCGTAGGTGGTCGGGTTGTAGTCGAGCAGCTGGATCGCGACGGTTCCCGTCGATTCGTTGATCAGGCGGACCAGTTCCGCCTCCGAGTCCCCCACTCCGGCCGGATTCTTCGCCTTCGGGCTGGCCACGAGATAGGCGCGCGCCGCGCGGTCGAAGCCGAGATCGGCCGCGTCGGGCTCGGGCGCGCCCCCGGCGGCGGCCCAGTCGCGGGCGAAGACCGCCCCGATCTTCTCGACGACGGCCTTCTCCGAGACGCGCAGGCCGGTCTCGTGGATGTGCTTGAGCGCGCGCCAGTCGAAGTTCTGCGAGCCGACGTACGCCTCCTTCCCGTCGACCACGAAGAACTTGGCGTGGATGATGCCGGCGCCTCCGTTGATCGAGGACCAGTCCAGGATGCGGAGGTCGAGGCCGGGGATCGTCTTGAAGCGCGCGATCCCGTCGAGCGAGTTCTTCTCGAACTTCTTCTCCAGCAGGACGCGGATCTTCACCCCGCGCTTGGCCGCGCGCTCGAGCGCCTGGAGCGACGCCTCGAGCGGCTCGCCGGCCATGGGCGAGGCGTAGAACTCCTCGATGTCGATCGTCTTCTTGGCCGCGTCGAACATCTTGGGCCACACGTCCTGGGCGAGGCGAAGATCCTTCTCCTCGAGCGTCGTCTCGACGGGATAGGAGTAGACCAGCTCGAAGCCGGGCACGTTGAACGCGGCGCGGGCAGCGACGGCCAGCAGCAGGACGAGCGAAGACGCGAGACGGATCATGTTTCCTCCGGTTGGGACAGGCGCGCGAAATAATGGAGCAAAGTCTCGCCGACCTTCTTGGCGACGGCGGATTCGTCGACGGAGCCGCCGAGCTCCTTGGCCATGGTCGTCATCACGTCGCTTTCCAGGCGGCACGGGTGGATGAGCTTGAACGGGGCCAGGGTGTTGTTCACGTTGAGGGCGAAGCCGTGGTAGGAGACGCCGCCTTTCACCGCGACGCCGATCGAGGCCAGCTTCTTCTTTCCCGCCCACAGGCCCGTGAAGCCCTTCACCGTCTTGGCCTCGACGCCGAAAGGGCGGATCGCCTCGACGAGGACGGCTTCGAGCGCGGCGAGATAGGAGCGGGGTTTGAGGCCGAGCCCGCGCAAGTCGAGGATCGGGTAGCCCACGAGCTGCCCCGGTCCGTGCCAGGTCAGGTCGCCGCCGCGCTCGATCTTGTGGACGGGGTAGGGCAGGGCCTCCGGCACGGCCTGCTTCGACGAGCGCCCGATCGTGTACACGGGCGGATGCTGGCACAGCAGCACCGTGTCCGGGATGTCCCCCGCCGCGCGCTCGAAGACGAGCTTGCGCTGGAGGCTCCAGACCTCGACGTAGTCTTTGAGGCCGAGGTCCCGGACGAGCATCCCTAGAAAACCGGCGCCTCGCGCTTGATCTGCAGCATGTGCACCGGGTGGCCGAGCGCTCCCTCGCACGCCTCCGCGAACGTCTCGGTGAGCGTCGGGTGCGGGTGGATGGTCTGCGCGACCTGCTCGAGGGTGGCGCCGATGGAGACCGCGAGGCACGGCTCGCCGATCAGGTCGGAGGCGTTGGTGCCGACGAAGCCGGCGCCGAGGATCTTGTGCGTCTTCTTGTCGGCGACGACCTTGCAGAAGCCCTCGGTCTCGCGCACGGCCATCGCGCGGCCCGACGCGGCGAACGGAAACTTGCCGACGATGGTCTGGTAGCCGGCGGCCTTGGCCTCGGGGTCGGTCATGCCGACCCAGGAGATCTCGGGATCGGTGAACACCGCCCACGGCACCTGCCCCTTGGGCTCGAGCGGGGCGCCGGCGATGGACTGCGCGGCGAGAATGCCCTCGCGGCTGGCCTTGTGGGCGAGGTACGGCTGGCCCACCACGTCGCCGATGGCGTAGATGTTGCCGACCGAGGACAGCATCTCGGTGTCGACGACGACGTGCCCGCGCTTGTCGAGCTCGACGCCGAGCTTCTCGAGGCCGAGGCCCGCGGAGCGCGGCTTGCGGCCGACGGCCATCAGGATCTTGTCGCAGGCGATCTTCTTCTCGCCTTCGGCGGTCTCCACGACCACCTCGAGCCGCTTGCCCTTTTTAGACCAAGCTTTCGCCTTCGCTTGGAGCATGACGTCCACGCCGAGCTTGGACAGCGAGCGGTTCACCGGGGCGACGAGGTCCTTCTCGATGACCGGGAGGAGCGAGTCCGTGAACTCGACGACGGTGACCTTGGTGCCGAGCTTGGCGAAGAAGGTGCCGATCTCGAGGCCGATGACGCCGCCGCCGACGACCACGAGCCCCTCCGGAGGCGTCTTCAGGTCGAGCGCTTCCTTCGAACCCAGCACGTCCTTTCCGTCGATGGCGAAGCCGGGCACCGAGACGATCTCGGAGCCGGTCGCGATGATGGCGTGCTTGAACTCGACTTCCTCCGCGCCGCCGGCGGCGAGCTCGACGATCGCGGTGGTCTCGGAGGTGAACTTCACGGAACCCTGGAGATGGTCCCCCTTGTTCCCCTTCACGAGCGTGCCGATGTTGCGCACGAAGCCGCCGATCATCTGGTCCTTCCAGGCGACGACCTTCGTCCAGTCGAGGTTGTGGCTGGGGTCGTCGAAGCCGGCCTCCTTGGCCTTCTTCGACTTGTGGGCGTGGCCGGCGGCGGCGATGAGCGCCTTGGACGGGATGCAGCCGTAGTTGAGGCACTCGCCGCCGAGCTTGTCGCGGTCGACGACGAGGGTCTTCTTGCCGAGCTGGCCGGCCTTGATCGCGGCCACGTAGCCTCCGGGGCCGCCGCCGACGACGAGGACGTCCGTTTTGATGGCCATGTTCGCCTCTTAGAGCAAAGTCTGGGGATTTTCCAGGTACTTGATGAGCGTGTTCATGAAGCTCGCCGCGTCCGAGCCGTCGACGATGCGGTGGTCGAAGGAGAGCACGAGGTTCATGGTCTCGCGCACGACGACCTTGTCCTCGCGCACGACCGGCGTCTTGCGCAGCTTCATGAGCCCGAGGATCGCGACCTCGGGGTGATTGACGATGGGGTTGGCCCACAGGCCGCCGATCGGGCCGATGTTGGTGATCGTGAACGTGCCGTCCTGCAGGGAGGGCACGTCGATCTTGTTCGCGCGGACCTTCTCGGCCAGCGCGCCGACCTCGGTCGCGAGCGTCCAGACGTCCTTGTCCTGCGCGCCCTTGATGTTGGGCACGACGAGCCCCTGAGGCGCGGCCACGGCGATGCCGATGTTCTTGCGGGCCTTCACGACGATCTCTCCCGCGGCCTCGTCGAGCGACGAGTTGAACATCGGGAACTCCTGGAGCGTCTTGCACAGCGCCTTGATGATGAAGGGCAGGAAGGTGAGCTTGACGCCCTTTTTCTCCGCCTCCTTCTTCATCTTGGCGCGCAGGGCCTGGAGCGCGGTGAACTCGCACTCGTCCATGTGTGTGACGTGCGCGACCGTGCGGCGGGACTGCTGCATCTTCTCGGCAATCTTGCGTCGGATGCCGCTGAAGGGCTTGGTCGTGTCGCCGTTCTGGCGCGCGATCGCGACCGGCGGGTAGCCGGAGGCGTAGGACGCAGCCGCGGACGGAGCGGAAGATGCGGGAGCGGTCTTGGGAGCGACCGCGCGGACGTCGGTTTCGCTGATGCGGCCGCCGGGGCCGGTGCCGGAGACCTTGGAGAGGTCGACGCCGAGCTCGGTCGCGAGCTGCTTCACGGCCGGCGTCGCGTTGGCCTTGTCGTTGCCGGACGTGTTGCCGCGCGCGGGAGACGGCGCGGCGCCGGGCTTGAAGCCCTTGAGATCGGCCTCGAGCACGCGGCCCTGCGGGCCCGTGCCGATCACCTGGCCGATGTCGATGCCGAGGTCCTTGGCCATCTTGCGGATCATCGGAGTGGCGAGGACTTCGTTGGCGCTGCGCGACGGCCTGGCGGCCGCCGGCGCGGCCGCCGCCTCAGAACGATTTTCAACGGCGACGGAATGGGCGGGTTTAGCCGCGCCGCTGACGCCGGAGAACGTGACCAGCGGACCATGGACCTGAACCTTCTGACCCGGCGCGGCATGGAGCTTGGCGATCGTGGCCGTCTTCGGGGACGGGATTTCGACTTCCGCCTTGTCGGTGAGCACCGCCGCGATCGGCTGGTGCTCCTCGACCTTCTCCCCTTCCTTGACCATCCACTTCACCAATTCGCCCTCGACCAGGCCCTCGCCGATGTCCGGAAGGTTGAACACCCAGACGCCGGAGGCGGCGGGCTTCTCGGCGACGGCGGTCGCGGACCTGGCGGGAGCCTTCGGCGCGGGAGCCGCGGCCTGCTTGGCCTCGGCCTTTGCCGGCGCGGCGAAGCCGCCGCCGACGTCGATGGACGCGAGCGGCGAGTGAACCTTGATCTTCTCGCCGGGCTTGCCGTAGAGCTTGAGGATCGTGCCCGACTTCGGGCTCGGGACCTCGACCTCGGCCTTGTCGGTGAGCACGGCCGCGATGGGCTGGTGCTCCTGGATCTTGTCGCCGACCTTCACGAACCATTTCACGATCTCGCCCTCGACGAGGCCTTCGCCGATGTCCGGCAGGTTGAATTCGTAGCTCATGGGATCCTTTTAGAAGTTGAGTGTCTTGCGCGCGGCCAGGACGACCCGGTCGGCGTCGGGGATGTAGTAGTTCTCGAGGCGGAACAGCGGCATGCGCACGTCCCAGCCGCCGACGCGGGCGACGGGGGCCTGCAGCCTGAGTAAAGCGCGCTCGCCTATCAGGGCTGATAACTCGGCGGCCCAGGACCCGGTGTTCGGCGCCTCGTGGGCGATCACGCAGCGGCCGGTCTTGCCCACGGACGCGAGGATGGTGTCCAGGTCGAGCGGCGTGAGCGTGCGCAGGTCGATGATCTCGATGGAGGCGCCGTCTTCCTGCGCGAGCTTCTCGGCGGCCTTCCGGCACGTGACCGTCATCGCGCCCCAGGTCAGGATCGTGAGGTCCTTGCCTTCCTGGACGAGGCGGGCCTTGCCGATCTCGACCGTGTACTTGCCGGCGGGGACTTCCCCCTTGGCGGCGCGGTACAGGAGCTTGGGTTCGAAGAAGACGACGGGATCGGGGTCTTCGATCGCGGCGAGCAGGAGACCCTTCGCATCGTAGGGAGTCGAGGGAATCACGACTTTAATGCCGGGCGTGTGGCAGAAGTACGCCTCGGGGCTCTCGCTGTGGTGCTCGGGCGCGTGGATGAGGCCGCCGTGAGGCGCGCGCAGGACGAGCGGCACGGAGAGCTTGCCGCGCGAGCGGGCGCGGATGCGGCCGAGGTGGCAGACGACCTGGTCGAAGACGGAGGGCATGAACCCGTCGAACTGGATCTCGGCCACCGGGCGCATGCCCGACACGGCGAGGCCGATCGCCGAGCCCATGATGCCGATCTCGGCCAGAGGGGTGTCCACCACGCGCTCATCCCCGTACTTCTTCCAGAGCCCTTCGGTGGCGCGGAAGACTCCCCCGTTCTTGCCCACGTCCTCGCCGAGGATCATGACGCGCTTGTCGGCGCCCAGGGCGACGTCCAGCGCCTCGTTGACGGCCTGGACGAGGTTGAGCGTGCGGACGGCGGCAGGCGCGGCGGTCTTGGTCACGGGAACCTCCCTTCCGTCGGAGGCAGCTCCATGAGGATCTTCGCGCCGCCCTTGTGCTTGAGCAGCTCTTCCAGCTCGGCGCGCTGCTCGACGAGGTTCCAGGGCGCGCGCGCGTAGTTGTCGGAGAACATGTTGAGCGGGTTCGGCTCCGCGGTCTCTTCGTAGGCTTTGACCTCGCCGTCGATCCACTTCTTCGTGGTCTCGGCCAGCGCCTTCTCCTTCTTGTCGTCCCACAGCTTGCGCGACGTCAGGAACTTCTTGAAGCGGGAGATCGGATCGCGCTTGGCCCAGGCCTCGACTTCCTTGGAATCGCGGTAGCGCGTCGCGTCGTCGGCGGTCGTGTGGTGCGACATGCGGTAGGTCTCGCACTCGATGAGCGTCGGTCCCTCGCCCTTGCGCGCGCGGGCGACCGCGTCGCTCATCGCGGAGTAGACGGCGAGCGCGTCGTTGCCGTCGACCTGGATGCCGGCGACGCCGTAGCCCCAGGCCTTCTGCGCGAGCGTCTGCGAGGCGGCCTGGCGGGCTCTAGGCACCGAGATCGCCCAGCCGTTGTTCTCGATGATGTAGATCGCGGGCAGCTTGAACTGGCCGGCGAAGGTGAGGGCCTCGTGCAGGTCGCCCTTGGAGGACGTGCCGTCGCCGCAGTAGGTGACGGCCACGCCGCCCTTGCCCTCGAACTTCTGGCCCCAGGCCAGGCCCGCGACCTGGGTCAGGTGGGTGCCGACCGGGATCGAGAAGATCATGTCCCGGTTGCCCTCGGGGAAGCGGGTGCCGCGGTCGTCACCGGCCCAGTAGAGCAAAGCGTCGCGCATCTGCATGCCGCGCGCGAAGTACACGCCGCCGCCGCGGTAGGTCGGGACGCACCAGTCGGTCGGCTTCAGGGCCAGCGGCGGCACGCACTGCGTGGCCTCCTGGCCGGTGATCATCGGGTAGGTGCCCAGGCGGCCGGAGCGCTGGAGAAGGATGGCGCGCTCGTCGAAAGCGCGGATCTGGTACATCAAACGGTACATCTCGAGCAGCAGCTTGTCGGCGACCTTCGGCATGAGGGTCTTGTCGACCGAGCCGTCCGGAGAGAGGATCTCCAGCCGTTTGATCTCGAGCGTCGCGATCGTCTTAAGCGCCACGGGTGTTCTCCAAATGTCCTTTCAGGAACAACTCGGCCGCCCGGTACGACGATCTCACGAAGGGTCCCGAGGCCACGTACAGAAAGCCGTGCTGTCTTGCCATCTCTCCGTATCGTTCAAAATCGTCGGGATGAACGAATGATTCGACCATGAGGTGATGTCTCGACCCGGAAGGCCGCAGGTATTGTCCCAAAGTCAGGATGTCGACTCCAACGCTGCGGATGTCCTTGAACGCCTGGACGAGCTCCCCTTCCGTTTCTCCCAGGCCGAGCATCAGGGAGGTCTTGCTCGGCTTGCCGGGCGCGTATTTCTTCGCGTGCGCCAGCACGTCGAGGCTCTGGCGGTAGCCGGCCTTGGCGTCGCGGACCTTGTCCGTGAGGCGTTCCACGCACTCGACGTTGTGGGCGATCACGTCGGGGCCGGAGTCGATCACCTGCTCGAGCAGCTTCTGGTCGCCGCGGAAATCCTGGAGCAGCATCTCGACTTTCATCTCCGGGCACGCGTTCTTGACGGCGCGGATGCACTCGGAGAGGTGGGCGGCGCCCTGATCGGGCAGATCGTCGCGGCAGACGGTCGTCAGGACGGCGTAGTCGACCGCCATCTCCTTGAGCGTGAGCGCGAGCTTCTCGGGTTCCTTGGCATCCGGGAGCGGAGGTTTCACGGCGGTGCCCACAGAGCAGAACCGGCATCCGCGCGTGCAGGTGTCCCCCATGACCATGAAGGTCGCCGTCCCCCCGCCCCAGCACTCGGCCAGGTTCGGGCAGCGCGCCTCCTCGCAGACGGTGGAGAGGCCGCGCGAACGCGAGGCTTCCTTGAGGCGGGCGACGTTCGGGCCCGTCGGCAGCTTGACCTTCAGCCAGGGCGGAAGGGCGGCCGTGGGCATCTAATGGGTGCCTTTGTCCGCGAGCCAGCGCTCGGCCTCGAGCGCGGCCTTGCAGCCGTTGCCCGCGGCGGTGATCGCCTGCCGGTAGCGGTGGTCCATCACGTCGCCGGCGGCGAACACGCCCTCGATGGAGGTCCGCGTGCGGTCGTCGGCCACGATGTAGCCGTTCTCGTCGACCTTGAGCTGGCCGCCGAGGAAGCCGGTGGTCGGCTGGTGGCCGATCGCGACGAACACGCCGCCGGTCTTCATCTCGGTGACGGCGCCGGTTTTCAGGTTCTTGAGCTTCACGCCGTCGACGTGCCCGTTGCCCAGGATCTCGTCGACCGCTGAGTCCACGACGATCGAGATCTTGGGGTTGTTCTTGGCGCGCTCGAGCATGATCTTCGAGGCGCGGAAGGTGTCGCGCCGGTGCACGAGGGTCACCTTGCTCGCGAACTTGGTCAGGAAGTTCGCCTCCTCCATCGCGGTGTCGCCGCCGCCGACGACGACGACCTCCTTGCCTTTGAAGAAGAAGCCGTCGCAGGTCGCGCAGGCGGAGACGCCGTGGCCCATCAGGCGCTTCTCGCTCTCGATGCCGAGCCACTTGGCGTTGGCGCCGGTCGC
>CAZURZ010000033.1:0-23517 GCA_964623465.1 uncultured Elusimicrobia bacterium
CGGAATCGGCGGCGAGCTTGAGCGTGTCGACCGCGGAATCGACGATCTTAGAGGTCGTGACCGCCCCGGCCGCCAACTTGTCGGTGTCGACCGCGGCGTTGGCCAGTTTGACGGTCGTGACGTTGCCGTCCAGGATCTTGACCGTGGTGACGGCATCGGCGGCGAGCTTCGCTGTTTCGACCGCGGAGTTGGCGAGCTTGACGGCGGTGACGTTGGCGTCGAGAATCTTGACCGTCGTGACCGCGTCGGCGGCGAGTTTGGCGGCCGTGATGTTGGCGTCCAGGATCTTGCCGGTCGTGACCGCGTCGGCGGCGAGCTTGGCGGTATCGATGCTGCCGGCGGTGATGCCGCCGCCGCCGATGCCGGTCAAGCGCGAGCCGTCTCCGACGAATGCGGTGGCGACGACGGATTCGGCGACGTTGAGCGTGCCGGCGGCCACGTTGATGCCGGAGGAGGTGCGGACGCTGAATTGAGCGGCGCCGGTGGCGGTGAAGGTGCCGCTCGAGGCGGTCAGGGAGCCGGAGAATGAGGCCGAGCTCGCGACGATGCCGTAGGGGACGAGGAAATTGCCGGCGCTGGTGAAGGTGGAGGTGGCGGTTCCCGCGTTGAGGCGCACGTTGCCGGAGTTGGACACCTGGGCGGCCATCAAGGCGTAGGGGCTGGCGATGAGCTGCTGGCGGGGGCTCATCTCGCCGCCGGGGAAGACGTCGGGGGCGACGGTGACGCTCAGGTAGGCGGAACCGCCGGCGAAGAGGTCGGGAGAGAGAAAGGTGACGGTTCCGAGCTGGACGGAGAAGACGCCGTTGACGACGGTGGGGCTTTGGCTTTCAGGTCCCCAGAGAAGATTTCCCCCCGTCGGCGCGTCGAAAATGCGGAACTCCATCGCGATCGCGCCGTTGCGCGGAATGAACGAGGAGTCCAGCAGTTTGCCCTGGAAATTGACGCGGGACGGGACGTTCGCCGCCGAGCCCAAAGAGGCCGGCAACGCCAGCGCCAACAGGAGCAGGAGCGATCTCATCATTTACGCGGCCCGGCTATCCTCATAGATGGTTCTAATATAGCGGGTTCCCGGGGAGGCAACACGCGAAATAGCCGTGCTTTTAGCGAAGTATTCTTCGCAAATACTTCGCCTGTCCGGTGCGCGGGATTCCCCCTCCTACTGTTACACTCCCTCAGTGCGTAGAGCGCTTCTCGCCCTCCTTTTTGCGGCGTCATTCGTGTGGGCGGGGCCCTCTATGGACAGCGGCAGCAACCACGTGGTAAGAAACGTCGACAACGCCGGCGGCGACGCAGCGAGCACGGGCAACGGGTCCCTCACGGGCTCCGTCGCCGAGGGCGTGGCCTTCACGACGGCTGCGGCGGCCGGCGGCGCGATCCGCGCGGGCTGGTCCGAACTGCACGCGTTTCCGAACAAGGTGTCCGATCTCGGCGCGACCGATCTCGGCACCTCGAGCGCGACGCTGCGATGGACGACCCCGGGGTACGACGGCGCCAACGGCACGCTGCAGGTCGGCAGCACCTACTACGTCCGCATCGCCAGCTACACCGCGCCCGACACTTTTTCAGATTTCCGCCTCGCCAACATCTCCTTCTCCACGTCCGGCGTGATCCCCGGAGAGCTGGTGAGCATCGGCGTCTCCGGTTTGCTGGGCGGGACCACCTACTACGCGCGCTTGTGGACGACCGACGGCGACAGCAACGTGTCCTACGAGTCGAATCTGTCCTCGTTCGTGCTCAACGGCGCGGCGCCGCCCTCAGGCGGCGAGATCACCGCGGCGTTCGTTTCGTCCGTGACCGCCACGTGGGCGGTCTCGCCCGGCGCCGTTCAGTACATCTTGGCGGCCTCCACGATGCCGAGCCTGGTCCCGGTCGCCGCGTCCTCCATGACCACGGCGAGCACGGCGAGCGTGACGAGCCTCGAGCCGAACACCACCTACTTCCTGGCGGTGACGGCGTGTCCGTCGTGCGTCACCTACACCGCGATCGGCTCCACGATGACCATGGCCGCGCCCGCGATCAACCTGTCGACGACGGCGGTCTCGTCGAGCACGATCGTGCTGGCGTGGAACGCCAACGGGAATCCGGCGAATACCCGTTTCGTCGTCCGCAGCAGCACCGACAACCTCACGTTCGTCTCGGCGGCGACGGTGACCGTGACGACGGCCTCGCTCCACAACCTGGACAACGACGCGACGTATTATCTGGAGATCGTCGCGCTCAATCACGTCGGCGTCGAATCGTCTCCGTCCAACCGTCTGACGGTGATCACTCCCGTCGGCCCGGTGCCCTACGCCCCGAGCGGCTTCACGGCGACCGCGGAGCTTCTCGGCGTGAGCGTGTCCTGGGACGCGCTCCCGCCCGAAGGCGAGGGCGTGGGCTTGCTCTTCTATCGCATCTCGCGTTCGACGAACGCGGGCTTCGGCTTCGTCAGCGTGACCACGACGACGGCGACCTCGTACGTGGACAAGCCTCTGGCGCTCGGGCCGACGTACTACTACAAGATTTCGGCGCGGGACCTCGGCCAAGTCGAGGGCCCGTTCACCGCGACGCTCGGCGCGCTGCCGTTCACGATCGTGCCGATGGAGCCCTTGGGCGTGAAGATCACCGCCGGCACGACCACGGTCACCTTGTCCTGGTCCACCGTCACCCGCCACGGAGACGGCCATCTGTTCATCAGCACTTCCGCGCCGCTGGCCGACGAGTTCATCGGCTACTCCATCACGCGCTCGTCCGAGCCGTGCGCGCCTTCGTTCGTCGAGGTCTCAACCCCCCCTCACAACGCGACCAGCATCGTGAATTACACGGGCGGCCTGAACTACTTCTATCGCGTGCGGTCCTACAACAGCCTCGGCCTCTCGACCAACACGGTGACCCTGTCGACTCTGGGCGAGCGGAGTTACTTCCTCGAGGACTGCGTGTCGCGCGTCGTGCTCGATGACGCGACGGCCGCCCGGCTCGACGCGGACGTCAACGGGCTCGGCGACATCCGCATCGACCGCCGCCGCATCGCCGCGGACGTGCAGGACTCCGTGTTCCAGTCCGTGGTCTTCACTCCGATGCTCAACGGCGTGACGCCGCTGAAGAACTACACGCTGCCCGTTCCGGTCCGCATCGTCCTGCGCTTCGAGACGCAGAACGGCAACGCGATCTCGCCGTCGGCTTCGCCCGCCGGGAACGTCGCGGTCAAGAACCTGGGCATGTTCTGGTACAATGGCGCCGAGTTTAAGAAAATGTACGGCACGGTCGACCCCCTCGCGCAGACGGTCACGGTGCAGTCCCCCAATCTCGGCAAGTACCAGATCCAGGCATTGGCGCGCGCGGACGGAACGGTCTTCGACGTCTCCAACATTTCCGCCCGCGTCTTCACGCCCAACGGCGACGGCATCAACGACCTGATCATCTTCACCTACGATCCGGGCCCGCGCAACGAGACCGTCACCGGCAGGATCTACGACGTGATGGGCTCCCATGTCGCCGACATGACCGGCGGCCAGGTTCCCAACACGCTGGTGTGGAACGGGCGCGCAGGCGGCCGCTACGTCGGGAGCGGCCTCTATATCTACCGGGTCGAAGGCGGCGGCAAGTCCTACACCGGTTCCGTGGTGGTGGCGAGATGATGAAATGGATTCCGAGTCGGACGGGCGTCAGGAACGCCGCGCCGGCCCTTTGCGCGGCGGCGATCGCCGTGTTCGGCTTCGTGAGTTCGCACGCACAGTCCGATCTCGTGAAGTTCTACGGGCCCATCGCGCGCGTCATCACTCCCAACGGCGACACGATCAACGACCGGGCCGTGTTCTGTTTCGAGAACCCCCAGGACAGCGAGCTCACCGGCAAGATCTACACGGTGCTCGGCACCGAGGTCGCTTCGACCACTCCGAAGGCGGACCGCACCGCGACGGCCGGAGCCGGCTGCCCCGGCTCGATCATCCGGGCTCAGTTCTCGACGTGGGACGGCACCGCCGGCGGCGTGCGGGTACGCAGCGGCTTGTACGTCTATCGCTTCACGGCCGAGCAGCAGGTGTTCTCGGGGACAGTGTTCGTGTTCCGCTAAAACATGAAGACCACGCTCAGGCGTCTCGCGTCGTCCGTGCTCACGGGGGCGCTTTGCGCCGCCCCGGCGCGGGCGGCGTACGAAGACGTCGGCGTCGGGGCGCGCGTCACCGGGCTCGGGCACGCCTACACGGCGGTCGCCGACGACGTCTATTCCGTGTACTACAACCCCGCCGGCCTCGCCACTCTCGACCGGCCGGAGTTCGGCTCGACCTACTCGCGGCTGCTCACGGGGCTCTCCGACGGCTCGAACATCCAGAACTCCTTCCTGGGCTACGCGCATCCGGTCGACGGCGGACGGCGCGGAACGGCCGGAGCGGCGTTCAACTACTTCGGCGTCGGCGGCCTGTATACCGAGAGCCAGTTCCTGGGATCCTACGGCCGCGGCCTCTTCGCGCGCCAGAACCCGGATCGCTATTACGTCGGCGGCACCGTGAAATATCTCAACCGGCGCCTGGGCGGCACCGCGGTCGCGAGCAACGGGCTCTCGAACACCGGCCAGACCACCGGCAGCATCGATCCCGTCCTGCAGACGACGTCGAAGGGCAATTTCGACGCGGACCTCGGCTTCCTCTGGAGGATCCGGCCGCGCTGGACGGCGGGCCTGATGATCCAGCACGTGATGGAGCCGAACGTGGGCTTCTCCGAAACCGACAAGCTGGGACGCAATATCAAGCTCGGCGGCGCCTATAAGACCCCCTTCTCGACGCTGAGCGGCGACGTCCGCTTCCAAAGCGCCCCGGACGGCTCGACGGACAAGATCCTGGCGGTCGCCGCGGAAAAGTGGCTCCCCACGCTGCTGCACGGCTCCTTCGGCGTGCGCGGCGCGCTGTCGTTGGGCAGCCGGGACTTCCGTCAGCTGGGGATCGGACTTTCGTATAAGATCAGCCGCATGCAGTTCGATTACGGCTTCGCCCTGCCTATGTCCGGCCTCACCTCGACGTCGGGCAGCCACCGCATCGGCTTGAACATCCGCTTCGGCCGTCCCAAGCAGGCCGAGGCGGCCTTCGGCGAGGCCATTCTGGAGAACCTGCGGGACCTCTCGCAGGTCGGCACCCCGGATTTCCGCTATCAGATGGAGGACTTGGCCCTCTACAAGCGCACCGCGATCGACGAATTCCTGCGCCAGGTCAAGGTCGACGCGACCGCCGGACGCTTCGCCGACGCCGCCCAGAAGCTCGATCAGGCGCTCTCGCTCAAGCCCAATGATCCGCGTCTGAAGCAGAGCCTGGAGCGCATGTCCGCGGTGGCGGAGGTCTATCCGAGCGTGCCCGACTACCAGACCGACGCCGCGCAGGCGGCGGTCTACGAGGGCGCGCTGGACTTCATCGCGGGAGACGCGAAGAGCTCCCTGCGCAAGCTCGCCTACGCCGGCAGCCTCAACCCCACGGACGAGCGCGTCGAGCGGCTGGCCAAGGCCGTGGAGACCGCGAGCGGCATCAGCCGCGAGGCGGCGCCCGCGGACGAGAGCGGCAAGGCGCCCACCATGGGGGCGGAGAAGGTCGTCGGCGGGACCATGGCGCTGATGGAGGTCGCCTTGCGCGAGCGCGACTTCGAGCGCGTCGTCAAGCTGGCGGACCAGGTCCTGCAGCTGGATCCTTCCAACGCGCTCGCCTACAAGCGGCTTGGCGCCGCGCACTACGCGCAGAAGCGCTACCCCGAGTCCCTCAAGGCGCTTCGCTCCGCCTACAAGCTCGAGACCGATTCGGACGCCCGTAAGCAGATCAAGGGCTATTTGGACGCGCTGCAGTCGCTCATCGAGCGCGGCAAGCGCGACGCCGCCGCGCCGGCCAAGCCCGTCGAAGTCCGCACGACCGGGTTGAGCCCGGTCGAGATCGAGCGCCTCTACGAGCAGGGAGTCGACTTCTACGCGCAGGGCCGCTTGTCTGAGGCGGCGGCGGCTTTCCGCAAAATCCTCGAGTCGGAGCCGAACAACTCCTCGGCCCGCCGCGCGCTCGATCGCGTGCAGTCCGAGATCATCCAAGGCGGCGGAAAGCCGTGACGATCCGGACCCGCCTGGTCTTGAGCATCTTCCTGCTTCAAGTGCTCTCGTTGGCGCTCCTCGGCTGGGGAGTCCTGGTCGTGCGCAAGCAGTTCCAGGAGCGCGATACCCGGGCCTTGGCGGCCACGATCGAGATGGCCGTGCAGCGGGCGGCCTCCGACTCCCTCATCCAGCGGGACGACGTGGCCCTGTTGAGCTACATGAAGTTCCTTCAGGTCCAGTATCCGGCGATCGCGAACGCGCGCATCGTCTGGCGCAATCGCGGGCGCGAGCGCGCCGCCGACCTCGGACAGGCTCGCGCCGTCGGCAAAGCGCGGGACACCCGCTTCAGCGTCGTGGATCCGGCGGATCCTCAGCGTTCGGTCGACGTGGCCCTCACCCTCGATCATGCCGTGCTCGAATCTCCGTTCTGGGACGCGAACCGCCGCCTGGCCAGGATCATCCTTTTCGTCTGGGCCGTCACCAGCCTGATCGGCCTCGCGGTTTCATTCCTGATCGCGCGCGGCTTGACCAGGCCCATCGTCGAGCTCAGCCGCCTCGCGGGCGAGATCGGCGGCGGCAAGCTCGGAGGCCGACTCGCCTGGGAGTCCGACGACGAGCTCGGAGGCCTCGTGAGCGCGTTCAATTCGATGTCCGCGCGCCTCGAGGAGTTCGATTCGGTCAAGCGCAACTTCGTGTCTTCGGTCACCCATGAGCTCCGCTCCCCCCTCGGGGCGATCGAGAGCTTCCTGCAATTGATCCGCGACCGCGTCGCGGCCGGAACGCCGGAGGGCTTCGCGCAGTCCCGGGAATTTCTGGAACGCATCCAGGTCAACGTGCGCCGCCTGTCGGGCTTCATCAACGACCTGCTCGACGTCGCCAAGATCGAGAAGGGCAAGATGGAATGCGTGCTCCGCCCGATGGAGCTGCCGGCCGTGGCGGCGGAGGTGTGCCAGTTCTTCGAGGCCAAGGCCCTGCAGCAGGGAGTGTCCATCGCCAACCGCGTCCCGGCCTTGCCCGTCGTCCTCGGAGACGCCGACCGCGTGCGCCAGGTTTTGGTCAACCTGGTCGCCAACGGCCTCAAGTTCACGGCCCAGGGCGGGCAGGTGTGGATCTCCGGCGAGCAGTTCCGCGACGGAACGGCGCGTTGGATCGAGGTCACGGTCGGCGACACCGGCAGGGGCATGGACGCGGCCGACCGCGAGAGGATATTCCAGCCGTTCTCGCAGGGGCGGAACGTTTCGGAGGGCGTGACTGGTCATAGAGGGACGGGTCTCGGTCTGTATATCGTGAAGTCCATCGTGGATCAGCACGGCGGCAAGATCGAGGTCAAGTCCGTGCCCGGACAGGGCACGCGCATCAGCTTTTCACTGAAGGTCGCGGCGTGAGCGCCGCGGGAGGACGGGCCATGGCGACGAAGGTTCTCGTGATCGACGACGAAGAGGATTACCGGATCATCATCCAAGAGGTTCTGCGCGAAGCGGGAATGGAGGTGCGCCTGGCCCGGGACGGCGAGGAGGGCCTGCGCCTGCTCAAGCAGTCGCCGTCCGAGGTCGTTCTGGTCGACTGGATGATGCCGCGGATGGACGGCGAGCACTTCTGCCGCGCCATGCGGGCCGAGCCGGCGCTCAAGGATCTGCCGGTGCTCATGCTGACGGTCAAGCAGACCGCCGATGAGGAGCTCGAGGCCCTGCATTTCGGGGTCGACGACTTCGTGGTCAAGCCGTTCAAGGCTCCGGAGTTGCTCGCGCGCGTCCGGGCCGCGCTGCGCCGGGCGGAGAAGAAGCCGGCGTGAGGAAGGGGCTCGCGCTCGCCGCAGCCGCGCTCCTCCTCGCCGCGCTGGGAGCCTTGTACGCGGCCCGCCCGGGCGAGCCGTTGCGCGTCGAGATCCCGGAAGGCCTCGGGGCGAGGCGCACGTCGGAGCTGCTCGGGCGGGAGGGCGTCGTGCACTCCGTGTTCGCCTTCCGGGTCTTCATCAAGCTCACGGGGTTCGACCGGCAGCTCAAGCCCGGCACCTACGTCCTGCGCCGGCGGGAATGGCCGACCGTCGTCGCCCGCAAGCTGACGCTGGGGCTCACCGAAGACGTGAAAGTCACCATCCCCGAGGGCTATATGGCCGCGCAGATCGCTCAGCGTCTGGCCAAGGCCGGCGCGATCGCGGATGCCGCCGCGTTCCACCGCCTGGTCGACGCCAAACGCCTGGAGGGCCGGCTCTTCCCCTCCACCTATCACTTTCCGCAGAATTACCCGGCGGAGAAGGCGATCGCCGCGATGACCGCCGAGTTCGAGCGGCAGATCGGCGCGGCGTACGCGGCGGCTTCGCCGCGCCCGAGGCTCACCCTCGAGGAGGCGCTGACCGTGGCCTCCATCGTGGAGCGCGAGGCCGTCTTGAAGCAGGAACGCCCGATCATCGCCGCGGTCTATCTCAACCGCCTCGAGAAGAAGATGCCCCTGCAGGCGGATCCCACGGTCCAGTACGCGCTCGGGCGCGAGGACGGGGTCTGGAAGAAGGGGCTGACGCGCGCCGACCTGCAGCTGCCATCGCCTTACAACACGTACGCCCGCCGCGGCCTTCCCCCCGGTCCGATCTGTTCGCCCGGACTCGAGTCGTTCAAGGCCGTTCTCGCTCCCGCCAAGACCGGGGCTCTGTATTTCGTGGCCGACACCACCGGCGGGCACCTCTTCTCGGAGACGAACGAAGAGCACTCCAAGGCCAGGATGCTCTACAAGAAGGAGCTCAAGAAGATCAAGGAGAAGCTCAAGCGCGAGGGCGCCGCTCCGCGCTGAAGCCCGGCCGCGAGAACAGCGCGGCCGAGAGCAGCCCCGTCGCGAAGCAGACGCCCCAGAGGACGCGGGCGCCCTGGTGCTCGAGCAGCCACAGCCCCGCCCACGGCCCGAGCATGAACGCGACGCTGAAGCTCGTGAGGTAAAGGCCCATGTACTCGCCCTGCCGGCGCGTGGGCGCGAGATCGGCCACGGCGGCGGTGAGCCCCGGCATCAGGACCATCTCGCCGAACGTCCACACCGCGGTCGCGAGGACGATGTGGGATGGGCGGCTGCCGAGTCCGTAGGCGCCGAAACCCGCGGCGAACAGAATCGAGCCGACCGTCAAGGTGCGCGCGTGCGACCAGCGCGAGGTCGCGTGGTTGAGCGGAATCTCGAGGGCGACGATCAGGGCCGTATTGACGGTGAAGAGGAGGCCATAGAAGGTCTCCGGCAGGCCGAGATCGCGCACGAGGTAGAGAGGCATGGGCCCCTCGTGCTGGAAGAAAACCAGGCTGACCGGCACGGACGCGGCCAGCACGGCGAGCAGGGCCGGGTCCCTGAGCGCTCCGAGCGACAGCAGGGGCTGCGCTTCGCCCGGTTCGCTCGAGGCGGGCGGCGGCGGCAGGGCGCGCGCGAGGAAGGCCGCCGCGGCCAAGGACGTCGCGGCGTTCCCCCACCAGAGCCAGCGATACGAAGCGGCGGCGAGAAAGCCGCCCAGCGCGGGCCCCACGCTCATGCCGAGGTTGACCGCGAGGCGGTGCAGGGCGTTGGCCTGCTTGCGCATCTCCGGCGGCGTGCTTTCGGCCACGGCGGCCATGCCCGCGGGCCGGAAGGCTTCGGTGGGCACGGCCCACAGGACGATCATGGCGACGACCGCGCCGTTGGAGCGCGCGAACGGGAAGGAGAGCATCGCCGCTCCCGAGGCCAGCAAAGTCCAGGTCATCATCCGGTTCGTGCCCCAGCGGTCGCACAGGCGCCCCGCCAGCGGCGCGACGATGATCGCGACCAAGCCGTACAGGGCGAGCATCGCGCCCGCGCGCGAAGGGGACCAGCCGAGCCCGCGCACCAGGTAGAGCGTGAGGAACGGGAGGGCCATCGTGCCCGCGCGGTTGATCAGCGCGGCCGCGGCGAGCAGCCACAGGCGGCGGGGAAGGCGGCCGAGCGCGCGCCAGGACTCCATCGTCGTCACCCCCGAAAAAAAATCCGCCCCCCGGTGCCCGGGGGGCGTTTGAAATTGGTGGACGTGACAGGGATTGAACCTGCGACCTCATCCTTGCGAAGGATGCGCTCTCCCAGCTGAGCTACACGCCCGTCAAGGAGATTATGCCAAATGCGGGGGTGTTCGTCCAGCGCGGCGCGGCCCCTGATACCGCTTTTTTCCCGTCGTTTAGCCGTCTTTTAACGGCGGGATCCCCGTCGAGGGGGCATACTGCGGGCATGAATATCCCCCTGTCCGTCTCCGTCGCGAGGACGTCATCGGCCCTTCTCGTCGCGGCCGTCCTGTTCCAAGCCGGCCGCGTGGTCGGGCGCCTCGAAGGAGAGGCTTCCGGACCCGCGGTCGCGGGGCGCGGCGACCCGGGCACCGAACTGGTGCACTCCAGCTTCGCGGGGCCTCATCCGATGCCGGCCACCGTGGAGACTCCGCAGCCGGCCAACGCGGGGAACCCCCCGGGAGCTGAGGACATCATCACGCCCCTCAACGTGCGCGATCCCTCCGCATTGGTCATGGGGCCCGGCGGAGGCTACTCCTGCCCGTCCCCGGCCCTGCCGCCGCCTCCTGAGCCCGCGCCGCGCCTGTCGGAGAAGCCGCTTGAGGAGGGCCGGCTCCTCGACTTGCTGAAGAAACGGGGCGAGGAGCGGGACCGCGACGCTCCCCGCGTGTATTAGGCCGCCTTCGCGGGGGCCTGCGCCGGGACCGGCGGCACGTCGATCTTGATGTGCAGCTCCTTGAGCTGCTTCGGCTTGACTTCGGAGGGCGCCTCGGACAGAGGGTCTCCGCCCTTCTGGGTCTTCGGGAAGGCGATGACGTCTCGGATCGACTCCTCGCCGCAGATGATCGCGGTGAGGCGGTCGAGGCCCATGCCGAAGCCGCCGTGCGGCGGGGCGCCGTGGTCGAGCGCCGACAGGAGCAGGCCGAACTGGCGCTGCTGTTCCTTGTCGTCGAAGCCCATGAGGCCCAGGATCTTCCTCTGCATCGCGCCGCTGTGGTTGCGGATCGAGCCGGAAGCGAGTTCCACGCCGTTGAGGACCAGGTCGTACTGGTGGCTGGCGACCTTGCCGGGATCGGTGTCGAGGAGCGGCGCGTCGCTGTCGAGCGGACGGGTGAAGGGATTGTGTGCGAACGTCCAACGCTTCTCCTCCGCCTCCCACTCGAGCAGCGGGAAGTTCGTGATCCAGCAGAAGTGCCAGGGCGTCGACGGCGCGGGCTTGAGCTTGTTGATGATCTCCTTGCGGATCGCGCCCAACACCGAGGAGGCCGCGAGGTCCTTGTCGGCGCCGAAGAAGGTGATCTCCCCCGGCTTGCCGCCGACCTTGGCGCGGATGGCCTCGATCTCGGCGGGCTTGAGGAACTTGGAAATCAGGCTGTCGTGGCCGGCTTCGGTCCACTTGATCCAGGCCAGGCCCTTCGCGCCGTGGAGCTTGGCGAGGTCGGTGAGCTTGTCGATCTCGTTGCGAGTGTAGTCGGCCTTCGCGGAGATCGCCCGCACGACGCCGCCGTCCTTGATGGTGGCGCCGAACACCTTGAACTCGCAGTCCTTGAGCTCGTTCGTGAGGTCCACGATCTCGAAACCATAGCGCTGGTCGGGCTTGTCGGAGCCGAAGCGGCGCATCGCGTCGAAGTAGTCGAGTCGCGGGAACGGCGTCTTGAGCTCGACGCCCAGCGTCGCCTTGAAGATCGCGGCCATCATCTTCTCGGCGGCGGCATGGACGTCGCGCTCCTCGACGAAGCTCATCTCGACGTCGATCTGGGTGTGCTCGTACTGCCGGTCGGAGCGCAGGTCCTCGTCGCGGAAGCAGCGGCCGAGCTGCATGTACTTCTCCACGCCGGAGGCCATCAGCATCTGTTTGAAGATCTGAGGCGACTGCGGCAGGGCGTAGAACTGGCCGGGGTTGAGGCGCGACGGCACGAGGAAGTCGCGCGCGCCCTCGGGGGTGGCCTTGGTCAGGATCGGCGTCTCGACCTCGAGGAAGCCCTCGGCGGCGAGCGCGTTTCGCGCCGCCATCGCGATGGTGTGGCGCGTGGTCAAGTTGCGCAGCATGCGGGCGCGGCGCAGATCCAGGAAGCGGTACTTGAGGCGGGTTTCCTCGTTGACGTTGATGTGCTCGTCGATCTCGAACGGCAACGTCTTGCAGACGTTGAGCACGGTGACCGTGTCGGCGTTGAGCTCGATCTCGCCCGACGGGAGCTTGGGGTTCTCGGTGCCCTTGGGGCGCCGCTGGACGGTGCCCGAGATGCTGACGACGTACTCGGCGCCGAGCTTGGCGGCGGCCAGGAAGGCCTCGGCCTTCTCAGGATGCACGACGATCTGGACGAGGCCGGAGCGGTCGCGCAGGTCGAAGAAATAGACTCCGCCGTGGTCGCGGCGCGAGTGCACCCAGCCCGCGACGCGGGCGGTCTTGCCCTCGAACGAGGCGTTCAATTTTCCGGCGTCGTGGGTGCGCATGGGGTGGGCCATCGTCATGTCTCCGGTGGGGTCAGGCTTCGACGCACAGCCCCGCGAGCTTCTCGGGGGCCGGGATCGCGTAGCGGCCGTCGCGCTGCTCGACGAGGCCGGCGCGTCTCAGGGACGAAAGGGCGCGCGTGAGCGGCTCGCGCGTGGTGCCGACGACGTCGGCCAATTCCTGCTGAGTGTAGCGCTCCTTGAGCACGAGCGCGGCGCCGTCCGGTTCGCCGGACTTCTTGGCGAGCTCGAGGATGGCCTTGGCGACGCGGCCGAGGATGTTGCGGAACAGCAGGCCCTCGATCTCCTCGTTGGCGCGGCGCAGGCGCTCGCAGACGGTCTTGAGCAGGTACAGGGCCAGCTTCGGATCCTGGGCGAGCAGGCGCTGGAAGTCCTTCTTGCGCAGGACGAGCAGGCGCGAGTGCTCCACGGCTTGGGCGGAGGCGGTGCGCACTCCGCCTTCCAACAGGGACATCTCGCCGAAGAACTCGCCTTCCTTCAGATAGGCGAAGGTCTTTCGCTTCTTGGACGAGGAGTTGGTGAAGATCTTGATGCGTCCGGAGAGGACGATGTACATGGCGTCCGCGTCCTGCCGCTTGGAGAAGACGGACTGGCGCGGCCCTATCTCGAGCTCGTCCGCGAGACGGTAGACCTCGTTGAGGTGCTTCGGGCTCAGGGCCGAAAGAAAGGGTATTTTCTTGAGGAGACGCGCGCCGCCCATATAGGCCGATCTTAGCTTTCTTGCCCCTGGGGGTACAAGGCGAAGTCGCGCCGGTGCGGGGCCCCTTCGCGAGGACGATTTCTCAGAGGAGGGTTTTGAGCCGTTGCCGGCGCAAAACCATCGAGGGAGGAATCAGAGCGTCCAGGAGGACAAGTCCTGGAGCATGGCCGTGTCGGTGGAGTCGATCTTGAGCGGCGTCACCGAGACGCCCCCCTTCGACACCACGCCTACGTCCGTGCCCGGCTCGTCCACGCCGGAGACCTGGCGGCCCGCCAGCCAGTAGTACTCCAGACCGCGCGGGTCGGAGCGGCGGGTCACATCGGTGCCGTAGATGCGGCGGCCGAGGCGCGCCGGGAGGCCGGGCTTGTACGGCTTCCCCCCGTTGGCCGGGAAATTGACGTTCAGGCAGACGCCCTTGGGCAGCTTCTTGGAGAGCACCTGCTTAGCCAGACGCTGGGCGAAGGCGCCGGCGCCCTTCCAGTCCTTGGAGCCGTCGGGGTCCATGGAAAAGGCGATGGCGTCGATCTTGAGGAGAGTGGCCTCCATGGCGGCCGCGACCGTGCCGGAATAGATCACGTCCTCGCCGAGGTTGTAGCCGCGGTTGATGCCGGACACGACCAGGTCCACCTTGCCCTTCAGGATCTCGAGGACGCCGAAGCGGGCGCAGTCGGCCGGAGATCCGTTGAGCGTGTAGACGCCCTCGCCGCGGTTGTGGATGCGGATGGGCTTGTGGAGGGTGAGGGAGTGCGAGTCGGCGGAGCGCTCGTGATCGGGGACCGAGACGGTCACGTTGCCGATCTTGCGCATCGCGGCGATGAGGGCGGGCAGCCCGGGGCCGTAGATGCCGTCGTCGTTGCACACAAGAATTCTAGGGCGCTTCATGAGAGTTTCTCGAGTTCGTCGGCGAATAATTCCGTCGTCCGTTCGGGTTCCGGCAAGCCCAACGTCGACCAGTCCGGCGCGGTCGTGGATTTTAGCAGATCGGCCAAGGCCGGCCCCAGGCGAGAGCCCAGTTCCGAGTCGGATATCCTCATGGCCAAATGCCTCTTCTCGAACACCCGGGCGTTGAAATCCTGATGATTCGCGGCGGCGTGCGGATAGGGCACCAAAATCGCGGCCTTCCTCTGCGCCGCCAGCTCGGCCAAGGTCGAGGCGCCCGCGCGGCACACGACCACGTCGGCCGCGGCGTAGGCCGAGGCCATGTCCTCGCAGTAGTCGAGGACGACGGCCTGGATCCCGGCGGCCTTGTAGGCGGAGCGCGGCTCCCCCGCCTTGTCCTTGCCGGCGAGGTGCAGGATCTGGGCGTCGAGGCCGGCGCCCTTCAGGGCGGGCGCCACGGCGGCGTTGATCGCCTTGGCGCCCTGAGAGCCGCCGAAGACGAGGATCGTCTTCTTGTCCGCGGCGAGGCCGAAGGCGGCTCGCGCCTTGGCTCGGTCGGCGTTCGCGTGAAGGGCGGGACGGATCGGGGTGCCGACGACGGTTCCTTCCCCGTCCCAGGGCGGCAGGCCCCAGAACAGGCGCGCGCCCAAGGCGGCCGAGGCCCTGTTGGCCAGGCCGAGGATCGCGTTGGCCTCGTGAAGAGCCGCGGGCACGCCGCGCCGCATCGCGCCCCAGACGCACGGGAAGGTCAGGTAGCCGCCCATGCCCAGCACCAGGGAGGGCCGGAAATCCCGGACCACGCGCGAGAGCAGGCGCATCGAGGCGAGGACCTTCCAGGCGAAGACGAACAGGCCGGGCCCGGGGCGTCGCGGCATGCCGCCGAGGTCGACTTCGAGGCAGGCGAGGCCCTCGGCCTCGAGGCGGGGCTTGGCGGGATCGTCCTTCTTGACGACGAGCAGCGGCTCCCACCCGTGCTTGCGGAGTTCCAGGGCGATCACGAGTCCCGGGTAGAAATGGCCGCCGGTCCCCCCCGCCGCGATCAAGACGCGCTTCACTTGAGGGGCTCCGCGCGGGTCTGCCGCGAGACGTTCAGCAGGATGCCGACGCCGATCATCGACGTCAATATGGAAGAACCTCCGTAGGAGAGGAACGGCAGGGCGATGCCTTTCGTGGGCACCAGCCCGATCGACATGGCGATATTGAAGAAAGCCTGGATCACGATCATGAACGAGATCCCGGACGCGAGCAAGGTCCCGAACAGATTCGGGGCGGCGCGCGCGATGCGGATGCCGCGGATCAGGATGGTGGTGAACAGCGCGAGCACGACGGCCGCGCCGACGAGGCCGAGTTCCTCGCAGACGACCGGGAAGATGAAGTCGGTGTGGGGCGTGGGCAGGTAGCCCAGCTTGAGCTTGGAGGCCCCCAGCCCCTTCCCAGTCCACCCGCCGGAGCCGACCGCCAATATCGACTGGGAGAGCTGGTAGCCCGCGCCCTTGATGTTCTCGAAGGGGTGCAGGAAGGAGAGCAGTCGGGCGCGGCGGTAGGGCTTGCGCCACAGCTCGACAGCGATGACCGGCACGGCGGCGGCCAGCACGCCCAGGACGGAGGAGACGCGGGCTCCCGCCACGAAGAGCATCAGGACCGCGATGGAGAACATCAGGGCCGGGGTGCCCAGGTCGGGCTCGAGGCCGATGAGGACGAGCAGCACGCCGACCACGCCGAGCGGCACGATCACGCCGGGCACGAGCTGGCCGAGCTTGCTGTGCTTCTTGTCGAGGTAGGCGGCGAGGAAGACGACGGAGAGGAGCTTGGCGAACTCGGCGGGCTGGAGGCCGATCGGCCCGAGGCGGATCCAGCGGCGCGCGCCGCCGACCGGCGGGAAGAACAGGGCGGCGACGAGCATCAGACAGACGACGACGAAGGCGGGGAACACCCATTCGCGCAGGCGGTTGTAGTCGTAGCGGGAGAAGGCGCCCATCGCGAAGAGGGAGATGATCCCGAAGATCAGCTGGCGCTTGAAGAAGTACAGCGGGCTGCCGAGCGATTTCTCGGCGGCGATGGCGGAGGCGGAGTACACCATGACGACGCCGATGACGAGCAGCCCGACGGCGGCTCCGAACAGGGCGTAGTCGATCGGCGCCTGGCGCCGCTTGGACGGGCGGTTCTTCACTTCGCCTTCGCGGCGGCCGCGACGAGCGCCTTGAACTGGCGGCCGCGGTCCTCGAAGTCCTTGAACTGGTCGAAGGAGGCGCAGGCGGGCGAGAGCAGCAAAGTGTCCCCCTTCTCGCCGACCTTGAGCGCGGTGTCCACGGCGGTCTTGAGGTCGGAGCAGGGCAGGATCGGCACCAGGCCGGAGAGATCCTCCTCGATGCGGCGGGCCGCCGCGCCGATGGTGAGTATGCCCTTCACGGTCTTTTCGATGAGCGGCTTGAGCGGGGTGTAGGGCGAGCCCTTGTGCAGTCCGCCCAGCACGAGCAGGAGGCGTTTGCCGGCGGACTCGTAGGCCTTCAGCGCGACCATCGTGGAGTCGACATTGGTCGCCTTGCTGTCGTTGACGCAGGCGATGCCGCGCACCGCGCCGCAGGGCTCGATGCGGTGCTCGACGCCCTTGAAGGCTTTCAGCGCCTTCTGGATGGCGGCGGGCTTGATCCCGCGGGCGAGCGCGAGCAGGCCGGCGGCGAGCGCGTTGTCGATGTTGTGGCGTCCAGGCAGCTTGGGCGGGGATAGAACGACGATCTTCTTCGTGCTCGGCAGCCGGAAATGGAGCTTCCCCTTCTCCTCCCAGGCGTGGGTCTGCGGGCCGGGCGCGCCGAAATAGAGGCGCTCCGAGGGGCACTCGCGCGAAAGCTTGTACACGGCCGGATCATCGATGTTGAAGACGCAGGCGTCGCCCGGCCCCTGCTCGCGGAACACCTTGGCCTTGGCTTCGATGTAGGCGGCCATCGAGCCGTGATGGTCGATGTGGTCGGCGGTGAGGTTGAGGATCGCGGCGGCGCGCGGCTCGAAATGGGCGCTGTCCTCGAGCTGATAAGAGGACGCCTCGACCACGATCACGTCGGTCTTCTTGGACGCCGGCGCGGACGTCGAGAGCGGGATGCCGATGTTGCCGCCGAGGATGGCCTTGCGGCCCTTGGGCAGGCCGGCCTTGAAGATCTGCCAGGTCAACTGGGTGGTCGTGGACTTGCCGTTGGTTCCCGTGATGGCGACGACGGCCTTGGCCGGAGAACAGGCCAGGGCGACCTCGAGCTCGGAGAAGACCGGGATGCCCTTCGCCTTCAGGCGTTCGAAGATAGGAAGGTCCGGCTTCAAGCCGGGACTTTTGACGACGAAGGCGCACTTCAGGAGCCTCTCGCTGTGGCCCGACCACTCCCATTGGATCTTCTTTCCCAGCGCGCCGAGCGCGGCGGCGAGTTCGGCCTTCGGGCGGGAGTCCGAGCCCAGGACTTTGAAGCCCTTCTTGCGCAGGAGCTTGGCCACGGATTGACCGGACTTTCCCAGCCCCATGACGCCGGCCAGCTTGCCCTTCTTGAAGGCCTTGGGATCGAAGCCCTTCATCGCAGCTTGAGCGACGCGAGCGCGGTCAGCATCAGCACGATGCTGACGATCCAGAAGCGCACCGTGACCTTGGGCTCGGCGATGCCGCCGAGCTCGAAGTGGTGGTGGATCGGAGCCATGCGGAAGATGCGCTTGCCCCCCCGCAGCTTGAAGGAGGCCATCTGCAGGATGACCGACAAGGTCTCGAAGACGAAGATGCCGCCGACGACGGGCAGGAGCAGTTCCTGCTTCACGCACAGGGCCACGACGGCGATCACGCCGCCGAGGAAGAGCGAGCCGGTGTCCCCCATGAAGATCTGCGCCGGGTAGGCGTTGAACCACAAAAAGCCCAGGCAGGCGCCGATCAGGCCGGCGAGGTACACGGCGATCTCGCCGGCGCCCTCGACGTGGACGATGCGCAGGTAGTAGGCGAACTTGACGTTGCCGGCCGCGTAGGCCAGCACCGCGTAGGCGAGCGCGCAGAACATGACGGTGCCGGCGGCCAGTCCGTCGAGCCCGTCGGTGAGGTTGACGGCGTTGGAGGAGCCGACGACCATGAGGACGGACAGGGCGAAGTAGAGGACGCCGATATCCACGAACAGCTCTTTCCCGTACGGTATGTTCAGCATCGTCGGGTAGGCCCCGTTGGGCGGGCGCACGGCGAGATAGCAGGTGACGCCGAGCCCGACGATGATTTGGATCAGGAACTTCGCCTTGGAGGGCGCGCCCTTGGGGTCCTTCTTGATGAGTTTGAGATAGTCGTCCCAGAAACCGATCGCGGTCAGGCACATCGTGACCGAGAGCAGCAGCCAGGTGAAGCGGTTGTCGGGGCGCATCCACAGCAGCGTGGAGGAGGTCAGCGCCAGGAAGATGAGCGCGCCGCCCATCGTCGGCGTGCCGTGCTTGGAGAGGTGCGACTGCGGGCCGTCCTGGCGTTGGACCTGCCCGACCTTGCGCTCGCGGAGATTGCGGATCAGGGCGGGCCCGAGCAGGAGGCTGACGGCCAGCGAGGTCACCGCCGCGCCGGCGGCGCGGAAGGTGATGTACTGAAAGACGTTCAGCGGGCTGAACGCGTCGCGCAGTTGGTGGAGGTAGTAGAGCATCAGAGGGCCTTGGCCAGTTCCTCGAGCTTCATCGCCCGGGAGGCCTTGAACAGCACGGCGTCTTTGGATGAGAGCGCTGACTTGATCTTTTCGGTCCAGGTCTTCGCGTCGAGGCCGTGCTCGACGGGAAAGCGGGGCTTGGCGGCGGAGAGCGCGTCGGCGGCGGGCTTCATCTCCGGGCCGGCGAGATAGACGGCCTTCAGATCGAGCGTGGCCAGCCAGGCGCCGAGCTCGCGGTGGAATTCCGGCGAGCCGGAGCCGAGCTCCTTCATGTCGCCGAGCACCAGGATCTTGGCTTTGCCCTTGTATTCCTCGACGAAGGCTTCGATGGAGGCCTTCATCGAAGCGGGATTGGCGTTGTAGGCGTCGAGGACGAGCGCGGCGCCGCCGGCGTGAGGCAGGATTTCCTGGCGCATCATGCCGGGCTTCCAGGACTCCAGGCCCGCGCGGATCGAGTCGGGCTTGAGGCCCATCGCCCACGCGGCGGCGGCGGCGGCGGCGGCGTTGTAGCGGTTGTAGCCGCCGAAGGCCTTGAGCTTGACCTGAAGGCGGTGGCGGTCGACGATGAGCCCGTCGGCGCCCTCCAGGCGCACGCGGCAGCCCGCGCCGGAGCCGTAGGTGACGGCGCGCGAGCCGAGGCGCGTCTCCAGCGCCGCCAGCCAGGGATCGTCGGCGTTGATGACGGCGAACCCGTCCTCGGGAAGCACCGGGAGGATCTCGGAGTTGGTCTGGAAGGTGGTCTCGACGGTGCCGAAACTCTCCAGATGGTCGGGGCCGACGTTGGTGAGCAGGCCGACGGTGGGCTGGGCCACGCGAGCGAGCTCGTCGATCTCCCCCTTGCGGCAGGCGGCCAGCTCGAAGACGCCGTAGCGGTGTTCGGGCAGCAGCTCGAGCACCGAGAGGGGCACGCCGATCTCGTTGTTCCAGTTGCCGGGGGTCGCGCAGACGGGACCGACCCGGCCGCAGATCGCCTTGAGCATCTCCTTGGTCGTGGTCTTGCCGTTGGAGCCGACGATGCCCGCGACCGGTATGTCGAAGCGCTTGCGGTGATGGCAGGCCAGGGCCTGGAGGGCCTTGAGCGTGTCGGGAACTTCCACGACGTGCGCCGGGGCTCCTTGAGAGGGCGCGCGGCCGGCGGCGACGACCCAGCCGGCGCAGCGGGACGCCAACTCGGGGGTCAGGAGGTCGTGGGCGTCCACGCGTTCGCCCTTCAACGCCCAGAAGGCCTGGCCGGAGGAAAGTTTGCGGGTGTCGGTGGCGATCTCGTCGACGGGCGTCGCGGCGTCGCCGCGCGTGAGCCTGCCGCCCGCCGCGCGGGCCAGCTCACCCCAGGTCAGATCGAGTTTCATTTGAGCGATTTCAGAGCGGTGCGGGCGGCCTCCCGGTCGTCGAACGGGACGGTCGCGTCCTTCAATATCTGATAATCCTCGTGGCCCTTACCGGCGATCAGCACGACGTCCCCGGTCCGGGCCATGCGGACGGCCGAGGCGATGGCCTCGGCCCGGTCGGGTACGATCGTATAATTTTCGAGCCCGGCCGCGCGAACCCCGTTCTCGATATCCTTGAGGATGGCCGCGGGCTCCTCGGAGCGGGGATTGTCGCTGGTGAACACGGCATAATCGCCCCCCCGGCATGCCGCGACCCCCATGGGCCCGCGCTTCGTCTTGTCTCGGTCGCCGCCGCAGCCGATGACGGTGATAATCCGTTCGTGGGGCAAAGACTGGATCAGTTTGAGGACTGTCTCCAGAGCGCTGTCGGTATGGGCATAGTCCACGAAGACGTGAAAGTCCTGGCCCTCGCTTACGCTCTCCAAGCGCCCGGGCACGGCCCGAAGGGCCGAAATGCCGTTCAAAACGAGACTCGTGGACGTTCCCAACCCGAGCATGGCGGCGGCAGCCGCCATGGCGTTTTCGATGTTGTGCTTCCCAGGCAGCCTCACGTGTCCGTCGTATCTCTTGCCCCGGAAGACCATCTCGAAATTCGTTCCGTTCAAATCCGCCTTCCTGATCGTCGCCCGCAGATCCGTCGCCGCTTCGGTTTGGCCGAAACGGATGATCTCGCAGCCCACGGCCTTCTTGACGAGGTAGTGAGCCCGCGGATCGTCGAAGTTCAGCGCCGCGACTTTCGGCGATTTTTTGTTCTCGGCTTTGGCCAGGAGATCGAAGAGCCGCGCTTTCGCCTCGAAATAGGCCTCGGTCGTCTTGTGGAAATCCAAATGGTCGCGGGTCAGATTCAGGAACACCGCGGCGTTGAACTCGACGGCTTCCACTCTTTTGAGGGCCAACGCATGGGAAGAAACTTCCATCAACGCGTGCGTCGCCCCGCCGTCGCGAAAACGCGCCAGCAGGCGCGTCAGCGACAGGGAGATCGGCGTCGTGTTCACCGCCTTCTCGAGGCGCTCGCCGTTCAGGCGGTTCTCGATCGTGCCCGCCACCGCGGGGCGGCCGCCGGCGGCCTTGGCGATCGCCTCGAGCATGTAGGTGGTGGTCGTCTTGCCGTTGGTGCCGGTGACGCCCACCACGGTCATCGCCGACGACGGGCGGCCGAAGAACGCGTCCGAGATGCCCGCCATGGCCTCGGCGACGTCGGCGACCTGGATCCAGGTTCCCTTCACCGTCGCGGGCGGAGGCGGCGGCTCGAGCTCGCTGAGGACGGCCACGGCCCCGTGGTCGAGCGCTTCGCGCACGTGGCGGTTGCCGTCGGTCTTGGCGCCCGGCAGGGCGAAGAACAGGTCCCCGACGACGACTTCCCGGCTGTCGTGGCGCAAGCCCGAGATCGGCACGTCGACGGGGCCGGCGACGCGCCGCGGAGAGGCCGCGCGCAGCAGCTCGGCGAGGGTCATGAGCTCAGCGCTTCGCCGTGCCGAGCGCGGGGTCGGTCGGCCGGTCCGGCGCGACGCCCTCGAGCGCCAGCAGGCGCGCGCCCACGCGAGAGAAGATCGGCGCCGCGACGAGGCCGCCGTAGTAGGCGCCCTTCGGCTCGTGGAGGATGACGAGAATCGTCCAGCGCGGGTTCGACGCGGGCAGGAAGCCGGCGAAGGAGGCCGTGTAGGAGGACGTGGAGTACTTGCGCGTCAACGGATCGATCTTGCGAGCGGTGCCTGTCTTGCCGGCGGCGCGGTAGCCCGGGACCCGGGCGCTGGCGGCGGTCCCCCGGTCGACCACGCCCTCGAGCATCCGCGCGATCTCGCGCACGGCCCGCTCCGAGGCGACGCGGCGGACCTTCACCGGAGGCGCGCCGTCGTCGATCAGTTTCGGCTCGTAGAGCGTTCCGCCGTTCGCGATCGCCGAATAGGCGCCCAGCATCTGCAGGGGGCTCACCGCCAGGCCGTAGCCGTACGAGGAGGCCGCCAGTCCGACCTTGGTGAGGTCGGAGAGCGGCTTGAGTTCGCCGGAGCTCTCGCCGGGCAGGGGCGCGCCGGTCTTGGCCCCGAAGCCGAAGGCGCGCGCCAGGCGGTAGAAACGCGCCGGACCGACGCGCTCGACGACCTTGGCGATGCCGATGTTGGACGAGCGCTCGAGGATCTGAGTGAGCGTCATGGCTCCCTCGGGCTCGTGGTCGGTGATCGTCACGCCGGGCGCGAGCTGCCACTTGCCTCCCTCGCCTGAGAACGTCTCCTCGGGCCGCACCAGGTCGGAGTCCACGGCGGCCAGGGCGGCCACGACCTTGAACGTCGAGCCCGGCTCGAAGGCGTCCTGCACGAAGGGGTTGCGCAGCGGCGTCGGCGGCCAGGCGGCCATCGCCAGGATCTCTCCCGTGCGCGGGTCCTGGATGGCGACGGCGCCCTCGCGGAACTGCCCCTTTTCTCCTCCCTCGCGCAGCGCCTCCTCCGCCAGGTACTGGGCGGTGCGGTCGATGGTCAGCTTGAGCGGTTCGGGCTCGTCGCCGGCGTCGGCGACGTTCTTGTAGATCGTGCGGCCGTGGCCGTCGCGAATGACCTCCAGACGCCGCGCGCGCCCGGCGAGGCGCTTGTCCTGAGAGAGTTCGAGTCCGGCGAGGCCCTTGCCCTCGGCGCCGACGAGGCCGATGCCGCCGCGCGCGAGATCCCCGTTGGGGTAGACGCGCTCCTGAGTCGGAACGATTCCGACGCCCTCGATGCGGGCCTCGGCCAGGCGCTGGAACTCCTCCTGGGTCATCTTGGTCTTGAGCCAGGCGAAGCGGCCGGCCGCGCGGGTCTTGCGGGTGATCTCGCCGGCGGGCTGCTCGAGCAGCGGGGCCAGGCGCCGGCCGAAGGCCGCGGGGTCCTTGACCATGGCCTTGTCGACGAAGCATGACCAGGACGGGATCGAGCGCGCGAGCACCCGGCCTTTGCGGTCGAGCAGATCGGCGCGAGGCGCGGCTTCCTGAGCGACGCGCGCGAACTCTCCCGAGGCGCGCGTGGACAGCGCGTCGCGGCGCAATACCTGCAGGTAGGCGAGCCGGGCTCCGAGCGGAACGATCGGCGCCATCGACAGGGAGGCGGCGATCGTCAGGCGGAGTCCGAGATCCATGTCGGGAGCTTCAGCTGCGCGTGGCGCCGACGATCGGCAGCCGCGCCCACAGCCGCGGCAGGAGGCCGGAGCTGGACGGGGCGGCGCCGGTGAGAACCCTGAGCGACGAAGGGGCCGCCGGGATCATCCCGAGCTTCTCCCCCGCGCGCGCGGCCAGGGCCGCGGGCGCCATCGACTCGTCCACGCGCAACCGCAGATCCGCGACTCGGCTGCGGAGCGCGCGGGCCTCGCGGCGGCGGGATTCGACCTGATAGCCGATCCGGGTCGCCTGGACATGCTGCCAGCACAGGAACAAGAGCAACGCGCCCAAGCCGGCGAACCCGGGTGACCC
>CAZURZ010000034.1:0-21942 GCA_964623465.1 uncultured Elusimicrobia bacterium
AAGCGCGCCGTCGAGATCGAGACGCTCAAGGCCCAGGCCGAGGTCGAGCCCCTGACCGCCCTGGCCAAGCAGCTCGACGACCTCAAGAAGGTCGGCGGACCCGGCTCGCTGATCGCCTACCTGCGCAACGTGCGGCTGGGCGTCTTCGCCCGCGCGCGGCAGTTCGTGCTGGAAGACCGCCGGCACTGGGAGGGACGCTGACATGCTGAGCAGCCCGTTCGTCCTCGCCTTCGGCGCGACGTTCTTCGGCCTCTGGATCGCCGTGCCCGTCGTCTTCGGGATCCTGAGGCTGCTCGGCTTCTATACGATCGTGCACGAGGGCACCTCCAAGGTCTTCGTTCTCTTCGGCAACGTGCTCGAGACGATCACCGAGCCCGGGCTCCACTTCCTGTGGTTCAAGATCGGCCCGGCCGCCCTCATCGTCAACTGGATCGGCTCCTGCTACACGCTCGACATGCGCATGGACCAGGTCTACCGCCGTTCGGAACCCGTCAACTCCGAGGAAGGCGCTCCCATCGGCATCGGCATCTGGTACGAGATGTACGTCTCCGATCCCGTCGCCTTCCTGTTCAAGAACGCCGACCCGCGCGGCTCGCTGGCCGCCAACGTCAGCAACGCCACCGTGCGCACCCTCTCGAACATGAAGCTCGCGGCGATGCTCGGCTCGCGCCACTCCATGAGCCAGGCGGTGCGCGAGGAGGTCTCGCCCAAGAGCCACGAGTGGGGCTACAAGCTCGGCTCGGTGTACATCCGCAAAGTGCACCTGCGTGATCCGCGCATGATCAAGCAGATCGAGGAGAAGGTCGTGAACCGCCTGCGCCAGGTCACCGCGGCCATCAAGCAGGACGGCGAGAACCAGGTGAACATCATCACGTCCACGGCCCAGCGCCAAGCCGCCATCGCCTTCGCCGAGGCCGCCGCCCTGCGTCCGAAGATCGTCGGCGCGGCGCTCAAGCAGATCTCGGCCCAGCCCGACATCCTGCAGGCCCTGTTCGAGATCCTGGAGACGCAGAAGATCGTCGACTCCGGAGCGGAGATCACCTTCCTGCCTCCGGGCTCCGACCTCCTGCGCCAATTCATCGCCGCGCGCGAGAGCGGCGGGCCGCCGTCGGCTTCCTGACCCTCGTCGTCGACTCGAAGCGCGGCACCGCGGTGATCCCGCTGCCGGGGGCGGAGCGCCTGCCGGCCGGGCTCGACTTCGCCGGCGCGCGCTGGGAGCGCAAGCGGGAGCTCCACGTCACCGTGGTGGGGGTCCGGACCAAGGCGGACCCCGCCGCCGTCGCGGGCGCCGCCGAGGGCGTCCGATTCTCCGTGGTTCCGAGCGGCGTCTACCGCGACGTCAGGTTCGAGGGCCGGCGGGCGCTGATAGAACGGGTCGAACTGAGGGGGCAGGAGGAGTTCTGCGTCCGCCTCGAGTCGGCCATGGGCCGCGCGGTCCCGCGCATGCCCGCGCACGTCACCTTGTTCACGGAACCCGGCGGCATCGGCATCGGCCTCTACTCGGAAGCCCAGCTTCTGGCTCTGTCCCACCCGGCGATGCTCGAAGTCGCGCGCCCCTGGCGGCTCGACGACGACGGGGCTATACTGGGGGCGTGAGGCCCCCCCTCCCGCTCGCCGTTTTTCTGCTCGCGTGGGCCGGCCCCGCCCTCGGTCAATCGCGCGCGGGAATCGTGGAAGCCGCGCCCGCGACTCCCAACGGCCCCGGCGGCCGGCTCACCTCGACGCTGACGCCCGGAGCGGCTCCTCAACTCGTCAGCCTGAACCTTTCCGCCCCGGTCTTGACGGCGACGCCCCTCCCCGTCGCCGCGCCCGCTCTCGTCCTCTCTCCCGGAGGCGCTCCGGCGGCGCTCGCCGCGCCCCCCGCCGCCTATGCCGCCGCTCTGCCGGTTCCCCTGCCGCCGAGCGCCCTGACGTCCGCCGCGCCCCTTCACGCAGGCGCGCGCGCCGACGCGCGCGCGGCCGCGGCGGACTACGAGCCCCCCGCCAAGTTCGACGCCGTCTCCCTGCCCGATCTCATCGACGCGACCAAACGCCTCTTCGGCGAGTCCTCTCCCGGGCGCCGCAGCGCGGATTATCTGAAGCCGGGAACGCCGTTCGACTTCGGCGCGGCCGAGACGTTTCGCTACCGGACCGCCCTCGCAGCCGCCGGGGCGAAGAGCCGGCCGGAGGGCGTCGCGACGCTGGTCGATTCCGCGATCGGCCTGGCGCGCAGCGCCGGCATCGACGTCGAGCTCGTCTCGCGCGAGGGCCGGGACGGGATCCCCCAGCCCGCGATGCGCGTCAAGCCGTCCCGTCGCGGCCATCGGCTCAACCGCCTGGCCTGGGACATGCTCCAGAACTACGACTCCGTCATCGAATACGCTCCGCACCGGACCCTGGGCGGAGTCGCCGCCTACAACTCCGCCGAGCAGGCGTTGTTCCTTCCCGACTTCGGACGCGAGGACGCCTTCGAGGCGATCCTCCACGAAGCCCGCCACGCCGCCTTCGCCAAGCGCCTGCGCGCCGGCGACCTGAGCGCCTTCCACGCGTCGCTCGTCGCCTACGAAGGCCGCTCGATCGCTCCTGACGCCATGTCCTACGACTCCTACATGTCGCTCGAGGAGCTCAGCACGCACGTGAAGACCCTGCTCCACGCGGTCGCGCGGGCGCAGCGGGCCGGAAGCGAGGCCGCGCGCGGCGCCGCGATCTCGGACGCCCGCCTATACGCGTTCCAGCTCATGGACGTCTTGCGCAGCGCGCAGGTCAACCTGTTCCAGCTCAAGCGCCGGCTCGAGGCCGGCGAGCTCAAATCCTACGCCGTAAAGAATCCCGCATGGGCGGAGATCCCGGGAGCCCGTTGGGAGGCGGTCAACCTGCCCCACGCCATCCTGGTCCAGCCCGTGCGCGACGCCGTCCCCGCCCCCAAGAGGAGCCTCTGGAACCGCCTGTTCAAGGCGCGGCCCGAGACGGCGCTGGAAAAGGCCTCGCGCCGGCGCGTCGAAACCCTGCTCCCCATGATTCGCGCCGTGGACGACGAACTCGAACCACTGCTCGCGGCCCTCAAAGAAGACGCCGTCGATCTCGGCGCGGCGCGCGCGGCGGCGTCGCGCATGACGGGCTTCGCCGCCCGCGCCGACGCGGCGTTCGCCTCGCCCTAGGCCGGGCCCGGGCGGCCCGGTGTTGATGTCATCTAACGCGCCGGGATCGGCGGGGCGCCTTCGATCTCGCGGATCTGGTCCTCCGCGAACATGCGCGTGCCTTCGTCGAGATCGAAGTTCAGGGCTTTCCTGAAGAACTTGAGCGCGTAACGATCGTTGTTCTCCCGGCGCAGGCACAATCCCATTCCGGTATAGGCCTTCGCTCCCGAGTCCCCCGTGACCTTGAGCCGCTGGGTGGCCTTGAGCGCCGCCGTGAAGGAAGAGCGGGCCTCTCGGACCTTTCCCTCGCGCAGCCAGGCCGCGCCCGTGCGCTCGTGATAGCGGACCAGGCGCTGATCCTCGGTCTTGAGTTCGGCCAGGACTTCGTCGAGCACGCCGCGGGCCGCGGAATACTCCCCTTTCTCGATGAGAACGTCGACCTTCTTGAATTTCTCCTCGATGGGATCTTTGCGCGCGGCGGCGGGCAGCGCGAGGACGAGCAGCAGCAGGGCGATGGCGGGCTTCACGGGGTAAAGGATAACGGAATGGCGCGCCGCGTCAAGACCGGCGCGGTCTCGGGGCGCCCGGTCTCGAACCGGGAACCTCGTGGTCCCAAACCACGCGCTCTGCCAATTGAGCTACGCCCCGCCGGACCGCTACGGAGCATTTTAACACATACGCCCTTGCGCGGCTCTCCCGGCGCGACTACACTGGGCGTGTGAGGATTCCCCCGCTTCTCCTGACGGCCGCGATCGCGCTCTCCGCATGCCGTTCCGGCCCCCCCGGCGTCATCGTCGACGACGACCGCCGCGCCTACAAGCACGAAGACGAAGCCGAGGAGCGCCGCGCCCGCCAGGAGCTCGAGGAAATCCAGCGCAAGGTGGAGACCGGCGACCTTCCCAAGATCCAGTTCGAATTCGACAGCGACGAGATCACGCCGGAATCCGATCCGACCTTGATCCTGATCGCGAGTCTGCTGCTCAAGAACCCGCGCTTGAAGGTGATCTGCCTCGCCCACACCGACAGCGTCGGCACGGCCGAGTACAACCTCGACCTTTCCGAACGCCGCGCGAAGTCGGTCAAGGAGTTCCTCGTGCGTCAGGGCGTGCCGCCGCCCTCGATCCGCTACCGGGGCATGGGCTATTCGCGCCCGCTCGCCGACAATTCGACCGACGAGGGGCGGGCCAAGAACCGCCGGGTCGAGTTTCGCGTCACCTACCGGGAGTGGGAAGCCGTGTACTGAATCCCCGGAATCCTCGTGCCTGACCCCGAAAAAGAAGCCCCGGCCTTTCGGCCGGGGCTTTTTTGTTTACGGCGTGCGGGATATTACTTGGCGGCGTCCTTCATCGACTTGCCCATGGACGCGAGGTTGACCCGCGCCTTGGCGACGATCTCGGAGTACGCGACTCCGGTCAGGATCTCAAGACCCTCGCTGACGTGGCCGACGGCGTAGATGTGGAACTTGCCGGCCCTGACCGCGTCCACGACCTCCTGGGAGAGCTGGAGATCGGCGACGTTGGCCTTCGGGATGATGATGCCCTGATCGCCCGTCAGGCCGCGGGCCTTCGCGAGTTCGAAGTAGCCCTCGATCTTGTGGTTGGCGCCGCCGATGGCCTGCACGTTGCCGAACTGGTCGGCCGAGCCGGTCACCGCGTAATTCTGCCCGATCGGCACGCCGGACAGCGCCGACAGGATCGCGTACATCTCAGTCGTGGTGGCCGAGTCGCCGTCGATCCCGCCGTAGTTCTGCTCATAGCTGATCGAGAGGCGCGCCGGGAACGGCGTCTTCTGGGCGAACAAGTTCTGCAGGAAGCCCTCGACGACGCCCAGCGCCTTGTTGAAGGACGAGCCGGTCTGGTTCGGGCCCGCGTTGCGGTCCACCGAGATGATCCCGCCCGCGCCGGCCGCGGCCGACGGCACCACGGTGATGCGCATCGGCACGCCGAAGGTGCCCATCACGGCCAGGCCGTTGATCTGGCCGACCTTCTTGCCGGCGGTCTCGACCACGAACACGTTGTCCTTGTAGACCTGCAGCAGGTCGCGACGATGCACCTCGTCGCGATCGAGCTTCTCGGCGAGCGCCTTGTCCACGTCCTCGCGGCGGACCTCGCTGCGGCCGGCCTTCTGCGCCCAATACGTCGCCTCGCGGATGACGCCGTACATCGCGCCGAACTGGGCGGTCAGCTTCTTGTTGGAGTCCGCGAAGCGCGCGCCCTGCTCGACGAGGGCGCTCATCGCCTCCTGCGACAGGTCGACGACGCTCTGCTTGAGCTCGGCGGCGATCGACAGCACCGCCTTCTTGAAGAACTGCACGTAGCCGGCCACCGCGTCCTCGCTGATGTTGACGCGGGAGTTGAAGTCGGCCGAGGCCTGGAAGTTGGCCGCGAAGTCGGGATCCTGGCGCTCGACCAGCATGCGCAGCATCGGCGAACCGATGAGGACGATCTTCACCTTGGACGGGACGTGATAGGACTCGCCGGAGCCCAACGCCAGTCCGCGCAGGCCTCCCTCCACGATCTCGGCCTCGCCGGAGGCGGCGGCCGCGACCAGGGCCTGATAGAGGCCGGGCGCGCGCAGGACCGACATGAAGTCCATCACCAGGAAGCCGCCCTCGGCCGCGTGGATCGCGCCGGGCTCGAGCGTCGGGCCGCCGGGCGCGCCGCCCTTGACCATGCCGACTCCGGGGATGATCATCGTGCGGCGGTTGTCGTCGGCTTTGCCCATGACCTTCTCGAGCGTGGGATTCTTGACCCAGACGACGGGAGCGCCGGTCTTGCCCCCGTTGGAGGAGAGGACCGAGACCTCGAAGAAGTCCTGCGCGTCGAGCTGCTTCTGGCCCGGAGCCTCCTTGACGCCGTCGGCCCCTCCGGCGGAGAGGTTGCCCATGAAGATCTCGTGGTTCTCGGCGGAGAAGCCGAGCAGGGACTTCACGTAGGCCATCGCGCGGGCCGCCTCGGGCGAGACCACGGTCTTCGGCTCGCTCTGAGAGAGCTTCTGCATCTTGGCCATCAGCTCCGTGGACTTGGCCTGGAACTCCAGCATCAGCGGCTTGACCTGGGCGTTGACGCGCTCGAGCGCGGACTGCACGCCCGCGTCGTCGATGCCGTCGGCCTTGATCTTGGCCGCGACCTCGGGCGAGATCATCGGCTCGCCCTTGTAGGTCATGATCGGGCGGAAACCCTGGTTGGTCTGGGCGAGCACCGCGCCGAAGTCGCCGGACTTGACCTCGGTGAAGCGCTGCAGCAGCCCCTGCTGCCACTGCTCAAACTCCTCCTGCGCCGCCTGCATCGCGGCCGAGACCTTCTTCTCGGGGGACACGAGCGCCATCAGCGGAGCGCCGATGCCGGCGACGATCTGGCCGACGGCCTGCTTCTCGATCTGAGCGATCTGCGTCTGGACGGCCTCCATCTCCTTGTTGCCTTGCTCCATCAGCGCCTGGAACTTGGCCATGACCTCGGGGAACTTGGCGTCGCGCTCCTTGTTGGCCTGCTCCCACTGCTCGCGGGTGAACGCGCCGGACTCGATCAGAGCTTCCGCCTTCTTGGGGTCGATCGCCTTGCCCTCGCGGGTGACCTTGAGGCCGATCGTCATGCGGCCCTCGCCGGCCTGCTTGGCGAAGAACTCGACGCCGAAGCCGTTGGAGAGGCTGATCGCCTCGATCTCGGCGTTGAACGCGGCCTCGCGCTCCTGCTGGGCGGCCTGGACCTGGCCGACGAGCTCCTGCTTCATCTGTCCGACCTGGCCGGAGTTCAGCGCCTGGGGCAGGACCTGCTTCATCGTCGAAACGAACTTGCGCACCGCCTTGACGAAGGCGGGGCCGTTGCCGGCCGGCAGCTCGAGGATCGCGGGCTTGGACTTGTCCCGGAAGTTGGTCGCGGCGACGCGGTCGCCGGGCGTCGCCATCTTCGCGGCGACCTCGGGCAGGAGGTGGCGGACCGCCGTCTCGCGGCCGGAGCCCTCGGGACCGGCGACGAAGAGGTTGTAGTGGCGGCCGGGCATCTCGAGGCCGAAACGGATCGCCTTCAGAGCCTGGTCCTGGCCGACGACCTGCTTGTCGACCGCCGCGATCTTGGCCGTGCTCTCGGGGATCTGCTTGGCGGACGGAGCGTAGCGCAGCTCGGAGAGCGGCACCGCGTAATCCTCGCGGTTGGCGGCCTGCGCGGGCGGCGCGGGCGGGGCGTCGGACTTGCGGGCCACGCGAGCGGCGAGCGTCGCCGGCAGCAGCTTGGCCAGCGCCCGGCGCCAGCCGGAAACGGGGGCCTCGACCGCGGGGCCCTCGGCGCGCGCCTCGGCCGCGTCGTACACCTTGCCGAGCTGGGAAGACGTCGGCCCGCCGTTGGCCGCGGCGGCGACCATGTTCGCCATGCGGATCATGTCCTGCTTCGCCGAGCCCTCGGGCATCGCGGCGGCGGTCGCCAGCATCTTCGCGGCGTCCTCGCGCGTGGACATCGACTGGGGCAGGGCGCCGCGGTCGGCGATCGCGCCGAGCGCGACGGCGACGGGGTGAGGCTGGACGGCGGCCGCGGCGGAGGCTGACGCGGCGGGGGCGCTCGGCAGCGGCGACGCGACCAGAGCGGAGAGGGCCGGCGCCTGGACCGACGTCAGCGACAGGTTCGGAAGCGTGATGACCGCGGACACTCCGCCGGGAGCCGAGACGACGCCGCCCACGGAGCCGGCGACGCCGAGATTCGCCGCGGGAGCGGCGACGCGGGTCTGCGACCACCCGTGCGACGGAGCGAAAAGCGCCAGGGCCAGCACGACGGCCAGGGTCTTCTTCGCGGCGGCTCTCTCGATGATCATGTTCGGCTCCCTATAATGAGACGATCCTGCGGCTTTCGTGAATTATAGAGGTTGAACGGGAAGCGGGGTTGGGGCCGTCGGGGAAGAAAGTCCCAGGCAAGAGGCCTACGCGCAAGCGGGACCCTTGGGAGGTTTTAGGAACGCCGGCGGACGCTAGTCCGCGCGAAAGACGACGGCCAGGCCGGCGGCGTCGGGCGACGCCGCGTACGGACTGAGGTCGAGCGAGGCCACCGGCGCGTCGGGACGAAAGCGCAGTCCGCGCTGGCCGCCGGCGCGAGCGGCGCCGCCTTCGATGACCGCCTCGAAGACGAACACGGGCGCGCCGACGTCTTCCGCATGGAGATCGACGGACTTGGCGAAGGCCTTGGGCCGGACGCGGCACTCCGCGATCACCGACGTGCGCGCTCCCAGAGGCACCACCCGCGCCGAGAGCTCCTCGGAGGACGCCCGGCAGGAGTATTTCCACCGTCCGCCTCCGCGCCTCGCGATCACGATATCCAAGCGCGACGCATCGGCCAGCCGCCCGCCGTCATCCAAGGAGAATCGGAAGTCGGCCTCGTAGGAGCGCCAGCCGAAGCGGTCGGGAAACTCCACCGTGCGCCCCGCCGGATCGAAGCCGCCCGCATCCCGCACGCGCAGGCTCTCCCCCGCCAGCGCGGAGGGCGTCGACAAGAACAGGACGAGGATGGCGGCGATCATGCCCGCAGGATAGCCCGGGCGTGTTGCGGGCGTATTGCGGCCCGCTTCCTATATATGGGCGCTAATACTCGACCTGGTAGTAATGAGCCTGATCCAGGAACGGGCGAGGCTCCGTCGCGCCGGCGCGCGGGGCGCGAAGCTCGAGGAGTCGGCGCCACGGCACCGCCGCGTCGCGGCCCGTGAGCGCGGGCGCTTCATCGAAACCCTTCTGCGCGGGCAGGTACAACGAGGGGGCGCCGGCCGCGGGCGCGACCACCACGGCCGCCCCGAGCTCGACCGCGCGCGCCGACGCCGTGCGGGCCAGGCGGCGGCGCCCGTCCTCGTCTTCGACCGCGGCGGTCGCCAACAGCAGGGACACGCCGCGCTTCTTGAGGGCGCCCGCCAGCTCCGGTTTCTGGACGGAATAAGCGGGAAGGACCGCCGCGAGGCCGCCCCGGAAGCGGAACAGGATCAGGCGCGTGCCCGATTTGACCGGCGGCTTGGCCGCGCGCTCGGCCGGCGTCGGATCGAGCTTGTCGAACGCGATCCAGCCTCCGGAGGAAAGCACCCAGGCGCGGCCGAACGTCCCGTCCGGACCGCCGCACCGCGCGCTGCCGAGCGCCACGAGCATATCGGGGCCGGCCGCTTCCTTGATCGAGGCGCGCAGCGCGTCATCGGGACAAACCCCGCCGCCGAATCCCTCGGGGAACACCAGCGCGTCGACCTTGTCCTTGGCCGCGGCCGCCGTCTCGACGACGGCTCCCGCGTCCGCGGCCGCGACGCGCACCGTCACGGTCTCCGGGGGCTTCGGGGCCGCCGGAGCGGCGAAGGCGAGAGGCGCGAGCAGACAGAGGATCCTCATACGCGCGCGATCGTAGCATTTTCCCCGGCGCTGGGACCTCGGACCCATCGCGCTCCGTCGAAGGACCCACTGAAAAGGTAGTGCGATTGCCTGCCCGCGTTGGGACCAAATCTAGCAACCCGGCCGGTTATCGCGTGCTAACATCACGTCCAATGAAACTTCGAGCGCCGCTTCGTCGCATGACCGCCCTCGTCGTCTCGTTCTTCGTCGCACTCGCTCCGTGGCCCGCCTCGGCGCAGACCGCGCGCGTCGCCGCTCCCGCGGCCGCCGGCGTCTCCGGCATCGCCGGCGCCTCGCTCGCCGCGCCGCTCACGTCCGCGTCGCCCGCCGCGCTGGCGCCGTCGCTCTCCGCCTCCGGTTCCCCCTCGCTCTCCGTCGCCGGCGCGCCCGCGCCGATCCCCGCCTCCGCAATCCCGGCGCGCTCGCTCGCGCACGCGCCCCATCTCGCGGCCGCCTCGGCTCCGGACGGAGCCTCCGCCGCGCCGGTCGCCGCCGCGCAGCAGCCCGCCGCCTCCGCGGCGGGCTCTTTTGTCTCCGAGGCCGACGTCCGCGGCAAGACCGTGGTCATGGTCGGCACCAAGGGTTCGCGGCCCTTCATCATCGAAGAGGCTCTGCGCGTCGCCAGGGAACTCGGCCTCAACCTCGTGCTCGTGGACGATCCCGCGAACCGCAAGAACTCCGCCGGCGTCATCCCGGATTCGCACTTCATCCCCGCTCCGATCAACGCGCGCGACGGCAAGACGATGGGCAAGATCGCCGACAAGGTGGCCGAGCATCCCATCGCCTCCCGCGCGCACGCCGTCGTGGGCTTCATGAGCCTCTACGCCAATCTCACGGGCCAGATCACCGACAAGCTCGGCGCCCGCGGCATCCCCGGCCACGTCGTCGCCGCGGCGGACATGAAGCCCGAGGCTCGCCGACGCCTGAACACCGACCCCACCCAGGCCGTGCCCTACGCCGAGATCGCCAGCGAGAAGGACGCCCGCGCGGCTTACCACGCCGTGTCCGAAGAGGGCAAGTACAAGGTCATGATCAAGACCTCGCGCGGCGAGAACTCGCGCTTCCTCGACCTGAACATCAAGTCCGAGAACGAGGCCGCCGCCGCCTACCTCAAGATGGACGCGGCCGTGCGCGACTTCGTCGCCCGCCCCGAGGCCAAGCAGACCACCTTCTCGTCGCACCCGGGCATCATGATGGAGCGCATGCTCGAGAAGAAGCCCGGCACCGAGGAGACCTCCGCCGAGGTCGTGATGCAGAACGGCAAGGCCGTCTTCGCCATCGTCTCCGACACGAAGGGCCTCGGCCAGAAGGGCGAGCTCGCCGGCGGCATCCTCGTATTCCCGGGCCAGACCGCCGTCTCCGACCACGCCGAGCTCATCGCCGCCTCCGAGCGCGCCCTCGCGGCGCTCGGCCTGAAGGACGGCAACGCGCGTCTCGACCTGTTCTCCCCCCCGGACGGGCCCCGCGTCATCGAGATCAACCCGGTCATGGGCGGCGTCGCGATCTGGCAGGCCGTGAAGAGCCTCACCGGCATGAGCCTCGTCGAGCAGGGCTTCCGCGCCACGCTCGGCCTGAAGGTCGATCCCGGCACCGCGCCCGACGGCGTGATCCACTACACCTTCCTCGCCTCCAGCCGCAACGGCACGCTCGAGGCCGTCGAGGGCCTCGAGGCCGCGCGCAAGCAGCCCGGCGTCGAGCTCGCCCGCGTGTTCGTCGAAAAGGGCGACACCATCGTCGCCGCCAAGGGCAACGCCTACGAGGAGTGGGCCGAGGTCATCGGCAAGGGCCGCACGTGGCGCGAGGCGATCGACGCCGCGCTCTCCGCCGCCCGCCGCATGACGCTCAAGATCAAGCGCGCCAACGGCGAGATCGTCGGGGCCCGCGGCGACTTCCAGCAGCCCACGGCCGACGATTTGGCCCCGCTGCCCAAGGCCCCGGAGGCCGCGCCCCAGACGCCTCCGCAGGCCGCGAACGATCCCGTCGCCCCCTCCGAGGCGCCCGGGCTGTGGTCCAAGGTCGTCATGGGCTTCCTCTCGACCTTCCTGCTCGTCTCCACCGTGGTCGAATCCACTTCGCTCGCCGTCTCGCAGATGACCCAGCCGCTGTCGCAGGGCTTCCTCGCGCTGGCCGCGCTGACCAGCGTCTCCTACGGCGCCTACACGCTCGGCTCCTTCATGGGCGGGACGATCGTCCGGAAATTCGGCATCCGCGCGACCTACCGCGCCGTGCTGATCGCGCGCACCTTGATCTGGACCTCGCTCGCCCTGCTCTTCAACCCCGCGACGGGCACGATCGCCCTGCTGGCGCTGATACCCTTGTTCTCGCTCGACTACTTCTTCCACTCCATCGGCCGCGTCGCCGAGCACAGCCTCCAGGTCGCCTGGTACAAGCACGACGAGGTCAAGTCGAGCCGCTTCGGCTCGTTCCGCGACTTCATCGAGTACGGCACGGTGTTCGTCGGCTCGGCGATGGCGCTCGCGATCGCCTCGTTCGGCTTCGGCGCGGTGATCTACCCCGCGCCGCTGGCCTTCGGCCTGGCCGCCGCGCTGGCGCTGTTCCTCGCTCTGCCGAAGGCCGAAAAGAACAACTCGGCGGCCGAGCAGGGCACCTGGAAGGACGGCGTGCGCGTCGTCGCCAAGGACTCCACGATCTGGAAGCCGCTGCTCGGCTTCGCCCTCGTCAACAGCTTCCTGTACATGATGTACTACATCGTCGCCACCGCCTTCGGCGCGTACGCGACGAAGAGCCCCGAGGCGGCGGCGGGCGTGGCGGGATCGCTGACCGCGGTGTACGGCGTCGGCGCCCTGATCGGCGCGCTGTACATGGACCGCATGGCCCGGAAGCTCGACGCGAAGGTCGAGCTCCTGCCCGAGGCCGAGCGCAAGACCGGCAAGCGCCGCCTCTACGCCGACAGCGCGGCGCGCGTCCTGCCCTGGGCCGCGGCGGCCCTGCTCGGCTCGTGGCTCCTGACCTCGTCCCTGCAGATCGGGACCTTGATCTGGCCGATGTTCCCCGTCTCCATCGCCCTGCTGGCGATCGGCTTCACCGCACAGCTCGCGTCGAACCACCTCGACACGATCATGAAGTCGAACATCCCCTCGGACCGCAAGGACGTCACCGTCGGCGCGATCCGCGGCCTGATCTACCTGACCCACGTGTTCGGCTTCCTGCTCTGGGGCGGCCTCTTCGCCTGGCTCGGCACCGGCGCCTTCGCCGCGTTCGCCGCCTTCTACACCGGCGCCGCCCTCGTCTACCTCTGGCTGGCCCGCTCTCTTAAGAAATAAGGTGTCAGGCTTCTCACTAATGGCAATACTGCCGTCGAGTCACTCCACCAAATATCGCCATTAGTGAGAAGCCTGACACCAAAGAAGAGGCCGGCGGGATCCCCCGCCGGCCTCTCTGTTTAACGGGACCTTACTTCTTCGCCGGAGCGGCGGCGGGAGCGGTCTCGGTCTTGGACTCGGCCTTCTTCTCGCCGTGGACGGAGCCGCCCTTCTTCTTGCAGTCCTTCTTCGCGAGCGAGATCCAGCCCTTGCCCTTGCAGGCGTTCTGGCCCGAGCAGCCGTGAGCGCCGTCGACGCCGCACTCGGACGTGCCCTTGCAGGAGTTGACGCCGAGGCAGTGCACCTTCTCCGCGCCCTTGCCGCCCTTCTTGTCGTGATGATGGCCCTTGGCCTTCTTCTCGCCCTTCGGGGCCTCGCCGCCCTCGGGCTTCTTCTCGTGGTGGTCGGCGAACGCGGGAACGGAGGCGAGGAACAGGCCGGCGAGCGCGGCCTGGATGACGGTCTTGGTCTTCATGTCGGGTGATCTCCTTGTTTGAGCGTCTGTACGCGAAAATGAGTGCGGCGGCGGGCCGGAATTATTACATGTGCGGCTCGAGATAGTCCAGGTCCTTGCCGAACGTCTCCTTGAGCCCGGCGAGCGAGGCGAAGGCCAGCAGGAAGCACAAGGCCCCCGTGATCGCGGCCGCGTGCAGGATGCCGGCCTCCGGCTTGAGCGCCGTGAAGAGCGCCGAGATGCCGACCAAGGAGCCGCGCACGAAGTTCGGCACCGTCGTGGTCGCGGTGGCGCGGATGTTCGTGCCGAACTGCTCCGAGGCGATCGTCACGAAGATCGCCCAGTAGCCGGAGAAGAAGCCGAGGAAGCCGCACGTCCAGTAGAACGTTCCGAGCGAGGCGCCCTTGAGGTTGAGGTAGAGGGCGCACGTCGCCGCGGTCGCCGCCACGAAGACGAAGGCCGCCTTCTTGCGGCTGCGCAGGAACTGGCTGAGGCCGCCGCTGGCGAAGTCGCCCAGCGCGCAGCCGGCGTACAGCCACATCACCGCGCGCGAACCGGTCGGCAGCTCGGGCATCTCGAGCGCCTTGCCGAACTCCGGAGCGAAGGTCGCCAGGATGCCGATCACGAACCACACCGGCACGCCGAGCGCGATGCACGAGAGGTAGCGCCGGACCCTGTCCCAGCCGGAGAACAGCATGAAGAAGTCGCCGCGACGCACGTCCTTGGCTTTCATCACGCGGTCGAAGATGCCCGACTCGTAGACGCCGATGCGCAAGGTCAGCAGGGCCAGGCCCATCGCGCCGCCGATGAAGTAGGCGTTGCGCCAGCCGAACCAGTCGCCGATCAGGCCGGCCACGACGCCGCCCGCGATGCCGACGCCGGCCACCACCATCGTGCCGTAGCCGCGCGTCTCCTTGGGCATCAGCTCGCACACGAGCGTGATGCCGGCGCCGAGCTCTCCGGCCAGTCCGATGCCCGCGATGAACCGCAGGAGAGCGTACTGAGGAATCGTCTGGACGAAGCCGTTCGCCACGTTGGCCAGCGAGTACATCGCGATCGAGCCGAACAGGACGGACAGGCGGCCCTTTTTATCGCCGAGGATTCCCCACAGGAGGCCGCCGACCAGCATGCCCGCCATCTGCATGTTGATGAGCAGGAGACCCGTGTCCAAGAGCTGCTCCCCGCCCACGCCGAGATCCTTGAGGCTGGCGACGCGCACGATGCTGAAGAGGATGAGGTCGTAGATGTCGACGAAGTAACCCAGGGCGGCCAACAGAACGGCGGCCGCGGCGTTGCGCGAGGAATCGTTCTTGCTCATGTTGCCAATAATAGGAAAATGACGAGGGGCCTTTGATACAATTCGCCCATGAACCTCCCTCCCGCCTTGCGCCGTCTCGGCCGCGTCTGGCTCACGTTCGCCGCCTGCGGCCTGTTCGGCGCTCTCGGGACCCTCGCCTTCTCCGCGCCCGCGCCCAAGGATAAGCCGGCCGCCGAAGCCGCCGCGTCGGAAGCGGACCAGATCCGGGCGCAGATGGCCGCCCGCGCCGCCGCCGAGACTCCCAGCACCGTGCTCGAGCGCTCCACGTCCTTCCTCGGCCTGTTCGCCCTCGTCGGCATCTGCTGGCTGATCTCCACCGACCGCAAGAAGATCAACTGGAAGCTCGTGGCCTGGGGCATGGCTCTTCAGCTTCTCTTCGGCGTCCTCGTCCTCAAGACCGCGCCCGGCCTCTGGTTCTTCCAGCGCCTCAACGACGGGGCGATGGCCCTCCTCGGCTTCACCAACGAGGGCACCAAGTTCCTCTTCGGCTCCTTCGTCACCGGCAAGATCGAGGCGCCGATGATCAATTTCGCCTTCAACGTCCTGCCCACGATCATCTTCGTGTCGGCGCTGATGACCGTCGGCTACCACGTCGGCCTGATGCAGTGGATCGTCGACCTGTTCGCCGTGGTCATGTACAAGACGATGAAGACCTCCGGCGCCGAGACGCTCTCCACCGCCGCGAACATCTTCGTCGGCCAGACCGAGGCCCCGCTGGTCGTGAAGCCTTACGTCCAGGACATGACGAACTCCGAGCTGCTGGCCATCATGGTCGGCGGCTTCGCCAACACCGCGGGCGGGGTGCTCGCCGCCTACGTCGGCATGCTCCACCAGTACTTCCCCGACATCGCCGGCCATCTGATCGCGCAGTCGGTCATGTCCGCCCCGGCCGCGCTGGTGTGCGCCAAGATCGCGATGCCGGAGACCGGCACGCCGAAGACGCTCGGTCACGTGAAGATGAGCCGCGAGAAGATCGACGCGAACGTCATCGACGCGGCCGCCCGCGGCGCCTCCGAGGGCCTGGGCCTGGCCTTCAACGTGGCGGCGATGCTGCTCGCCTTCATCGCGCTGATCTCCATGCTCAACGCGATCATCAAGACCGGCGGGGCGTGGGCCGGTTTCCCCCAGGCCAGCCTGGAGAACCTCCTGGCCGTGGTCGGCTGGCCGTTCGCCTGGCTGATGGGCGTCCCGGTCCAGGATTGCTGGGCGGTCGGAAAGCTCATCGGCGTGAAGACCGTGCTCAACGAGTTCGTGGCCTACCTGCAGCTCGCCGACATCCTCAAGAGCGGCCAGCCGCTCTCCCACCGCTCGGTCGTCATCACGAGCTACGCCCTCTCGGGCTTCGCCAATTTCTCCTCGATCGCGATCCAGATCGGCGGCATCTCGGGGATCGCCCCGTCGCGCCGCCACGACCTGGCCAAGCTCGGCCTCAAGGCGATGCTCGTGGGCGCGATCGCGACCTTCATGACCGCGAACATCGCGGGCATCCTGATTCCCTGAGCGAGGCAGGTGAAAAGAACCCGGGTTCTTCGCCCCGGCCGCGAGGCGCTGGCCGAGGCCGCCGCGACCCTGCGCGCCGGCGGCCTCGTCGCATTTCCCACCGAGACCGTCTACGGCCTCGGCGCGCGCGCCTTCGACGCCTCCGCGGCCCGGCGCGTGTACGCCGCCAAGGGGCGGCCGGCCGACAATCCGCTGATCGTCCACGTCGACGGCCCGGAGATGCTGGCCCGCGTCGTGAGACGGACGACTCCGCTGGCGCGCCGCTTGATGAAGTCGTTTTGGCCGGGTCCGGTCACCTTGGTGCTCGAGAAGTCCGCCGCCGTCCCCGGCTCCGTGACCGCGGGAGGACGCACCGTCGCCGTGCGCTGCCCCGGACATCCCGTCGCGCGCGCCTTGATCCGGGCGCTCGGCGAGCCGGTCGCCGCTCCGTCCGCCAACCGCTCCGGGAGACCCTCGCCGACGACCGCCGCGCACGTCCTGCGCGATCTGAAGGGACGGGTGGGCTTGATTCTGGACGGAGGCCCGTGCCGCGAGGGGCTTGAATCCACCGTGGTCGACGCGCGCGGCGCCCGCCCCGTCGTCCTGCGCCGCGGCACGGTCACGGACGAGGCGGTCGCCAAGGCCGCCCGCGCGCGCGCGGCCGAACCCGGGCGAAGCGCGCCTCCCTCCCCCGGCACGCGGCACCGCCATTACGCTCCCTCCTGCCGCGTCGTCCTCGTGCCGCCCGCCCTGGTGCGCCGCGGGGGCCTGGCCGCGCTCGACGAGACGGGCGCCGGCCTGATTCACCGGTCTCCGCGCTCGGGGGCTAGGCCGTCCTGGTCGCGGCGCGTGACGGGAGGGACGTCCGCCTACGCGCGCGAGCTCTTCGCCGCCTTGCGCGCCGCCGAGGCCGCCGGCGTCAAGACGCTCTACGTCGAGACCGTGCCCGACCGCGGCGTCGGACGCGCGGTGATGGACCGCCTGCGGCGCGCGGCCGCCCGATGAGCGCCGCGCTTGACGAGCGGCTTCCGCTCGCGTATCCTTGATTTTCAGTGGCCAAGATCCTGATCGTCGACGATGAAGACGCCCTCGCCTCGGCGCTCTCGCAATTCCTGGCAGGCGAGGGGCATCAGGTCGCCGTCTGCCTGAAATCCGAGGACGCCGAGCGAGCCGCGGTCGAGGAAAATCCCGATCTGGCCTTGATCGACTATCAGATGCCGGGGCTGAGCGGCGTCGAGGTCCTCGCCCGCCTGCGCGCCCGTCCGGAGACCCGCCAGCTTCCGGTTCTCTTCATCAGCGGCACCGAGGCGGTCCGCTTCGCCGGGCAGATCCCCCCCGAGCCGCGCGTGCGCTTCCTGCTCAAACCCGTCTCCCTCGACGTGCTGCTCACGATGGTGGGCGAGATGCTCGACCCCAACAGCTGGTCCTCGAAGGGCTGAGGTGCTGACGGCCGGCGTCCTCGTCATCGCGTTCTTGTATTCCTGCGTGGGGCACGCCGGCGCTTCCGGCTACATCGCGGTGATGACTTTGTGCGAGCTCGCCCCGGCCGAGATCAAGCCCGCGGCCCTCGTCCTCAACATCCTCGTGGCGACGATCGGGACGCTCCAGTTCTGGCGCGCCGGGCACTTCTCCTGGCGCCTGTTCTGGCCCTTCGCCGCGATGTCGGCGCCTTGCGCCTTCCTCGGCGGCTGGCTGGACCTGCCGGCGCAGGCCTTCAAGATCCTCCTCGGCCTCGTCCTGCTGGCCTCGGCCGCGCGCTTCGTTTGGGACCCCTCGGAGAGAAAGAACCCGGCTCCGCCGCGGCTGCCCGCCGCGCTCGGCTCCGGCGCGGCCCTCGGCCTGCTCTCGGGGCTGACCGGAACGGGCGGCGGCATCTTCCTCTCGCCGCTGGCCCTGCTCATGGGCTGGGGCGCGACCAGGACCGTCGCCGCGGTCTCCGTCGCCTTCATCCTGGTGAATTCGATCTCCGGCCTGGCCGGCCTGCTGCGCTCGGGCGGCGGCGTGCCCGCCTTCGTCTTCCCGCTCATGGCCGCGGCCGTGCTCGGCGGGACGCTCGGCTCCCATCTGGGCAGCCGCAAGCTGTCGCCGGCCGCCATCAAGCGCGCGCTCTCGCTCGTCCTCGTCATCGCCGGCCTCAAACTCATCCTCGCCTAGGGAGATCCTCATGCCCGTCCTCGCCCAGACCGCCGGCCTGCTCGTCATGTCCAACGTGTTCATGACCTTCGCCTGGTACGCGCACCTGCGCGACCTGAGCGGGCGCGCCTGGTACGTCGCGGCGCTGGCGAGCTGGGGCATCGCGCTGTTCGAGTACCTGCTCCAGGTCCCCGCCAACCGGATCGGCTACACGGCGCTGAGCCTTCCCCAATTGAAGGTGCTCCAGGAAGTCATCACTCTCGCCGTGTTCGTGCCGTTCTCGGTCCTGTACATGAAGCAGGGCCTGCGGCTGGACTTCCTGTGGTCGGGACTGTGCCTGCTGGGCGCGGTCTACTTCGCCTTCCGCGGCGCATAGGCCGCCGCCCAAGCGCCCAGCATCGGCGCGGCCAGGTAAAGCCACAGCCCGGAGGTGCGTCCCGAGACCAGCGCGGGCGCCAACGAGCGGGCCGGATTCATCGACGCCCCCGTCAACGGCCCGGCCAGGATCGCTTCGATCCCCACGATCGCGCCCGCCGCCGGCGGAACGAACCGGGCCGGAAGGCGAAGAACGGCGAGCGCCAGGACGAAGGTCATCGCGGCCTCGAGCAGGAAGGACGCCGGCTCGCCCGCGACGGGAAGCGTCGCGCCGAGCGAGCCCGCCCGCTCGCGGAATATCGCGAGCAGCAGCAGGCTGGCCGCGAACGCGCCGGCCGTCTGCGCGATCACGTACGCGGCCGCGTCGCGCGCGGGGACGCGCGCCGCGAAGGTGACCGCCGGGTTCATGTGCGCCCCGGTGCCGGCGGCCAGAAGCCACACGGCGCCGCCCCATACGAGGCCGACGCCCACGACGCCGAGCGATCCGCCGGCGGCGTCGATCACGCAGGCTCCGGTGCCGGCGAAGACGAGGCCGAAGGTGGCCGCGAACTCGAGAGCGAGCCTACGCACGGGACAGTTCGGCCAGCAGCTCCTTGACCCGGCGCTCGATCTCGTCGCGCACCGTGCGGAACTCGTCGATCGGCAGGCGCTTGGGATCCGGCAGCCCCCAGTCGACGCGCCGGTCCGCCGGGATGGACGGGCAGGCGTCTCCGCAGCCCATGGTGACCACCGCCGCCCAACGGCCGGACGGAAGCGCGTCGAACCCCTTCGACGGATTCGACGCCAGGTCGACTCCCTTTTCGCGCATCACGGCGACGGCGGTCTCGTTGACCTTGCCCGAGGGCCGGGAGCCGGCGCTGTGGATCTCGAACGCTCCTCCGCCATGGAGGCGGGCGAAGCCCTCGGCCATCTGGGAACGGCAGGCGTTCTCGACGCAGACGAACAAGACCTTGGGAATCATGCACAGCTCCTTCCGGGGTTTTTTTTCAGACGCGCGGCGTCGCCGTGGGCGTCGCCTTCCTTCTTCGCCCCGTCCAGAAGCGCGCGCGTCACGCCGTTCCTCGCCGCCTCCAAGCGGTAATGCTTCCACTTGCCCCGCTTCTCGGCGGAGACGAGCCCGGCCCGCTGCAGGAGCGACAGATGACGCGAAACGGTCGGCTGGGGCAGGCGCAGGGCGTCCGTCAGATCGCACACGCACAACGGCCCGCCCGACAGGAGGCGCAACGCGCGGCGGCGGACGGGTTCGGAGAAGGCGCGGAAAAGGATGTCGGACATATTCGCTTAGGCGAATATGTTATCACTTTCCGGCGGCGTTCCTCGCGTCCTCGAGCTTCTTGTGCTCCCGTCCGACGCGCCAGGCGGCGTAAATCCAGAGCAGCGCCAGCGGCACGCCCAGCATCGCCGCGGCGGCCGGCCCGCCCCCCGCCCAGGCCAGGCCGAGCAGGAGCAGGCCGGCGACGCCGCGCGCGAAGCGGTAGACGAACATCTCGATGAACGCCTTCACCCGGTAGATCGTGTCGCGGTCGGTCGCGGAGTACGACGACTCCTTCGCCGTCTTGAACCAGGTGTAGCGCGCCACGCCGTCGAGGCCCCAGAACAGCGCCACCAATCCGAGCGCTCCGTAGAACGGGAAGACCGAGAACAGGACCAGGTTGGCCAGCGCCGCCGTCATCAGCGCGCCGCCCGTGCCCATGCGCTTGAGCGTGAGGCCGACGAGCAGGGAGCTGACGCCGAAGGAGATCACGCTCGTGTAGAAGTTCACGTCGGCGAACATCTGCGCCATGCCGGTCGCGTCGCCCGCGTAGGCGGCCTTGGCGGCGACGCTGTAGAGGTAGTTGGTGATGTCGGGAACCAGCCGTTCCAGGGCGACGACGACGGTCAGGAAAAGAAGGAACGGGCTCTTCAGGATGGTCTTCACGATGCCCTGGGCGGGCTTCGGGCGCGCCGCGTCTTCGGCGGCGTGCGTGTCCTCGGCCTTGCGGCCGCCGGCGCGGCGCTCCATGAAGAAGAAGATGGGCAGGACCGCGGCGAATATGCCCGCCGCGACCATCAGCATCGGCACGGGGCCCATCGAGCCGACGAGGAGCTTCATGAGCAGGGCGCCGACGATGCTCCCCAGCGGAGCGCCCGCGGCGATCAAGCCGAAGGAGCGCTTGGCTTCGTCGCGCTTGAACACGTCGTTCTGATAGGTCCAGAACAGCGTCATCGACATGATGCCGAAGACGTCGGTCCAGAGGTAGTAGCCGAAGGCCACCGAGGGCATGGCCGCCGCGGAGACGGCGAGCGCGCCGCCGACCAAGGTCGCCGCGAGCATCGCGAGCGAGCCGCCGATGATCATCTTGCGCGAAGCGCCCTTCGAGAGCTTGTTGTAGCCGGCGACGACCAAGCCCGTGAGCACGGCGGAGGCCATGTACACCCAGGGCAAGGTCTCCGGGCCGAACTTCGTCATCAGCAGCGCGCCGCGCGCGGGGCCGATGATCGAGTAGGCCGCGATCGTCAGGAAGTTCCAGGCGAAGGCCGCGGCGACGAGGGGGCCGGCGCCGTCAGACATGGCGGACTTCCAACGTTCGACGAGAGGCGCCTTCTTTCTTACGGGAGCAGAAGCGGGAGACGAAGGAGACAGCCGCGAAGGACTCTTCGACTCGCCCCCCGCCACGCCGTCCGAATCCGAGGACGGCTTCCTGGCCGCTTCGCCTTCGAATATCTCGTGACCGGCCGACTTGGAATCGGAGGACGGCTTGTCGGAAGCGGACGCGGCGAGGAGGCGTTGGGACATCTCCGTCAGCGCGGACCGCACAGAGGCCAGGCTCGCAAAGTTCTGAGCCTCGACCTTGATGTGTACGGGTCGGAAACGCCTCTGGCGGAAGCTCTTGAGCGACATTGAGGCGACCCAGTCGGTCATGACGACCGTCAGTGCCTTGGGTCTCACCAGGGCCGGCAGGCAGGAGCGCAGGAAATAGGCGATCCGCCGCGGCCCGCCGGGCAGAATGCCGCGTACGATCAACGCCCACCCGTAGGCGAGTTTTTGTCTCATGCTGAGATGGGGCGACGTAAGCGGGTTCTTCAAATACCTCAGCTTGTTCCGAATGCGCTCGAAGATGGCGCGGTCGTCGGTGAGACGGCGCTGGAGGTCCTCGTAGCCCAGAATCAACTCCTCGTGGGTCATCTGGAGCGGGATCACGTTCGTGTCGGGGCGCGTGTTGTCGGGGGCCAATTCCTCCCGGAGACGCCCGGCCTTGTGTAGGCGTTCGAACAGAGGGGTCTTGGGCAGGGCGCACAAGAGGGCGACCATGGAGACGACGATCCCGGAACGCACGATGAAGTCATACTGGCGGTCGAAAATGGTCTTGTCGTCGTTGTCGAAGCCGACGATGAAGCCCGCGAAGATATCAATGCCGTGCTTA
>CAZURZ010000035.1:0-21247 GCA_964623465.1 uncultured Elusimicrobia bacterium
TCGAATCCGGCTCCCTCAAGGCCGCGATGGACGTGCCCCAGGCCCGCTTCGAGGCGCAGTGGGCCAACAAGGCCAAGACGGCCTGATCACTCGTAGTGCAGCGCCTCGACGGGGTCGAAGCGCGAGGCTTTCCACGCGGGATACAGGGCGAAGAGGAAGCCCGTGCCGAGCGCGATGAGCAGCGCCCCGGCGACGTGCAGCGCGCTGATCTCGAGCATGCGCTCCTCGCGCGGCGCGAGCGCCCAGATGCCGGCGACGCCCAGAGCCGTGCCCATCGCCCCGCCCAGCACGCCCAGCATCATCGCCTCGGACGTGAACTGCCAGATGATGTCGGCCCGGGTCGCGCCGAGGGCGCGGCGGATGCCGATCTCCTTGACGCGCGAGAAGATGGTGGCGAGCGTGACGTTCATGATGCCGATGCCCGAGGCGAGGATCGCGACGATGCCGATGATCATGATGGAGATCACGAACTCCTTCATCTGCTTGAGCGCGCCCTGCATGATCTCGCGGTAGTCCTTGATCTCGAAGTCGGGCTCGCCGCGGTGACGCTGCGTGAGCAGGACGTTCAGGCGGCGCAGGTAGAGCGAGGCGGTCGCCGCGTCGCCGGTGTCGACGTCGATCTTCTCCACGACCTCGGGGTTCTTCTGGTAGGACGGGGACAGGAACCGCTGGAACGACGTCGCGGGCGTCAGCACCAGGCCCGCCCCCGCCCACTCGCGGAACCAGCGCGGGTCGAGGTCCTTGGGCGGCTCCTTGAGCACGCCCACGACGGTGAAGAGGTGCTCGCCCAGCAGCATGCGCTTGCCCAGCGGGTCGCGGCGCGAGATGTGCTTGGTCAGGGCCTGCTCCGGGAAGTATCTCGCCCAAAAGGGCTTCTTGATCCACTTGCCCGATTCGACGAGCACGCAGACGCGCGCCGCCTCGTCCAGGTCGCGCCGCGAGATCATCCGGCCGCGCAGCGTGTACACCCAATCGCGCTTGGCCCAGTCCGGAGTGACCCCGATGATGCGCAGGCCGTCGTTGCTGAAGGAGTCCAGCCGTCCCGGCGTGCGCCACGCCGTGTTGCGGGGCGAGACCATGTGCAGCTCCGGGTACTGGCGGCGGATCTCGAGCGCGTCCCCGTAGGTCAGGCCGGGAGAGAGCCCCTTCGACTTGTAGTCGTTCTTGGGAGAGATCACCAGGCGGCCCGGGCCCGCCAGCTCCAAAGCCTGGTCGTAGCGCTTCATCATGCCGGCGGTCTGGGAGAAGGTGAAGAGCATCGCCGCGATGCCGATCGAGAGCGACAGCGCGGTCATCGCCGAGCGCGTGCGATGCGCGCCGATCTCCAGAAGGGCCGAGCGGGCGAGTTCGGAGGCTTTCATTCGGCCTTCAAGGCCTCCACGGGATCCAGGCGAGAGGCGCGCCAGGCCGGGACCGCGGCGAAGCACGCGCTCACCCCCGCCGCCAGGAGGACGACCTCCGCGCAGTGCAGGACGGTGGGCTGGGCCAGGTCGCGGGTGCCGCCCAGGCCCGAGAGCCAGGACACGCCGGCCAGGCCCAGGCCCACTCCCGCCAGACCGCCCGCCGCCCCGAGCATGGCCGCCTCGAACAGGAACTGCGCCATGATGTCGTCGCGCCCGGCCCCGATCGCGCGGCGCACGCCGATCTCGCGCACGCGCGCGAAGATCGTGGCCAGGGTGACGTTCATGATGCCGATGCCGCCGGCCAGCAGCGCCACGACGCCCAGCGCGAGGCCGGCCTTCACGTACTTGCGCATGTTCTCCATCTCGGACTCGATCTCTTCGCGCTGGTCCTTGACGTCGAAATCCTCCTCCCCGCGGTGCCGGCGCGTGAGGATCGCCTCGATGCGCTTGCGGCGCGAGGCGAGCGTCTTCTCGTCGCCCGTGTCGACGAGGATGGAGGATACCGCGTCGCGTCTCGCCCCGTCGTTCGCGAGCCGCTCCTGGAACGCCGTGATCGGAACGACGAACTGGGGCGTGCTCCAGCTGTCCCAGCGCGGGTCCTTGTCGCGCGGCGGAGGCTTGAGCACGCCGACGACGGTGAAGACGCCGTCGCCCAGGGCGATCCTCTCGCCGAGCAGGTCCCGCCGCTTCGCGAACGCCTCGTACGGGTCGTCCATGCCCCAGAACTTCGCCCAGAACGGCTTCTTCTCCCAGCCCGCCGGCTCGATCATGACCGCCACGCGCGCCCGGCGGGAAACGTCCCACTCGTTGATGAAGCGCCCGCGCTGACGGTAGACCCAGTCGCGTTTGCGGAATTCCGGCGTCGCGCCCACCACCCGCACCGAGCGCACGACCTCGCGGCCGTAGACCAGTCGCTCCCAGCCGGTCGCGCGCGCGTCCACCATGTACAGATCCGGGAGCTCCTCGCGCAGCGCTTTCGCGTCGGCGTACGTCAGGCCCGGCGAGAGCCCCTTGCTCTTGTAGTTGTCCTTCTCGTCGAGCGTGAGGCGCCCGGGTCCCATCAGCTCCAGGTTCTTCTCGAGCGCCTCCTGCATGCCCCGCGTCTGCGCCAGCGTGTAGAGCAGGGAGGCCACCCCGACCGACACCGCCGTGAAGGAGAGCGCGGAACGGAACTTGTTGGCGCGGATCTCGCGGAAGCCCGCGCGCAGGGCCTCGCCGGCGTTCACGCCGCGAGCTCCCCGTCCTTGACGCGGATGAGGCGCTCGGCCGAGGCGCCGATCGCGGGGTCGTGGGTGACGAGCACGATCGTCATCCCTTCCGCGTTCAACTCCTTGAACAGCGTCAGGATCTCCGCGGAGGACCTCGAGTCCAGATTCCCGGTCGGCTCGTCGGCGAGCAGCAGCGCGGGCTTGTTGGCCAGGGCGCGCGCGATGCCCACGCGCTGACGTTCGCCGCCGGAGAGCTGGAGCGGAGTGTGCTCGCCCTTGCGCCCCAAGCCGACCCGCTCGAGCAGGGCCCGCGCGCGCTCCAGGCGGGGCTCCACGGCCTCGCCCGCGTACGCCATCGGCAGGGCCACGTTCTCGACCGCGGTCAGCCGGGGCAGGAGGTTGAAGGCCTGGAAGACGAAGCCGATGCGCGCGCGGCGCAAGGCCGTGATCTGGGCGTCGGCGAGCGCGGCGGTCTCCGCGCCCTCGAGGCGGTAGACCCCGGCCGTCGGCCGGTCGAGCAGGCCGAGGATGTTGAGGAGCGTCGATTTGCCGCACCCCGACGGACCCATGATCGCGGCGAACTCCCCGCGCGCCACGGAAAACGAGACGCCCTTCAGCGCGCGATAGCCCCCCGCGTAGGTGCGTTCGAGGCGTTCGACGGCGATCGACGGGACGCTCACGACTTGGGCTTGTCCTCCGGCTTCTCGGTGAGGACCTTGTCGCCCTCCTTGAGGCCCTCGAGAACCTCGACGTCCATCTCCGAGCGCAGGCCGAGCTTGAGCTCGGCCTTGCGGGGTTTGTCCCCGCCGGCCACGTAGGCGTACTCCTTGCCGGCCTCCTCGAAGACGCCGGCCAGGGGAAGCTTGAGGACGCCCTTGCGCGCGTCGAGCAGGCCGTCCACGCGCGCGGTCATGCCGGGCTTGAGCCGCGCGTCCCCCTTGAGCAAGGTGACTTCGACCTTGAAGTTCTTGAGATTGTTGCCGTCCTTCTCCGCTTGCGGGGACACCATGGTGACCTTGGCCGGGAAGGTCTGCCCGGCGACCGCGTCGACGGTGACCTTCACCTCCATGCCCTCCTTGAGCTTGAGCACGTCCATCTCGCTGATCTTCATCTTGACCACGAGGCGGGCGAGGTCGGCCACGGTCATCAGGTACGTCGGCGTCTGCGACTCCATGAGGCCCGTCACGTACTCGCCGAGCTTCGAGAGCCGCCCCTCCTGGGGGTTGTTCGAGGAGCGGTCCTGCCAGCGCATGACGATCCCGTCGAGCGGGGCCGTGAGCGTCGTCGGGACGTAGGCCTCGGCCTCGGTGCGGCCGGGCTGGATCACGGCGAGCTTGTCGCCCTTGCGCACGCGCGCGCCCTCGTCGACGTGCATCTCGATCACGCGGCCGGAGACCTTGGAGGCCACGTCGACGTAGGTCTTGGGCGTCAGCTCGCCCGAGTCCATGAAGTGGACCTCGATGTCTCCGCGCGACACGGACGCCGTGCTCGGGCCCTCGGCCCCGGCCTTGGCCTTGTGCCGCCTCCAGCCCCAGCCCGCGAGCAGGAGGACGGCGGCGGCGGCGGCGAGGGGCTTCCACCGGGACTTCAGCTTCACCATAACGGGTCTCCCACCGCGCGCCGGTAGCGGGCGCGGTTGATGTAGATCTCGCGCAGCGCGAGCACGCGCTCGACGCGCGCGTTCAGCAGGTCGGCCTGCGCCTGGTTCATGCGGATGGCGTCGGCGGCGCCCTGCTGGAACTGGCGGCCGACGAGATCGAGGGTCCGCGTCGAGATCTCCTCCTTCTGGACGGCGATCGCGTAGGAATCGAACGCCCGCTCGAGCGCGATGTGCGCGGCGTACACGTCCGAACGCGCGGTCCGCTCCGCGGCGCGGACGCCCGCCTCGGCGCGGCGGCGCTCGGCCCGGGCCGCGGCCAGGGCCCAGGCCTGGGTGAAGCCGTTGAAGCCCAAGGGCAGGCTCAGCGTGAGGCCGATCTGGCGGTTCGGATTGGGGATCGAGGAGCCGGCGCCCGCGAAGTCGGCGTGGCGCGTGCGCGTCCACGCCGCGTCCACTTTCGCGTCCGGCAGGAGCCCCTTGATCGCGCGCTGGGCGTCGATCTCGGCCTTCTCCAGCTCCTCGCGCGCCTTGACCAGCTCAGGCCGCTGCTCGAGCGCGCGGCGGACGTCGGCGTCGAGCGGCGGCAGCTCGGTGGCGCCCGCCGTCAGCACCGCGTCGAGCGTCGCCTCGTCGCCCAGCGGCCGGTCGACGAGGACGTTGAAGTCGGCCAGCGCCCGGCGCCGCTCGGCCTTCGCCGAGATCAGCCGCAGCTGCGACGAGCGCCAGTCGGTCTCGCTCTTGAGCAGGTCGGCCAGGCTCTTCATGCCGTGCTTGTAGAGATCCAGGGACTGGTCGTACTGGGCTTTCTGATCCTTCAGGTTCTGCTCGGCGACCGCGTAGAGCTCGTTCTTCGAGTCCAACTCGTAGAACGCGGAGACCGCCGCGAAAGCCCGGTCCTGGCGCGCGGCCTTGAGCGCGGCGGCGGCGGCGCGGCGGGTCCTGAGGGCGGCGCGCGTCTTCTGCAGGTCCTCGAAGGAGTTGAACAGGTTCCAGTTCGCGCCGGTCACCGCCTGGCCGCGGCGGAGCGCGAAGTCCCCCTTTTTATAGCGGTAGGAGTCGAGCGGGCTGTGGCCGTAGGGATACTCGGTGAAGGAGAAGGAGGCCGTGGGCAGGAGCATCGACGCGGCCTGCCCTTTGAGCGCCGAATCGGCGGCCTTCCAGGACTCCTCGGCCGAGCGCACGTCCGGGGACGTCGCGAGGGCGGCGGCCGTGTAGGAGGCGATGCTGACCGACAGGACGAGGGTAGGGGTCATCGCGGGTCCGGACGGCTCATTCTAGCATGCTACACTTTCCCCATGATCGCCCTTCTGCTCGTCCTCGCCGCGCTGCCCGCGGGCGCCGAAAACCTCGTCAAATCCAAGCCCGCCCGGGCCCTGCTCAACGAACGCATCGAGCTCAAGCCGATCGACGGCCACCACTTCAACGTCGAGGCGCCGCAGAAGTGCGGGAAACAGCGCGCCGACGAGGTCACTCCGCGCGTGTTCCGCTGCCGGCTGGGCTCCTCCGGGAAGGTCGAGGTCGTCGCCTCCGTCTGCGACGACGCGAAGACCTTCTGCCGCCAGGAGCGCTTCACGGTCGAGGTCGCCGGGCGCAAGCCCGACGCGGCCCGGGTGAAGCTCGAGCCCAAGCCGCACCCGTTCGCCGACGGCTTCCTGGTCAACCAGCCCGGCAAGGCGGTGACCCTGGCGCGCCGCCACCACCAGCCGATCTTCGTCCACTTCTACGGCATCTGGTGCCCGCCCTGCAACATGCTGGAAGAAGGCGTCTACCCCGGCGAGATCTTCCAGAAGGCCTCCGAGGGCTTCGTCCTGCTCGCGCTCGACGCCGACGCCGAACTGTCCTGGGACTGGAAGGCGCGCTTCAAGGTCGGCGGCTACCCGACCCTGCTGGTCCTCGACGAGCGCGGCCAGGAGATCGGCCGCGCGGGCGGCGACCGCTCGCCCGCCGCCCTGGCCGCCTTCCTGGCCGAGTCGCGCCGCCTGCTCGACAGCCCCGTCGAGGAAGCCGCCCTCGAGATCGCCAAGAGCAGCGCGACCGCTTCCGGAACCCTGCGCGCGCGCGTGGCCCGCTGGCGCCTGGAGCGCGCCGAGCACGCCGAGGCCCTCGCCGCCGCCGGGGACGCGCCCGAGGCGCGACGCGAGGCCCTGCTCGCGCGCAAGGCTCTCGCCCAAAAAGCCGGCGATCCGGCCGGAGAGACCGCCGCGCTCTCCGAACTCGCCGCGGCCTTCCCCGGCGACGTCGAGTTCCTGTCCTGGGCCGTCGACCTGGTCGACGCCGACAGCGCCGCCGCCGCCGCTCTGGCCCCGGCCGTCGCCGCGGCGGCCTCCCGTTGGTCCGCCGATCCCGCCCTCGGCGAGACGGGCTGGACGCCCGGGGACGTGCGCTCGGCCGAGGCCGCCTTCCTCGATTCGCTCGGCCGCGAGACCGAGGGCAAGGGCGCGTGGTCGCTGGCCGCCGACGCCTACGGCGCGGACGCCAAGGCCTCGCGCCTGAAGCTCGCGCGCGGCGCCAACCTCGAGCGGGCCTACTGCCTGGCCAAGGCCGGCCGCCTGGACGAGAGCCGCGCGCTCTACGAGTCCCTGGTCGGCGCCTACCCGAACGAGTTTTCCTTCCACCAGGGCTACGCGCGCCTGCTCTACGACCAGAAGGAGTATCCCGCCGCGCTGATCTCCGCCCGCGCCGCCGTCAAGCACGGCTACGGCGACAACTACCTGCGGGCGGTCGCGCTCGAGGCCAAGATCCTCAAGGAGATGGGGCTCAAGGACGAGGCCGCCAAGGAACTCGACGCCGCGCTCGCCGAGGCCGCCGCTCCCAAATCGGCCGCGGTGCGCACGCACCGGTACCTCGCCGAGCTGCGCCGGCTCCGAGCCGAGCTCTAGAGTCCCGCCGCCGAGCGGGCGCCCGGCAGGCGGGCCCGCGCCCAGCCGCCGAACGAGCTCCAGAGCGAGTACTTCGCCAGACGCGCGTTGAAGTCCGCCGCGCCGTGCTTGCGCGCGAGCGTCCAGCGCCACAGCTCCTCGGCGTACGCCGCGGAGCCTCCCGCGGCGAGAGGATAGATCAGGGCGGGGTGCACGCCGGGGCCGGCGCCGAGGGCCTCGCTCAGGGCCTCCAGGTCGGCGACGGCGACCGGGGGCCCGCCGCGCTCGGCGGACAGCTTCGAGAGCGCCGCGGCCGCGGCGGCGTCGTCGAGCTCGACGCCCGCGGAGCCGGCCGGACGCGTCGCGCCGGCGCTCAGGCGCCCGGCCTCGGCGGCCACGCGCGCGAGCCAGCGCTCGACGTGGGAGTAGTCGCGGATCATCTTGGCGCCCGATCCCTCGACGCCGCGCATCGCCGGGCTCTCGCGCTTGAACGGCAGGGACGCGCCGCGCAGCTCCAGGGAGATCACCGCCAGGCCGTTCTCCATCCCCCACCAGCGGACCCCGAGGTAGGCGTGCTTCTCGCTGTCGCGGTCCTTCCACGAGGGCTGGCGGGCCGGCCCGGCGGCCGCGGCCAGCGCGCGCACCCGCCGCGAGCGGCCGGCGTGCCACGGACGCAGGGAGCCGTGCAGGAGGTTGTCCGGGCTTTCGATCGCGGCTTCCAGGAAGAGGACCTCGTTGAGCGACGCGACGTTCGCCAGCAAGCCGTCGAGCTGGGCGGCCAGCTTCTCCGGCGCGAGCTTCACGAAGGCGTGATACTGCGTGCCGGCGTGGCCGGTGTCCCAGATCACCTCGCGGGTGCGGCCGATGGCCTCGCGCCCGGTCTTCGCGGCCTTGTCCTTGGCGGAGACGATCTCGGGCTGGATGAAGCGCTCCTCGCCGCTGCGCCTGCCGGAGGGCGGCTCCTCCATGTCGGGATGATCGGCGACGTAATCGGGCGCGTTCTTCGTCTTGCCGAGAAGCAGGAAATTCTTGCCCTTCCAGGCGGCCTCGGGTCCGCGCTCGGCCGCCACCGCCTCTTCCAGCGCGTTCACGTAGGACAGCTTGCCCGACAGCGGCAGGGCCCGCCATATCTTCGCGGGATCCGCGCGCGTGAGCCAGCCGCGCAGCGTGCGCACGGCGTAGAAGAAGCGTTCGAAGGAACCCAGGCCGTCCTCGGACTTCTTCAGCAGCTCGGGACGCAGCTCGACGGGCTTGTAGTAGCGGAAGACGTTCCCCGAGGAGTCCTTGGCGTCGGCATGGAGAAGGTTGCCCTCCTGCTCGATCTGGAAGGACACGCCGGGCTGCTCGACCGCCAGCGGATCGGCGGGCGCCCGCCAGCCGTCGAAGGCGGCGGCGGCCGCCGCGGCCGGAACGTCTCTATCCCCGGTCGAGGCGGCGGCGCGCAGGACGGGAAGGGCCAGGGCTGCGGGAGCGGGCGCCGCCGGCGCCGGAGCGGCGAGCGCCGGGACCGCGGCGGCCAAGGATGGGGCCGCAAGGGCGGCCGGCGCCGCGGGAAGAAGCGCCGGCAGGGCCGCGGCCGTGACGGCGGCCCCCCCCGGAACCGCCGTGAGCGTGACCGGGAGGGCGACCTCGACGACGACCGCGGCCGGAGCCGACAGAGCCGCCGTCAGGAGCCAGGCGAATACGGCCGGGACGAGCTTCCTCATCTAAGAGGAATGGTAGCCGCGCGCGCCCGCGCGCGCCTGGGTCCGGAGACCTACCGGGTTGGGCCTACCAGGGCTCGAACGGGGGGTCGCGGAAACGAGGGTTGCTGGGCCCGCTCCAGCTGCGCGGAGGGGTCGGCGTCGAATTCCAGGAGCCGGACTCGGGCCGCAGCTCCGGGAGGTCGCCCGCGGGAACGATCGCGGCCTTGGAGACCTTCGGATCGCGCGCCAGGGCCAGCGCGCGCAAGGCCGCCGCGGCCTTCATCGGGCGCGTCTGGTTGACCAGCATTTCCTGCAGCTTGGACGGACGCGGAGCGCCGTTCGCGTCGAGGCCCTGGGGCCGGGAATACTCCTCGAAGCGGCCGGAGCGGATCAGGGAGCGCGCCCAGGCCTCGGGCGAGTTGAAGTAGGCCTGCTCGTTGACGCTGGCGATGTCGCCCGGCGGCGCGTCCATCAGCTCCTCGAGCGCGGCCAGCTCGCCGGCGCCGCCGGCCAGCTTGGCGGCCTCGACCATCGCGAGCAGGAAAGGCCAGGTCGAGCCGTTGCTGTAGTCCTTCACGCCGCGGGCGTCGAGGTAGCGTTTGATCGCGTCGCCGAGGCCTCCGGTCAGGCGCTCGCGGGCCGCGATCGAGGCCCACGCCCGCGCCATCTCGAAAGCGGTGGTCGAGTAGGACGTCTGGGTGCGCATCATGTTCTTGAGGCGGTTGAGGTCCTCGACCGTACCGGTCTCGCCGGCGAGCTTGAGCGCCGCCTCGCGGACCGCGGTCTCGGAATGGGTGCCCCAGAAGGTCGTGTCGCGGAAGACGCGGATCAGGTCGGCGGTCTTGCCCAGGCGCTTGACCATGGCCAGGTGCCCGTCCGGATCCTGCTTGGCCTCGGACGCGTCGACCGGCAGGCCGACGGAGCCGAGAGCGCGCTTGACGGCGTTCACGATGTCGACCGTGCGGCCCTCGGAGATCTGAGACGCCCGCACCGCGGCCGCGCGCGTCGCGGGCAGGCCGAGCCGCGCGTAGATGGCGGCGAGGGCCGAGACGAGCGCGCCGTGCACCGGGACCTCGTAATGAGTGGTTCCCGTGACGCGCCGGGCCATATTCTCGAGCAGGACGGCGTCCTCGGCGCCGCCGAAGCGCTCCAGGATGAGGGCCGCGGTCATCGCCAGCGGCCAGTCCGCGCCGACCTCGGCGTCGGCCTTCTTCGTCGTGCCGCCGTAGCCGTTCGACGTCTCGGAGATCGTGACCGGGCCTGCCCAGCCCTTCGAAACGATCCACTCGCGGGCGATCGCCGCGTCCGACGGCTGCGCGAGCCCCGCGTAGCCCTCGGCCGCGGCGATCCGGATCGAGTGCCCGTCGCGCTGGTTCTCCGACATCTTCGACTGGTCGACCACCCGCAGCAGCAGCTCGCGCAGCTTGACCATCTCGCGCTGCTGGTGCGGCGTGCCCGCGAGCTTCGGGCCCGCGTCGGCCGACGCGGCGGGCTTTCGGGACGTCTCGAGGGCGGGCGGCCCCGCGGCCCGGCGGATCTCGAGCCAGATCTGCGTGCCCTCGGCCCCGGTCTTGAAGCCCATGCGCGCGCCCGGAATCGCCGCGAGGCGGCGATACAGGTCGAGCAGGTTGTGGTCCCACAGGATCTTGGCCGTCAGGTTGAGGTTGTCGACCTTGTACTGCGCCGCCCGGTAGGACTCCGGCGGGGTCCCGGTGAAGTGCATCATCAGCGCCTTGATCTCGTCGTCGCTCATCGCGTAGTCGCCCGCGACCGCGACGCGCAGCTGCTCCGCGTCCGCCGAGACCGCCAGGGTCACCGGCTTCGCCGCGCCGGCGCGCGTCGCCTGCTCCTTGGCGAGCTTGACGATCTGCTTGAGCCAGCCCTCGCCCTGACCGCCCTGCGGGACGTCGAGCGCCTCGAGCGCGTCGCCGTTCCAGCCGGCCGCCTTGATCGCGTCGAGCGCCGCCGCGATCGCGCCGCGCATCGCGGCGTCCTTCTTCTTGGCGTTGTTGTGATCCCCGGCCGCGGCGACGCCGCCGACGGCCAGCCTCGCTCCCGGCGCGAAGAACGCGCGCGTGCGGTTCTCCGCGGGCTCGCTCTTGGCCTGCTCGGGCGCGGCTTTAGGCGCCGCGCGGCGCATCATCGCGTCGAAGGCCGCCTCGCCGGGCTCCTCGCCCTGCCCCTCGGAGACCAGGGTCTCGAGCATCTTGAAGGTCTCGGCCGCGACCGACTCGGCCGCGCCCTGGACCGTCAGCTTGACGATCTCCTTCACGGGCTTGGGCTCGGCCGTGAAGACGATGGAGGCGTCCTTGACCGTGACCGAGACGCGGCCGCCGCGGGCGTCCTTGCGGCCCTTCGCGGCCTCGTCGAGGATCCACTTCGCCAGCGGGTCCACGATGTTCTTCTCGATGGCCGCCGTCATCGGACGCGCGCCGTACAGCGGCGAGAAGCCCTCGACCGTCAGGAAGTCGATGACGCTCTGGTCGTAGTGGAACTCGGTGTCGTGACGGTCCGCCAGGAGCGCCTTGAACTCGTCGAGCTGGATGGACGCGATCTTGCGGACGTCCTTCTGGCGCAGGCGGTTGACGCGGATCCACTTGTTCTTCGAGCGCGGATCCTCGTCCAGACGGTTGAGGAACTCGGGGCGGAAGCGGGTCTTGAGCGACTCCGCGACCATCAAGTCGATCTCCGCGTCCCACTGCGCCTCGACTTCCTCCGCGGTCGGCAGAGCCTTGGTCTCGGGGCTCGCCTTGCCCGCCGCGACCGCGGCGTTGTGGGCCTCGATGCGGGCCAGCAGCGCGGCGTACTTCTCGCCGTCGACGCCGGACATGCCCGCGTTCGAGGTCATGATGATGACCGTGTTCTTGAAGTCGATCGTGCGGCCCTCGCCGTCGGTCAGGCGGCCGTCGTCGAGGATCTGCAGGAGCATGTCGAAGACCTTCGGGTGGGCCTTCTCGACCTCGTCGAAGAGCACGACGGAGTACGGCTTCTTGCGGACGGCTTCCGTCAACTGACCGCCTTCTCCATAGCCCACGTAGGACGGCGGCGCGCCCACGAGGCGCATCGCGGCGTGCTCCTCCATGAACTCGGACATGTCGAAGCGGACCATCGCCGTGGGGTCGTTGAAGAGGAAGCGGGCGAGCTCCTTGGCCAGGTACGTCTTGCCGACGCCGGTCGGGCCGGTCAGCAGGAACTTGCCCATGGGGCGGTTCGGGTTGGAGAGGCCGGCCTTGTTGCGGCGGATCGCGTTGGCGATCGCGTGCAGGGCGGGGTCCTGGTTGACCACGCGCTTGCCGATCTCCTCCTCCATCGCGTTGTAGCGGGCGGCGTCCTCCTCGCCCAGGTTGAGCTGGCCGGACGCGATGCCCGTCTTCTGCGCGATCACGCGCTTCACGACGTCGGTGGTGACCTTGCCGCGGCCGTCGGCCACCTCGCCGTGCTCCTTGTAGAGCTCCGCGGCCTTCGCCGCGAGGCCGGCGATCTTGTTCCAGTGCTCGGCCGGCAGGGCGAGGGTGCTCGCGATGCCCTTGTCGAGCAGGAGCTGGCGCGCTTCGTTGAAGGCGACCACGAGGTCCCCCCACGTCTCGCGGATGTCGAGGGCGACGGCCGCGCGCAGGTTCTCCGGGCGCGAGAGCTCGGCCGCGTCCTGCACGGCCTTGATCGCCTTGTCGGGATTGAAGTTCGTCTTGTCGAACTGGTCGGTGAGCTTGGCCGCGTCCACGAGCGCCTGATCGGGGATCTGGGCCTTGTGCAGCTTCTGGAACCAGTCCTTCATCGCCCGCAGGACGCGGATGGTCTTGTCGACCGTGAACTCCTCGACGTCGACCTTCTCGAGGCGGCGGCGGAAGGCGTCGTCCTTCTCGACGTAGGTCTTGTACTCCTTGCTCGTCGTGCCGGCGATCACCGAGATCTCGCCGTTGCGCAGCGGATTCTTGAGGATGTTGGCGATCTTGGTGCCCTGGGGATCCAGGAAGAACTTCTGGATCTCGTCCATGAGCACGATGACCTTGTTGCCCTGCGACGGGTCCTTCTCGTTGAGCAGCGGCAGGAGCTTCAGGATCGCGGAGAGCGTCTTCACCGGGTCCTCGGAGGCCAGGACCTCGTTGATGTCGAGCTCCACGAGCCAGCGTCCCTTGAGGCGCGCGAAGTCGAGGTGGCTGGACTCGCCGGTGAGCGCGGCGTGCTCGGCCTGCTCGGCCATCTCGGCCAGGCCCTCGGCGATGGCGGTCTTGCCGACGCCCGCCTCGCCGACGAGGATGATCGAGTTGCGCATGCCGCGCGGCGACGTGATGATGGGCAGGGCGCGCTTGATCTCCTCGGTGCGCGCGACGACGGGAGCGCGCTGGTCCTCGGGGCTCTTCGCGATCGGGCGCAGATAATAGGAGATCAGCTGGACCTGCTTGTCGTTGAGCTTGGTCTTATCGGCGAGCGTGGCGTTCTGAAGGAACTCGACCCAGGCCTGGGCCGGGTCGCGGCGAGGGACGGCCGGGGCCTCGGGGGCATTTTCCTCGGCGGGGGCCGTGACGACGGGCTCCGGGATGACGACCTCGGCGCGCTCGACGAGCGCGCGGATCGACGTGACCGGGAGGTGGGCGGCGGAGAGCTCCTCGCCCAGCATGCGGGCGGTGGCCGGGAAATCGGCCGGGGCCGGAACCTCGAACGCCGCGAGGCCGGAGGCGCCGCGGTAGTTCAGGCGCACCAGCTTGAGGCGGCGGACCTCGCCGTACTCGCGGATGAACTCGTCCGTCGCCGCGTCGCCGAACTGCACGAGCAGGGTCCGCTCATGATCGTAGCTCGCGGCCTCGGGATACGGCTGCTCGCGCAGGAGCATGACCGCCTCGGCGTTCGGGTGCACCTTGACGCTCGCGACCGGCTCCTCGCCGGAGAGGAGCATCGCCGCCTCGACGGCCTTCGCGACGGTCGGGAAGTGCAGCGACAGCGAGTTGTCCGCGCCCAGCGCGCCGGCCGCGGCGGCCTCGGCCTGGGAGACGATGCGGCGCGCCTCGTCGGCGGCGTTCTCGGCCTTGAGCGTCACGACGAGCATCGTCGTGCTCCAGTCCTCCTTGCCGTGCGAGGAGACCTTCTCGGGAAGCGTCGGGGCGGGCGGGGGCGCGGGCGGCGCCGGAGCCTCGGGCTCGGCCTGCGGCGCGGGCGCCGGAGCCTCGGCGGGGGCCGGAGCCTCGGCGGGAGCCGGAGCCTCTTCGGGAGCCGGCTGGTCCAGCGCCAGGTCGCCCTGGGCGGGGTCGGGCTGAACGGGCGCGTCCGCGGCCGGGGCCTGAGGCGCCGCGGCGCGGGACGACTCGTTGCCGCGCAGCAGCAGGCCGTGGACCGTCGCGGAGACGATGACGGACTTCACCGCGATCTCGTCGGCCACGGCGCGGGCGAACTCGGCCGCCTCGGCGGGCGTGCGGAGATTCGTCTCGAACGCGGACGCCCCCTTCATTTCGCGCCCGGCGCCCGGCGCCTGGCGGAAGACCTGGCGGGCCGAGTGCGGATTATGGAAGACGACGCGCACGCGCTTGAGCGGGTAGCCGCCGTTGAGCTTGATCTTCTCCTGCCACTCGACATGGGCGAACGGATCCGAGGCGTCCGCGCGCCGGACGTTCGCCGTGGGGCCGGCGCCCGGGGCCACCGGCTCGGGAACGGGAGCGTCCATCCGCTCCCGGAGAGCGGGAGCGACCACCACGCGGCGGACGGCCGGATCGCGCGCGATGCGCCGGGCGATCATGTGCCCGTCGACGCGGTTGGCGACGATGACGCGGTAGAAACCCTGCGAGGCGGCGGTCGCGGAATGCTCGACGCCCGCGAAGACGCGCTCGACGTCGGCGGCGTTCGCGTTCTCGACGAGGTCGACCGAGATCACGTCCGTCGTCAGGGCGTCGCTGGACTCGACCTTGCTCATCGGGTCCGGAGTCGCGCCGCCGACGGTGCCGAGCAGGCCGAAAATTCCCATCGAGCCGAACACCGCGGCGATCAACGGCGCCCAATCCGGGAAGACGCCGGTCACGCCGCCGCCCAAGCCCAGAGCCCCGAGGGCGACGAAGGCCGGCAGCCGCGAGCCGCCGGCCTGCTTCTTGCCGGCCTCCTCGAGAGCGCCCTTCAGCTTGCCCTGGGCTTCTTTATTGTCCCAGCGCTTGAAGATCTCGTGCTCGCCGAACCACTTCTTGAGGCGGTCGTAAAAGGGCTGGTTGCGGGGATCGGCCAGGACGGCCTTGATCTTCTCCAGCGAGTCCTCCGGCATCGCCTTGTCCTTCAGGAACTCGGCCGCCTTGTCCGGATAGACCTTCATCAGCTCGGCGAGCTTCTCCTCGTCGGAGAGGAGGCGGAACTCGTCCTTGGCCATGAGCTCGTCGACCAAGGTCTCGAGCGCGTTCTTCATCGCGTGCTCGGTCTCGTAGGCCGAGACCTCGCTGTCGAGGCCCATGTCCTCGGAGATCTGCACGATCACCGCGGACCACTGGCTCATGAGCTCCATCAGGTCCTGGACGGCGGCCTCGGAGCGGACCTTCTCGCGGATGCACCAGTAATCGTAGGAGCACGGCAGCGCGAGGAAGAGCAGCGGCAGGGCCAGGGCGAAGTTGAAGTAAGCCGCCGCGTAGAACGCCGCCAGCGCGGAGAACGTCACGGTGTTGGCCAGCCGGTTGACGCCCTTCTGCGTGCGCACGCCCAGCGCGTCGGCGAGCCAGGTCAGGACGTTGGAAGGCCCCTCGTACAGGCGGCGGAACACGCCCTGGTAGCCGCGCTCCACGCGCGGGTTGAACACCCACTTCGCGTAGAACCGCTCGGGCAGGACGGCGGCGAGGATCTTCCCGCCGTCGAGCTGGGGCAAGGGCAGCATGTTGAACGCCGCCAGCGCGAGATTCATCTTCCAGAGCCCGGCCGCGACGAGGGCCAGGACGCCGCCCGCGGGCAGCGCCGCCGCCGCGAGGAAGGCGACGCCCGCGATCGCGAGATTGGTCAGCGGACCCGCCGCGGCGACCCAGGCGGCGTTGCGCGCGGAGCGCGGGCCGCCGAAGGGCGAGCGAAGGTTGTTGAAGTCGGCGTCGACCGGCTTGGCCGCGCCGAGGAGCAGCGGGAAGGGCAGGAACGCGCTGGACAACGCGAGCGAGATCGCCGGGACGATCACGGTCTTGACCGCGTCGATGTGGGCGAGCGGGTTGAGGCTGTGCGAGTGGGCGTGCTCGGCCGTCTTGTCGCCCAGCCGGTGCAGGACGAAGATGTGGGCGACCTCGTGGGCGAGGACGGAGACGACGAGGCCCGCGGCCAGCGTCAGGACCGGGACCGCGCCGAAGTGGATCGCGACGGCCGCGGCGCCGACGACGGCCAGCGGCGCGACGATCTTGGCCCACGACGGAGTCGAGCGCAGCTCGCCGACGCGGCGGGCGGCCTCGGGCGTCGGGATCGAGTGGTCCTCGACGATGCGGGAGCGATCGTGAGCCGACGGCTTCAAGGCCGCGCGGGACGAGGACTCAGTGCCGGCGACGGTCGCCGGCGAGGCGACGTCGCCGCGTCCGGAGGCCGCGCCGTCGAACGTCTCGGAGCCGCCGCGGCTCAGGAACGGCAGATATCGGGACAGGGCGGCGAGCACGCCTTTCGGGGCCGGACCGACCCAGCGCGGCCCGGAGTCGGCGGCGCGCTTCTCACCCGGCTTGACCCAGCGGGGGCCGCCGTCCTGCTTCGGCGCGGGAGCGGGAGCCGGAGCCGGCTTCTCGACCCAGCGGGGACCGGAATCGCTTTCCGAGGGCGCCGCGGGCGCGGGCGCGACCGGGCGCTTGGGCGCGCTCTCGGGCGCGGCGGGCCGCTCGGCATCCTTGGCGGCGGCCGCGGCCGCGGGCAGGGACAACGAGGCCGGGGCGGCGGAGGGCGCGAGCGACGGGGTCAAGCCGAGGGAGCCGAACGAGGCGGCCGGGAGAGTCGGCGCGCCGGAGAGTGACGAGGGGGCCGCGTTGACGCGCGCGCCGGCGCCCGCCTCGGAGACCGCGCCCGCGCGGAACGTCTGCGCGGCGACGGGCGTCACGGAGCTGCTGACGAGCAGCGACGCGCTGATGAGCGAGGCGACGGCGGACTTGAGCTTCTTCGACGTGCGCAACGATGTCATTGGTTCTCTCTCCTGAGTACCACCACAACGTGCATCCTTTATAGAAACGGCTGCGGCGCGATATAACGGCTCCGATTCTATCGCGAGTTGACGAAGATCAATAGGGACGATGGGCCCAAAAGCGGTTCCTATTAGGGCCCACGTGTCGGCGGGACCATCGGAACGTAAGTTCGCTAGGCGAAGACGCGCGACGCTCCGACGACTCCCGATGCGGGCAGGGGTGGACAGGGGAAGGTCCCTCGGGGGGCGGGGCTCGACCCCGCCCTAACGGCTCCGTCCGCGATGACGGACGGGCCTCTGATCGCGGCGGAGCCCAGCCCTTCGGGACCTTCCCCTGTCCACCCCTGACATCGGGAGGCGTCGGCGCTCGCTTGAGCCGGCGCGCTGCGCGCGCGTCCGGGAAACGTCAGGCGGGATGGTTTACGTCCGTTTCAGCGGCGGGAGGCGCGCGCTCAGGCGCGCATGGCGAGTATGACGCGGATGCCGGCCAAGTTGACCTTCTTTTCCATCAGGCCGCGGACGTCCTTGAGGCGGGACAGATCGTCGTCGTTGTACAGGCGCTGGCGTCCCTGGGTCCGGGACGGACGCAGCAGGCCGTGGCGCTCGATCCAGCGCAAGGTCCAGATCGGGATGCCCGTCAAACGCGAGGCGGCCCCGATCGTGTAGACCGGAGTCGCCTCGGTGCGCTTGACGGGACGATAGAGCCTAGCCACGAGGAGGGCGCCGTCCCGGCTTGCGGGCCGGGCGCGCCTGGAGAACCGGCTCGGGCAGAGGCTGCTCCGAGCGGATCTTCACGTACGGCGTCCAGGTCGCGGTTCTCTTCACGAACATCCAGGGCATCAGGTCCTTGGCGATCATCGGCATGATCCTCCTCGAACATCAACCTCGCAAGCTGCGAATATATAACAGCTTTCCTGATATATGTCAATAGCTAATCTAATAGAATTTATTACGGGGTCCGGCGCCGGACTTTTTTGATACGATCGTCGTCGTGAAGACGCTTCAGATCTATCTCGCCGACCTGAAGGAGCTCCTGCTCGCGCGCGACTTCGTCTCCGCCCGCACGCTGCTGAAGGAGATCGGCCCGATCGATCTCGCCGACGGCTGGGATCACTTCGACGTCGACGAGCGCGTCGCGATCTTCCGCCTGTGCACGCGGCAGAAGGCGACCCAGCTCTTCGAGGAGCTCGACGCCCCCGCGCAGGCCGCGCTGCTCGGCAGCCTGCAGCGTCAGGACGCGCAGGCGCTGCTCAGCGACCTGGACCCGTCCGCCACGAGCCGCATGCTGCGCGATCTCCCCGCCCCCATGGTGCGGCAGTTCGCCGCGATCATGAAGAAGGGCGGGCAGGAATGCGTCCAGCAGTACCTGCAGTATCCGGACGACTCGGTCGGCGCGCTGATGCGGGGCCGCTACGTGACGCTCGACGAGAAGTGGACGAGCATGGCGGCCGTCGAACGGATCCAGTACAGCACGCGCCTGCGGCGCATCGAGGAGACGCACCTCGACACCTTGATGGTCGTCGACTCGAAGAACAGGCTGCGCGGGGTCGTCGGCCTCAAGTCGCTGGTCGTCGCCCCCAACGACATGCTCGTGCGCGACCTCATGGACCCCGCGCCGCAGACGCTCTCGCCCGAGGCCGACCAGGAAGAGGCGGTCAAACTCTTCACGAAATACCGGCTCAAGAGCGCGCCGGTCATCGACGCGGAAGGCCTACTGCTGGGCGTGGTCGTCTATCGCGACATCTTCGCCGTCGCCAGCGAGGAGACGGAGGAAGACTTCGCGATGATGGCCGGCTACGCGCGCGAGCCGGGCCTGCGCTCGGGCTTCCGCGCCGCCCTGCTGCGCCTTCCCTGGCTGGCCATCACGTGCGCGGGCGGAGTCTGCGTCTCGATGATCGTCACCCGCTTCGAGCAGACGCTGGCGCAGGTCATCGCGCTCGCCAGCTTCTCGCCCCTGATCGCCGGCATGGGCGGAAACGTCGGCTCCCAGACCGCGACCTACGTGGTCCGCGGGCTGGCGACGGGCGAGATCGCCGACGCCGAAGAGGGCGCGACGGTCCAGCGCGAGATCATGGTCGGCGCCCTGCTCGGGGTCTTCTACGGAGCGGTCGTGGGCGCTTTGGCCGGGCTCCTGTTCCACGAGCGCCACGGCTGGCGCTTCGGCGCCGTCGTCGGCTTCGCGATGGCCGCGTCCATGTTCGTCGCGTCGGCGCTCGCGGCGCTCACGCCTCTCGCGCTGCGCCGCTTCAACGTCGACCCGGCCACGGCGGCCGGCCCGATGATCACGACGACCACCGACCTGCTCAGCAACGCGTTCTACTTCACGCTCGCGAGCTGGCTGCTGATCCGCTAGGGCGATGTCCTCGCCGGCGAATCACGTCCGGCCGCCTGCGGCCGGGCTTCAGCCTCCTCTTCCCGCGAGCACCCCCGCGAACTCCGCGTCGGGCTCCGCCGTCAGCTCGTAGCCGAGCTCGAGCTTCAGCGTCCACGCGTGCAGCATCAGCCGCTTCGCCCCCCCGATCGGCCGCGGCATCGGACCGTAACGCGGATCGCCCAGCACGGGATGCCCCACGGAGCTCAGGTGCGCGCGGATCTGGTGCTTGCGTCCCGTCTCGGTCCAGACGCGCAGCAACGTCGCGCCTCCCAGGGCCTTCTCGACGCGCCAGTGCGTGACGGCGCGCTTGCCGTCGGGCGCCGGCGCGACGCGGCCCGACGAGAACTCCCTCAGGGGCTTGTCGATCGTGCCGGAGCCGGACATCGCGCCGAGGACGGCCACGAGATACTCCTTCTTGGCGCGGCGTCCCTCGAATTCGAGCGAGAGCAGCCGGTGCGTCTCGGCGTCCTTGGCGAAGACGAGGATGCCGCTCGCGTCGAGGTCGAGACGATGCACCGTCCAGATCTTCTTGCGCAGGCGCCGCTCGAGCTCCATGTTGACGGCGACCGCGATCTCGCCGCGTCCGGGAATCGTGGGACGCCCGCACGGCTTGTTCACCGCGATGATGCGGTCGTCCTCGAAGACGACGGGAGCCTCGATCATCGCGGCCCCGCCGCCCTCGCCCAGGCCGCCTCCGGCTCGAGCGGCCCGCGCGCGGAGATCACGAGGCGCAGGAATTCCCACGCCGCCTCGGGCCGTCCGGCCGCCAGGGCCGCTTCGTAGGCCGCCCCGGCGAGCGCGCCCTTCAAGTAGGGCGTCGGCTCGCTCTTGAAGCCCGCCTTGGCCCAGGCGCGCCCCCCCTCGAACGAGGAGAGGACGCCGGCGTGCACCGTGCCCGCCCTGCCGGCGCGCACGCCGTCCAGACCGACGAGCTCGATCGCGCGCAGGATCTCGACGGCCACCGCCGGGATTTCCGCGCCGTATCGCTCCGAGACGTGGCCTTCGTTCTGCAGCCAGTGCACGTACTCGTGCGCGTAGAGCGGACGGAAATTCGCCGGAATGTCCTTGAGCCGGCGCCAGTCCGGCTTGACCATCAGGCGGATGCCGAAATCCTTGCGGAAGTGGCCGTCGGGGATGCCGGCTCCGTCGGGATGATCCTTGTACGTCCACGCCGAGTGCCAGCGCATCCGGTAGCCGTTCGAGCGCTTCAGAGCGTCGGCCTTGCGCTCCGCCGTCAGCTCGTAGCCGAGCTTGGCCGCGATCACGGGCAATTCCTCGGCGATCAGCGCCGGGATGACCTGGTCGACGAGCAGGTCCTCGCTCAAGGGCGGCGGCGTGCGCCGCTCGAGCCAATCCTGGGTCACCTTCCTCCAAGGCAGGTCGGCCACGCCCAGGCCCAGGCGTCTCACGTGCCCCTCGTAAAAGTACGGCATGAACACGCCGGTCGCCGCCCGCCCGAACCAGCCGGCGCTCAAACGCTCCCAGAATTTGCGCGGCAGGGACGGATTCCACTCCACGACTCCGCCGCGCGTGACGACGCCGACGCGCGCGTCGAGGCCGCGGGCGGCGCGCAGATCCTCCGGGGTCGGGTAGCGGGCGGTGTAGGCGGAGAGCCCCGGGATCATGGGGTGGTTGTGCAGGCCGACGTCCCAATCCTCGTCGGAATTGCGCACGGCCGTGGTCTCGCCGCCGCCGTGCAGCAGCCAGACGCCGTCCGCCCTCCGCCGGTACAGCATGAACTCCTTGTGCTCCTCGGCCATCACGCGCAGACTCCCCGGGGTCGGCACGAAGCCCAGGCGGATCGACTCGCCCCCGGCGGCGGCCGCGCGGACGAGCGCCTCCTTCATCAGCGAGCCCGTCGCGTCGAGAGGGATGCCCGCGGCCGGCGCGGCCGCCGTGACGGGCGCCTTCGCGGCCGGAAGCAAGCCGAACAGGCGACGGCGCGGCGAAAACTCAGTCGACGCGGCGAGGACGGCCCCTCCGCCGGACAGCGCGGCCGGCGTTCCGAGCTGGGCGCGCGC
>CAZURZ010000036.1:0-21080 GCA_964623465.1 uncultured Elusimicrobia bacterium
CACCGGGGGTCTGGGGCGCTACTTCTGGCAGGACGGGCAGAAGGCGCTGGCGCGCCCTCCGATGCTCTTGCGGGTCCCGATCACCTTCTTTCCGCACGTCCCGCACGTCTCGCGGCCGTAGACCATCACGCTCATCTGCATCCGGCCCGGACGGCCGAGCGGATCGAGATAGGCGGTGTCCTCGAGCGTGGCGCCTCCGGCCTCGACGCCGAGCAGCAGCACCTCCCGGCAGGTCCGCGCGAGCCGGTCCGACTCAGTCCGCGACAGCGACTTCCCGGCGCGTCCCGGGCGCACCTTGGCCGCGTGCAGGGCCTCGGTCGCGTAGATGTTGCCCAGGCCGGCGATCAGCTTCTGATCCATGATCAGCGCCTTCACCGGAGCCGTGCGCTTGCGCAGGATCTTCCACAGATAGTCGGGTGTGAAGGCGGGGTCCATCGGCTCGGGGCCGAGTTCGGGGAGGGGGCAACCCACGCGGCCGAAGCGGCGCGAGTCGTGGAAGCGCACGGCCTCGGTGCCGATCCACATCTGGAAGCGCACGTGCGGGCTCTCGCCGCCCACCGTGATGCGCCCGGACATGCCGAGGTGGAAGACCACGTCGCCGCGGCCCTCGATTTCCAGGATGAGATACTTTCCCTTGCGCTTGAAGGCGGAGATCACGCCGCCGGTGAGCGTCTTGATCGCGGAGAGCGGCACGGCGCGGTAGAAGGTAGGCTTGCCCACGGCCACCGCGGAGATCGTCATGCCCGTGTATCGCTCCGCCAGGACGCGGCGGACCGTCTCGACTTCGGGCAGTTCGGGCATCCTAGCGGCAGGAGCCCTTGTTCCAGGGCATGCGGCCGAGCACGGTCGCCATCGGGCAGATGTCGAGCGCGGCGGTGACGGCCAGGGCGAGGCCGACCAAGGCCGAGAGCGCCAGGAAGCGGATGTCGACGAACCAGGCCAGCGCGAAGCCGGCCGTGACCAGGCTGCCGGCGACGAAGCGGACCTGGCGGTCCAGCGCCCAGACGCGCGAGACTCCTTTGACCGTCGGCTTCCCCGAGGCCGACCACGCGGAGAGGCCGCCGTCGACGACGAAGACGCGGTCGTGGCCGAGCTTGGACAGGCGTCCGGCCGCGTCGGAAGCCCGCGAGCCCGAACGGCAGAGGAGATAGACGGGCTTGGCCTTGTCGACCTGGCCCGCGAGCTCGGCGAAGCGGGAGAGGGGGAGGTTCAGGGCGCCCTCGACGCGCTCGGCGTCGCACTCGACGACCTCGCGCACGTCCACGAGCTGGACGCCGCCCGCGGAGAACGCCCGGTGCGCTTCTTCCGGCGAAACGCGTTCGACGGCCATCAGTACTGGGGGACGCTCGGGTCGATCTGCTCGGACCAGGCGTTGATGCCGCCGGCCACGTTGGTCGCGTCGTACCCCTTTTCTCTCAGAAACTGAACGGCTTTCGCCGATCGGCCGCCCATCTTGCAGTGAACGATCACTTTCGCGTTCTTGTCGACCTCGGCGAAGCGCTCCGGGAGCTTGCCGAGCGGGATCAAAGTGGAGCCGGGGATCTTGGCGATCTCGTACTCGTGCGGCTCGCGAACATCGAGAAGAACGAATTTTTCCTTCTTGTCGAGCTTCGCCTTCAGCTCTTGAACTGAAATCTCAGGGGTGGTAGTCATGGTCGATTTATCCTTGATGCCGCAGAAGGCCTCGTAGTCGATCGGCGCCTTGATGGTCGCATTTTCGCCGCACACCGGGCACGCGGGATTTTTCTTCACTTTCAGCGTGCGCCAGGTCTGCTCCAGCGCGTCATAGAGCATCAGGCGGCCCTTGAGGGGGGCGCCGATGCCGAGGATCAGCTTGAGCGCCTCGATGGCCTGCATCGTGCCGATCACGCCGGGCAGGACGCCGAGCACGCCGGCCTCCGCGCAGGATGGGACGAGGCCGGGGGGCGGAGGCTCGGGGTAGAGGCAGCGGTAGCAGGGGCCGTCCTTGAGCGCGAACACCGACAGTTGCCCTTCGAAACGGAAGATGGAGCCGTAGGCGTTGGGCTTGCCGGTCAGCACGCAAGCGTCGTTGACCAGGTAGCGCGTCGCGAAGTTGTCGGTGCCGTCGGCGATGATGTCGTACTTCTTGAAGAGCTCGATCGCGTTGGCGGAGCTCAGGCGCGTCTCGTGGAGCTCGACGGTGATGAAGGGATTGAGCCCCTTCAGGCGCTTCTCCGCCGACTTCAGCTTCGAAGTTCCCACCGAGGCCGTGTCATGAATGATCTGGCGCTGAAGGTTGCTCTCGTCCACCACGTCGAAATCGACGATGCCGATCCGGCCCACGCCGGCCGCGGCGAGGTACAGCGCGAGGGGCGAGCCCAGGCCGCCCGCGCCGATGCACAGCACCGAGGCGTTCTTGAGCTTCTTCTGCCCCTCGGGCCCGACCTCCGGCATGATCAGGTGCCGGTCGTAGCGCGCGAGCTCGGCCTTCGTCAGCTCCACGAGGAGCCTCCCGCGATGGCGGGCACGATCAGGACGGTGTCGCCCGCCTTCACGGGCGTGGCGAGGCCCTGCTTGTCGCGGACGTCGTCTTCGTTGATATAGACGTTCACGAACGAGCGCAGCTTGCCGTCCGGCGTCAGCAGCTGCTGCTTCAGCCGGTCGTGCTTGCCGTAAAGCTTCTCGAGGGCTTCCCCGACGGTCGTCGCCTCGACCATGATGTTTTCCTGCTTATCCGCGAAGGCCCGCAAGGCCGTGGGCAGTCTGATTTGAATTCCCATTCCGTTTATCCCTCGATGACGATCTCTTCTTCCACGAACGACCGCCCGTCTTCCGTCCGCTGCCAGGACCGGGAATCCACGACGCGGCCGTCCTTCACCTGCAGAATCCAGTAGCTGACGCATGGCATGGCCATGGTCAGATCGAACGGCGACGGCCAGGCGGGCACGGTCGGGTGCGAATGAAAGAAGCCCACCACGCCGCGGCCGGTGCCGGAGAGCTCCGCCTCGACCTTGGCCAGCAGCTTGGGGTCGATCAGGTATTTGTTGGTCTTGGCCGAGGCGTCCCAGCCGTTGGGCAGCGGGCGGGCCTCCTCGACTTCGACGGTCCGGCCCAACGCGTCGAAGTTCTCCGGGATCGGGCCGATCAACAGGCCGCATCCTTCCTCCGGGAAGGCGCCGACGCACGTCTTCGCGGCGATTCCCTCCACCGCGCGGGAGACGCGCAGGCTCACGGCTCCCAGAACCTCTCGCCGAGGTAGCGCTCGCCCGAGTCGCAAAAGACGGTGGCGACGACGGCCTCGCGGCCCTGCTTGGCGAGGTCCGCGCCCAGGCGCACGGCCGCCGCCAGGTTGGCGCCGCCCGAGGGCCCGAGCAGGATGCCGGCCTTCCTGCCGAGGATCTTGGCGGCCGCCTGGGCGTCCTCGGTGCTGATCTGGATGCGGCTGTCGGCCACGGAGTCGTCGTAGATCTTGGGGATGATGCTCGTTTCCATGTGTTTGAGACCTTCAAGCCCGTGCATAGGACCATCCGGTTCCATGGAAACTAAACGGATATTCTTGTTCAACTCACGCAGTCGGCGCCCGGCGCCCACGAAAGTGCCGCTCGTGCCCAGGCCGGCCACGAAGTGGGTGACCTTTCCGCCGGTCTGCTCGAAGATCTCGGGCCCGGTCGTCTCGTAGTGGGCGGTCCAGGTCATCGGATTGGAGTACTGGTCGGCGTACCAATAGCGCTCCGGCTCGGCCTTGAGCATGAGGCGGACCTCGCGGATGGCGCCGTCGGAGCCTTCCAGGGGGTCGGTGAAGAGCAGCTCGACCCCGTAGGCCTGCAGGATCGCGCGGCGGTGCTTCGAGATCGAGCCGGGGACCGCGAGGGCCACCTTGACGCCCAGGCGCGCGCCCAGCCAGGCGTAGGCGATGCCGGTGTTGCCCGAAGAGGAGTCCAGCAATATCCGGCCGTTGGCCAGCTTGCCCGTCTCCAGGGCGTCCTTGATGATGAAGAACCCCGCGCGGTCCTTCACCGAGCCGCCCGGATTGGCCCATTCGGCCTTGGCGACGACCCTGACCTTCTCGCCGAGTTCGGGGAAGGCGAAAGAGACGTCGAGGAGTGGCGTGTTCCCGACTTTAATGCCGTCGAATCGGGATTTTGCGGCGGTGAGCATGACCTACTGTAACATACCTGACTAAATCAGTCAAGTATCGGTGGGGATGCGGCACTACTGATAGTCAATGTTTCCAGGAAACAGTTCGGCCCGACTCTTCCCGGGAAGAGTCGGGCCGATTCTTTGGCGTGGAGTTCTAGAATTCTTCGGAGAAGGCGACCGCGCCGGTGACGCCGGTCTGGTAGGCGGACACGCGGCGCTCGAAGAAGTTCGCGAGCTCCTGCACGTCCTGGAGCTCCATGAAGTTGAACGGGTTCTTGGAGCCGAACACCGGCTTGAGGCCGAGGTTGACCAGGCGCTGGTCGGCGATGAACTGGAGGTACTGGCGCATGCCGTTGGCGGACAGGCCGGCGATGCCGAAGCCCAGGATATCCTCGGCGAAGCCCATCTCGCACTCGATGGCTTCTTTCATCATGTCGACGACGTCCTGCTCCATCTTCGGCGTGAAGAGGGTCGGGTCCTCGGCGCGGGCGGTCTTGATGACCTCGAGGGCCGCCGCGATGTGCATGGACTCGTCGCGGAACACCCAGTTCGTGCCGCCGGCCAGGCCGTTGAGCAGGCCTTTGGAGCGCAGGAAGTAGACGTAGGCGAACGCGGCGAAGAAGAACAAGCCCTCGACGCAGGCCGCGAAGCAGATCAGATTCATCAGGAACTGGCGCTTCTTCTCCTGGGTGTCGAGCGCGTCCAGCTTGTTGATCGAGTTCATCCACTTGAACATGAACTCGCCCTTGCGCTTGATGGAGGGGATGTTCTCGATGGCCGAGAACGCCTTGACGCGCTCCTCGGGCTCGGGGATGTAGGTGTCGAGAAGGGTCAGGTAGAACTCGACGTGCACGGCCTCCTCGAAGAGCTGGCGGGACAGGTACAGGCGCGCCTCGGGGGAGTTCACGTGCTTGTACAGGTTCAAGACGAGGTTGTTGCCCACGATCGAGTCGCCGGTGGCGAAGAAGGCGACGAGGCGGTGGATCAGGTGGCGCTCGGCGGCGGAGACCTTGTTGCGCAGGTCGCCGACGTCGTGGGAGAAGTCGACCTCCTCCACGGTCCAGGTGTTCTTGATCGCGGCCTTGTACATCTCGAAGAACACCGGGTACTTCATCGGGCGCAAGGTCAGGTCGAAGCCGGGCTCAAGAATCATGTTTTCTCCTTTCTCGGGCAAAAGAGGTCTTGTCTAAGGTACATCAAAAATCGAAGGGCGGGGGCCCGAAGGCCCCCGCCCTCCACGTGTTATTTTACTGGCAGGCCTCGCAGCTCTCAGGATTCTCGAGAGAGCAGGCGACCTTCTGCGCGTCGGTGTACTCGGCCGCCGGCGCCGCGGGGACCGGAGCGGCGGCGGCGGTCGCGGCGACCGTCGCCTTGGCGATCTTGGTCGCCGGGCGCGAGCGCATGTAGTACGTGGTCTTGAGGCCCTTCTTCCACGCGTACATGTACATGGAGGAGAGCTTGCCGATGTTGGGGCTCTCCATGAAGAGGTTCAAGGACTGGGACTGGTCGATGTAGGCGCCGCGGTCGGCGGCCATGTCGATGAGCGAGCGCTGGGGGACTTCCCAGACCGTCCGGAAGATCGCGCGGATGTTCTCCGGGATCTCCTGGATGTCCTGGATCGAGCCCTCGGCCATCTTGATGCGCGAGCGCATCTCCTCGTTCCACAGGCCGAGTTTCTTGAGCTCCAGGCACAGATACTTGTTCACCTGCAGGAACTCGCCGGACAGGGTCTCGCGCTTGAAGAGGTTGGACACCTGCGGCTCGGTCGCCTCGTAGGAGCCGACGATCGAGGCGATCGTCGCGGTCGGGGCGATCGCGAGCAGGAGCGAGTTGCGCAGGCCCTTCTTGACCATCTCGGCGCGCAGCTTTTCCCAGCGGGACGTGTCGGACGGGGTGACGCCCCACAGCTCGAACTGAAACACGCCCTTGGCCGCCTTGGTCTCCGCGAAGGCCGCGTGCGGGCCCTTGATCGCGGCGAGCTCGACGGACGCCGAGAGCGCGTGGAAGTAGATCTCTTCCGAGATCTTGCGGGACAGCTCGCGCGCCTCGGGGCAGTCGAACGCCAGGCCGAGCTGGAAGAACGCGTCCTGGACGCCCATGACGCCGAGTCCGACGGGGCGCCACTTGGCGTTGGACGCCTTCGCGGCTCCGGTCGGGTAGTAGTTGATGTCGATGACGCGGTCGAGGTACTTCACCGCGGTGCGGACGTTCGCCGCGAGCTTCGCGAAGTCGAAGCGGCCGTCCTCGACGTACTTCGCGAGGTTGATCGAGCCGAGGTTGCAGACCGCGGTCTCGCCCTGCGAGGTGACCTCGATGATCTCGGTGCAGAGGTTCGAGGAGTGCACGACGTTGGCGGGAGAGCCGGTCTGGTTCGCCTTGAGGTTCGAGGCGTCCTTCCAGTTCATCCACCCGTTGCCGGTCTCGGCCAAGGTCTTCATCATGCGCGCGTAGAGGTCGCGCGCCTTGACCTGGCGGACGTAGAGCTTCTTCTCCTCGCCCTCGAGGTAGGCCTCTTCGAAGGCCTTGCCGTAGAGGTCGGTGAGCTGCGGCATGGTCTTCGGGTCGAAGAGGGACCACATCCCGTCCTCCTCGGCGCGCTTCATGAACAGGTCCGGGATCCAGTGCGCGAGGTGCAGGTTGTGCGTGCGGCGCGCCGGGTCGCCGGTGTTGTCGCGCAGCTCGAGGAACTCCTCGATGTCGGCGTGCCACGTCTCGAGGTAGACGGCGCAGGCGCCCTTGCGCTTGCCGCCCTGGTTGACCGCGATGACGGAGGAGTCCAGGGTCTTCAGCCACGGCACGATGCCGTTGGACTGGCCGTTGGTGGAGCGGATCAGCGAGCCGCGGGCGCGCACGCGCGAGTAGCTGACGCCGATGCCGCCGGAGAACTTGGACAGCAGGGCGATGTCGGTGTAGCGGTTGTAGATCGCCTCGAGGTCGTCGACGGGGGAGTCGAGCAGGTAGCACGAGGACATCTGCGCGTGGCGCGTGCCCGAGTTGAACAGGGTCGGGGACGAGGGCATGTGCTCGAAGCGCGAGATCAGGTTGTAGAACTCGACGGCCTCCTGCACGGTCTCGGCGAGGCCGCAGGCGACGCGCATGAAGAAGTACTGCGGGGTCTCGATGACCTCTCGGGACTCCGGGTTCTTGAGGAGGTAGCGGTCGTACACCGTGCGCAGGCCGAAGTACTCGAAGAGCTCGTTGCGCTGCAGCTCGATCGCGTCGTTGAGCTTGCGCGAGTTGACCTGCACGAACTGGCCGACCTTCTCGGAGATCAGGCCGTGGCGGACGCCGGCCGAGATGGACTGGGAGAAGGAGTGGATGTCCTGGTTCTCGACCTCCTTCATGATGTAGGTCGAGAGCAGGCGCGCGGCGAGGCGCGAGTACTCGGGTTCCTCGGCGATCAAGAGGGCCGCGGTCTGGATCGAGAGGTTGTCGAGCTCCTTCGTGGTGGCGCCGTTGTACAGGCCGCCGATGGTCTTGGTCGCGATCTTGAGGACGTCGATGTTCTCGAGTCCGTTGCCGGACCGCTGGACCGCGCGGACGATCTTGTTGACGTCGACCGGCTCGAGCGAGCCGTCGCGCTTGCGGACCGCCATCGTCGTGGCGTTCGCGTCGTCAGTGATCGTGTTGTCGGGAGTGACAGGCGTCGTGGCAGCCGTGTTCATCCTTTTCTCCGGTGCATTTGGTAGCGTTCTTGTGCTCGGATCCGTCGCGCGGCCCGCGGACGTTTTCGAGCAGGGCAGTAGAATAACCGAAGGATTTATTTTTGTAAAGACCTAGATGAACGTCGAGGAATGAGCAATTGCTTAGAGTGTCATTGAGTGTCATGTTTTACACGGCGATTTTTTTCGGCTGCTCGCGGCCGGCGCCGCCCGCCGCGCTGCGCGACCTGCCCGAGTTCTCGCTGACGGCGGTCACCGTCGACGGGACGTCGCCGTTCGACAAGCGCGCCCTGCTCGGCCGCGCGTGGATCGCGGACTTCGTCTTCACGCGCTGCGCGGGGCCGTGCCCGATGCTGAGCGCGAACATGGCGTCGCTGCAGAAGAAGCTCCCCGCGAAGGTGGGCCTGCTCTCGTTCACCGTGGACCCGGACAACGACGGACCGGAGGCGCTCACGCAGTACGCGCGCAAGTTCTCCGCGGATCCGCGGCGCTGGTTCTTCCTGACCGGCGAGAAGGCCGAGCTCGTCCGCCTCGTGCGCGACGGCTTCCTCCTGCCCGTGGTGGAGGATCCGGCGGCCGCGGTCGGGGAGCGCTTCGCCCATTCGACCAAGTTCGTGCTCATCGACCGCGAGGGGCGCGTGCGCGGCTGGTACGACGGCGAGGACGACGCCCAGCTCGCGGCGCTGGCGGAAGAGGCCGCCGGGCTCTGAGAAAAGAAGAAGGCCCCGGGACCAGGGCGGTCCCGGGGCCTTCGCCGCGGCCTTACTTCTTGAAGGGGGCGGTCTCGCCGGGCTTGCGCAGCATCTTGTTGACCTCGTCGAGGTGCAGCTCCTCATCGACGATCATCTCGCGCGCGTATTCCTCGAGCAGGACGTTCTTGCCCTCGACGAGCTTGAGCAGCTCCTGGTAGGCTTCGATCGCGCGCTCCTCGTGTTCCAGGGACTCCCGGAGGATGTCGCCGATGTCGTGCTTCTCGGTCTCGAGCAGCGGGCCGATCTTCAGCGACGGGTGGCCGCCGAGAAGGGTCACCATCTCTCCGGCCTTGTGGGCGTGGGCGAGGCTTTCGTCCGCCGTGCTCTTGAGCCAGGAGATGATCGGGATGCGGTTGTAGCCGTAGACCATGAGCGAGTAGTGGGTGTAGCGCACGACGCCCGCCAGCTCCAGCTCCATGATCCGGTTCAGGATCGGGACGATCTTCTTCTTGTCGGCTTCGTTCATCGCGTCCTCCTTGAGTGGTCCTTCTTCGCGGCGGAGTAAAGGAAGCGGCCGAGGGCCGCGATCAGCAGGCCGAGAACGGCCTGGAAGATCAAAAAGGCGAGGATCTTCAAAACGGCGAAATGGGGGGAGACGAAGCGCACCAGCCACCCCGCGCCCTCGCCGGCGAGCGCGGAGCCGAAGCCGGCGCCGATGAGCGTCTTCTTGGCGCCGTCGCTCCAGGGCGCGAAGATGACGAGGTGGGTGAGCAGGAGGATCATCACGCCCATGGTCGCCAGGTGCGCGTGCGAGACCTCGAGCATGGAGGCCGAGGAGCGGGGCTGCGAGTACTCGGCCTCGTCGCCGAGGTAGTAGGCCTGGACCGAGGCGGGGGTCAGCGACATGCGCGAGAGGTACATGGCCGCGTTGGTGAACCACAGGCCCGCGGCGAACAGAAGCGTCCAGAAAAGCGTCAGCCGCATGAGCGGGTTGTGCTGGAAGCCGCCGGTCTGCATGTACTTCATCGTGCCAAGTGTATCACTTCATGGACGGCCAGCACCCGGCGAGCCGAGCGGACGACGGCCTCGGCCGTGAGCGTGGCGCCGGTGATGCCGCGCAGGCCTCGCCGCAGGGCGAGGTCGTCATCGAGGGCTCGCGCCTGGAGCTGGCCCAGCCAGCGAGGCGAAGCGAGGTAGTCCGGGGGCTCCGAGAAGGCGAGAACCTCCACGAACGCGATCTTTCCGCCGTTGACGACGACCATGACGGTCTCGTCCATGGTCCGCACGGGATGCGATTCGAAGTAGGCGGCCGTGGAGCCCGCGACGTAGTAGGTCCACACGCGCGAGCCGAGCTTGGCGCGCGCGGACTTCTCGGCCGCGGCGGCCTGCTGCTCGGTGAGGAAGGCGGTGCGGCGCTCGGGGCGGGCGTCCGGAAACGCCATCGCGAGCGCGTCCTTCTGCGACATCAGGACCGCGCCCGAGGCGGCCGTCCCCCGGAGGAGGACGGCCGCCAGGGCGAGGCCCAGGCTCAGAAGATGTAGCCGATTCCGAGATTCCACTGGTTGACGCCCGTGCGGGCCTGATTGCGCATCCACTGATGGTCCGCCTTCACGGCCACCTGGGGGATCGGCTTGTAGGTCAGCCCGAGCGTGTATTCGACGCGGCTGTTGGCGGGGTTCTTGCCCCACAGCTCGGGCGTGTCGGCCTGCGTGTCGTAGCGCTCGTAGCGGACGAACGGCGAGAGCGAATGGCCCTTGTTGTTCGACGTCAGGCTGAGCACGTCGTAGGCGCCCTCCACGTAGCCGCCGAACATTCTCCGGCCGATCGACGAGGTGCCCGCGGCGCCCGCGGCCACTCCCTGGGCCGCGTTCACGCGGTCGGCGTTGCCGACGCGGACCTCCGTGTAGAGGGCCTTGAACTCGGCCCCGCGCCAGGTGCTCCGTCCGTGCGCCTCCCAGAGGGTCACGGGCACGGAGGCGGCGGTGAAGTCCTGGTCGGCCTCGCCGACGTAGAAGGAGCCGCCGATCATCGTGCCGGGGATGGGCTCGTAATCGACGCGGGTGACCGAGGCGAGGTCCTCGGCGAAGCTCTTGGCGCCGCTGGAGCGGCCGTTGCGAAGCCCGCTCGAGGACGAGAAGCCGGTCACCCCGGTGTTGGAGACCGCCTGCAGCCCGGTCACCACGTAGGAGCGGTAGCTGACCGGTCCGAGCGAGCCGTACACGCCGGCGCCGTTCTCGCGCCAGGTCGTCGGGATGAGGTTGCTCTCGACGCTCGGGCGCTTGACGCCGTGGAAGGTCGTGGGCTCGTGCATCTCGTTGGTCAGGCCGACCGGCATGAGCAGCATGCCCGCGCGGGCCGACAGCGGCTGGGAGATCTGGAAGTCGATGTAGGCCAGCTCCACCGAGACCTCGCCGCGGCTCGCGCCGCCCGCGACCTTGGTGGTGGCGTGCTCGAACTCGATCTCGGAGTTGAACAGGATCCAATCGTTGTACTTGTAGCCGGCGTAGAGGATGGCGCGCAGGAAGTCCGCCTCGTTGCGCGTTCCGGAGGACGAGGCGTTCTGGCGGCGGCTGGAGAAGTTCTGGTAGATCATCTCGCCGTAGCCGCCGATGGAGACCTTGTTCGCCGCGGCTTTGTACACCTTCGAGGCGGCGGGGGCCATTCCCAGGACGCCCTTCTCGGCGACGGGCTCGACGACCGACGAGCCGAGCTTGAGCTTTTCGATCTCTTGGGTGAGCACGTCGAGCTTGCGCTCGAGCTCGCTCACCTTGGCGGCGTCTTGCGCCGCCGCGGACAGCGGGGACAGCGCGAGCAACGTGGACAACAGCACGGAGACGTATTTCATGATGCGGGCTCCTTGTTTTCGCCCGGACGGGCGGGTTTCCCAGGAATGAAGAACGAGCGTCCGCGGAAAAGGCGAGGCCTCTTTGCGAGGACGTACAGCGCCGTGGACCAGGCGTCGGCTTCCGCCGCCGTGGGCGCGATCGCGGCGGCGGCGAATGCGCGGTGCATGCGGCGCCCGGTGAAGGGGGAGACGATGTGGCCGGGGCGCTCGGTGTTTCCGGATACGGCGATCGAGGCGTCCTTGAGGAGCAGGGGGGCGTCGGATCCCGGGAGGAAGACCTCCCAGCCCGCGGTCCCCGCGGGCGCGCCGAGGGCGAGGACCTGCCCCCCGAAGTTCAGGCGCGCCGCGGAGACGCCGCCGGCGCGCAGGACCTCGCCCGCCCGGTCCAGGGCCCAGCCCTTGCCGATGCCGCCGAAGTCCAGGCCGCCGCCGGGGGGCAGCGACACCGCGCGCTTCCCGGCGTCCAGCTTCACCCGGCGCCAGCCCGCGGAGCCGAGGCCGTCGGGGCCGCGGCGCAGGAGCGGCAGCACGGTCGGGTCGAAGGCGCCGTCGCTGTCGCGCGCGGCGCGCAGCGACAGGTCCACGACCGCGTACAGCTCCGCGGAGACGGGAACGAATCCGGAGCCGGCCCGGGCGTTGAGCGCGGTCAGCTCGCTGTCGTCCTTATATAGGGAAAGGATGGCGTCCCAGCGCTCCAGCTCGGCGAAGGCCGCGGTCACGGCGGCGTCCGGTCCCTCGGCTTCGATGCCGCAGAGGGTGCCCATCACGAGGCGGGTTCGGTCCACGCGCCGCTCCTGGGACGACGCGTGGCCCGGACCCGCCGCGAGCAGGAGGAGAAGGAGGGGGCGGCGAAGGCTGTTGATAATGAGATTCATTTTCAATAAGGAGATTCTACCTCAACCCCTTATTGAAATGCAAGATCAATAAGGGGCCGGGCAAAAAAAGAGCCCCGCCCTCCGGAGAGGGCGGGGCTTCGGCGGCTTACTTGCCCAGGCGCGAGAGGATCTTCTCGAAGGCCTCGACGGGGTAGGCGCCGCGCAGAGGCACGCCGTTGATCAGGTAGGCCGGGGTGCCCTCGATGCCGAACTTCTTGGCCTCGGCGACGTCCGCCTCGATCTTCTTGGCCACGCGCTCGCTCTTGGCGTCCGCTTCGGCCTTCTTGACGTCGATCTTGAGGTCCTTGGCGAGCGCCTTGTAGTACTCCTCGCCGAGCTTGTCCTGGTTCTCGAACAGGGCGTCGTGGAAGGCCCAGGCCTTCTCCTCGGACTGGAGGGCGATCGCCTCGAACCACTGGGCCGCGGGCATGGCCTGCGGGTGGAAGTTCAGGGGGAAGTTCTTGAAGTAGACGCGCATCTTCGGGCCGTACTTCTTGCGCAGGGTCTCGACGTTGCGGTAGCCCTGCTTGCAGTACGGGCACTGGAAGTCGGAGTACTCGACGATCGTGATCGGCGCGTCCTTTTCGCCGCGGGAGCGGGAGTCGGAGAGGTCGGCCTTGAGCGGATTCTTGATGGCGGCTTCGCGCTCGGCGGCCTCGCGCTTGGCCTCGTCTTCCTGCTGTTTGCGCTGGAACTCCATCTGCGCCTGGACGATGATCTCGAAGAGCTGGGTCTTGTTGGCCTTCTTGAGGGCGCCCACGATCAGGTCGGGATTGGCCTCGAGGGCTTGCTTGAGGTCTTCGCGCGAGATCGCGGCCGAGACGGGGGCGGCGAGCAGGGCGGACAGCAGGACGGCGGCGGCGCGGACGATGGTCATGAGGGTCTCCTGTCGAGCAAGGCGACGATATCATTTTCGACGGCCCGGACGTCCAGCGGGCCGATCCAGCGCCGGACGATCATCCCGTCCGAACCGACGAGAAACGTCGTGGGCAGCATGCGCACTCCCCAGGCGTTCGACTCGGCGCGGCCGGCGAGGGGAACGGGAAACGTCAGTCCGTGCGCGCGGACGAAGAGCGGGACTTTCTTGGGATCCTCGTCGAGCGAGGGAGCGATGACGGCCAGTCTTCCGCCGGAACGGCGGAAAATGGCCTCCAGCGCGGGCATCTCCTCGCGGCAGGAGTCGCACCACGTCGCCCAGAACACGACCAGGGCGGGCTTGCCCCGCGCGGCGGCGAGATCGACGGGCCTGCCGTCGAGGCCGGTCAGGACGAGGGGCGGCGCGCGGCGGTCGCCGGCGGGCGAGCAGCCGGCGAGGATCAGGGCGATGACGGCGAGGGGGAGAAGTCGTCTCATGCGAATAAGCCGCCCCCCGCCCTTGCGGGCGAGGGGCGGTTGTCACGTTTTCGGCTTAGCAGCCGCAGGGAGTCTTCGGACCCATGATGTTTGTCCTCCTGATTAAACGACTTTGTACTGCACCAAAAGCTGTTTGGCCGTCTTCCCGACCCGGGCGAACACCGTCGCGTCGCGGCGCGAACGGGCGAGCATCATCGCGCCCTCGTACATGGCCACGATCGACTCGGCCGCGGCGCGCGCGTCGAGGTCGGGCCGGAAGTAGCCCTTCGACTTGCAGCGCTCCAGGCACTGCCGCAGGCCGTCGGCCCACTCGTCGAAGAAGCCCGCGACCTTCTTGCGGAACGTCTCGTCCAGATCGCTCATCTCCAGGGCGATGTTGCCCACGAAGCAGCCGGCCTTGCAGCCGTTGCCGTCGAAGACGCGCTCGGCCGCGGCGAACATCTCGGCCACGGCGTCCTCGGGCACGGCCTGGGCGCACACCGGCTCGACCTTGCGCGCCTGGAACTCCTTGATCTTGAAATCGAGGACGGCCAAGGCCAGTCCGGACTTCGAGCCGTAGTGATGGATCAGGTTGCCCTTGGTCATCCCGCAGGCTTCGGCGATTTCATCCAGGCACGCGTGGTTGAAGCCCTTCAGGTGGATGACGTGCTCCGCCTGCTGGAGGATGCGTTCGCGGACGGCGAGGTCTGGTTTGCGGGCCATGAATATTGACTGAACGTTCAGTCAATTAATTATAGGGTATGGACCAGGTTTCGTCAAGCCCTTTCTCAGCGGGGAGCGACGCCGATCCCGGCCGTGACGCGGGAGAGGTCGTACAGGCCGCCCCGTCCGAAGCCGGCGCCGCGCGTGGGGTTCTTGGCCAGCCACAGCGGGGTGTCGAGGTCCACGAAATCGACGCCGCCCAGTCCGGCGGCGAGATGCGCGGCCGCGCCCATCGCCAGGGGCGTCTCGACCATCCCGCCGACCATCACCTTGAGTCCCGAGGCGCGCGCGATCAGGCCGCAGTCCCAGGCCTCGAGCACGCCCATCTTCATGAGCTTCAGATTCAGCACCTGCGCGGCTCCCGTCCGCGCGAGCTCGAGGGCGTCGGCGCGTCCGCGCAGGGATTCGTCGGCGGCGACGGGCATGCCCGAAAGCTCATGAAACCTGCGCAGGCCTTTCAAGTCGTCGGCGGCGGCGGGCTGCTCGAAGAGGACCGGCTCGATGCCGCCCGCGCGGCACCGCTTCACGAGCGCGAGCGACTTCCCCGCGTCGTAGCCCTGGTTGGCGTCGAGCGTCAGCTTCGCGCGCGGGTGGGCGCGGGCGACCGCGCGCACGCGTTCGGCGTCTTCGGCCACCGTGCCTCCGACCTTGATCTTCACCACCGTCACGCCCAGCGCCCGGATCCTGCGGGACGCCGCGTAGGCCTCCTCGGGGGAGCCGAGGGTCACGGTCACGTCGGAGACGACGCGGTCGGCCGCGCCGCCGAAGAGGGCCCTCAGGGGGATCCGCGCGCGCCGGGTCCACGCGTCGAGCAGGGCCATGCCCAGCGCGGCGCGCGCGGCGCCGCCGTGGCGGGGCAGGGCCTCCTCGAGCTCCTCCAGGCGCGTCCGCCACGCGCCCGCGTCCCGGCCGAGCCAGCGCGCGCCCGCCGCGCGGATCTGGACCAAGGACTTGGCCGCGGTCTCGCCGTTGAAGGCGGGGAAGGGGGACGCCTCGCCCCAGCCCTCGGCGCCGCCGGAGAGGCGCAGGCGCACGTAGACGGTCTCCAACTCGGCCGCGGCGCCTCCCGCGATCGCGAACGGCGCGCTCATGGGGACCTTGAACAGGCGCGGTTCGATCGCGACGATCTCGGCGGCGCGCTTCAAGGGAGGGAGGTCACGACGCAGTTGTCCGAGAACGAGAAGCCGTGCACCGCGGCGCCCTTGCGGTCGGGGATCAGGTACAGCTCGTGCGGGGTGTAGATCGACTCGCGGGTGAGGTCGTAGAGGCGCGTGGTGTCGAGCACCACGTAGCTGCGGCCGTCGTCGTCGATCAGAATGTCGCGCCCTTTGTTTCCCTCATGCAGCCAGAGGTCGTCCTGCTTGACGAAGAACTTCGTCCGCCCGAGTTCAGAAGGGGCGAGGATCGCCAGCGCCTGCGCGGCGTGATAGACGACGCGCACGAAGGCGCTCTGCGTCTTGTTCTCGGTCTCCAGACGCAGGCCGTCCTGCTCGACGTTCCAGCGGCCCAGCATCGCGACCTCCGCGTCGCGCGCCTCGACGATGAGGTTGCGCCGGGTCGACGCGTCCTTGTCGAGGGCCAGGGGCGCCTTGATGCCCGGGCGGGCGCCGAGCGCGATCTCCGGCGTGATCTGCCCGCACTCCTTGCGCGGCGGATCCTTGATCCCGGTCGGCTCGGGCAGATTCTCGGCGCCGATCAGCTCGGCCAGGGCCAGGCGCAGTTCCGCCTCGAACTCCTCGTAGCCTCCCTCGCCGAGGCGGTCGAAGACGATGCGTCCGCGCTTGTCGATCAGGTACAGGGCGGGCCAGCCCTCGTTCGCGTAGGACTTCCACAGGCGCCGGTCTCCGTCGATGAACACGGGATACTCGACCCCGTAGCGCTTGAGCAGGTTCTTGGCCCAGACCGCCTCGCGGTGCACGTTGAGGTCGGGGGTGAGGACGCCGATCACCATGACCTGCTTGAGCGCGTAGCGGTCGAACCAGGACTGCAGGGCGGGAAGGACGCGGATCGAATTGATCGAGGTCGGATTGATGAAGGCCACGACGACGATCTTGCGCTCGCGCATGCGCGCCAGCGAGAGCTGGGTGGCGTTGAGCCAGGCCGAGGCCGGGGGAAAGTCGGGGGCGGGAGGGTTGATCGGACGCTCCGCGCGCGCGCCGGCGGACAGCAGGAGCATGAGCAGCAGGGCGGCTTTCACGGGGTCCCCGCGTCGCGGCCGGTGAGCACGATTTCCACGAGGGTCGAGAGGCGCTCGGCGCGCTCGGCCGCCCCCGTCTTCTGGTAGATCGAGATCAGGTTTCGCAGCATGCGCGCGAGGATGTCGCGGGAGCCGACCGGCTTGCCCAATTCCGGCCGCCAGTCGTAGCCGTTGCGCACCAGCATGCGCTTCACCTCGGGCAGGCTCATGAGCTGGCCGCCGCGGAAGCAGTCGACGTATAGAGACGAGCCGGCCTCTTTAAAACCCGCGAGGAAGTGGCCGGGCGTGCCCACCCCGTACACCGGCAGGCGCAGGCGCCGCGCGAGCAGGAGCACGAGCACGGTCAGCGTCACCGGGATGCCCCGGCGCGTGTCGATCACGCGCGAGAGATAGCTGTTGTCGGGGTCGTAGTAGCGCGTCTCGTTGCCGGCGAAGCCGAGCGCCTGGAAGACGTGGTTGGTCAGGCGCCTCACCGACTCGGCGATGCCCGCGTCGGAGGGCATGTCGGCGGCCACGGCGGCCGCGACCTTGTCCAGCCAGCCGCTGTAGACCTTGGCGTCGACGTCGGCGAAGCCGAAGCGCGAGATCAAGAGGCTGCCCTCCTCCAGGTCGGGCGTCTTGGCCAGGGACAGGCGCACGAAGTCCCGGCGCAGGTCCTGGAAACGGAGCTCGCCCGACACCGACTCCAGGCGCAGGGCCATCTCGGGCGTGGCCGCGGGACGGAGCTCGTCGAGGTAGGGGATGATGGCCGAGCCCACGCCGAGGATCTTGGAGCGGACCAGGGCCAGGGCGGCCGGGTCCTCTTCCTCTAATAGCGTGACGAGGCTGCGCAGTTCACGTTCATCGAGCGCCATCGCCGGAATTGTAGCGGGGGAATATGTTCTTTTCAAGTACGTAAAAATTAACGGCGTTTTTTGGGTTTTCCATGCGGGCCATATTGAGAGAATATGATTGAATTTCTCGTCGGCTTACCGACGAGAAACATGAGCGCCCCGCGCCCCCACGAAGTCCTGGCCGCTTTGCGCGCCCTCGAGGATCTGGCCTCGGCCGATCCGCTCAACGTGCGCGGTGTCCTGGCCACCCTCGTCTCGCTCGACGGCGTCCTGGGCGAGCGCGCCGGGGCGTCCTGCGTCATCGCCGACGACGCGGCCGAGGTCGGAGAAGGCCTGCTGCCCGTGTCCGTCGCGCCCGAGAGCCTCCGGGCGGCTTTCGCGGCGGCCGTCGAGTCGGGCGCTCCGCGCCTGGTCGAGATCGACTTGACCGAGGACGACGCCCTCTTCGGCGCCGGCGGGCTGTCGGGCAAGGCCGAGGTGTGGCTCGAGCCGGTCACCGGCGAGCTGCGCGACCGCCTGCGCGAGGTCCGCGAGGCGCTGCTGCGCGGCGAGGGCCTGGTCGTGGAATTCGCCCTCTCCGGCGAGGACGCCGGCCGCCGCCGCCACTTCCCGCCCGACCACCCCGGCGTGAAGACCTGCTACGCCGAGGGCGAGCCCGAGCTGGAGGAGGAGGCCCAGCGCGGCGGCGTGCGCCGCCTGATGCGCTATCCCCTCATACCGATGGGAAAAGCCCTCATTCTGGGGTCGAGCGAGGACTGCCGGAGGCTGGCCGAACTGTTGGATAAATTGGGATTTGTCGTGACCGTCGCCGATCACCGTCCTGGGCGCCTGCACGGCGAGGGCTGGGACCGCGCGCGCTGGCAGCTCGTCGAGGGCGGCTGGGAGGCGGCGCGCTCGGCATGCCGGCCCGACGCCGACACCTACATCGTCGTCGCCACGCGCGCGCATTCCTCCGACCTGAAGCTGCTCAAGGGCGCCATTCCCTCGCCCGCCCGCTACGTCGGCCTCGTCGGCTCGACCGGCCGCGCGGCCAAGCTGCTCGGCCAGCTCCGCGAGGAGGGCGTCGATCCCCGTCCCGGCGCGTTCTCGGCGCCCGCGGGCCTCGACGTCGGCGCCGAGACCTCCGAAGAGATCGCCCTGGCCGTCGCCGCGGAGATTCTCGCCGTTCGCGCCGAACGCAAAGGCGGCCGCCCCGCGCGGACGCGCCCGGCCGGTTCGGCCCCGATCCAGCGCAAGGGCGGCGTGAAGATTCCCGGCCTCGTGCTCGCCGCCGGGCGGGGCAAGCGCTTCGCCGGCGGCTCCAAGCTCCTGGCCCGCATCGACGGCCGTCCGGTTCTCCGGCACGTCGTCGAATCCGCGCTCGCCGCGCGCCTCGACCCCGTGATCGTGGTGCTCGGCGCCGGCGCTCAGGACGGCCTCACGGCCATCGAGGGCCTCGACGACCCGCGCCTGCGCGTGGTCTTCAACCCGGCCTGGGCCTCGGGCAAGGCCTCGTCCTTCGAGGTCGGCCTGCGCGAGGTCCCCGCCGACGCGCCCGGCGTGGTCGCCCTGCTCGGGGACATGCCGCGCGTGCCCGCCTGGCTGATCGAGCGCGTGATCGCCGAGTTCGAGCTGTCCGGCCAGCTCACCTTCCCGGTGCTCGCGGGACCGGAGGGGCCTATCAAAGGCCACCCCACCGCTTACCCGCGCGAGCTCTTCGGCGAGATCGGCCGCCTCGTGGGCGACGACACCGCGATGGCCGCGGTGCGCCGCCACTGGGGAACCGCCGTGAAGATCCCGCTCGACGACGACGCCACCCAGGCCGACGTCGACACGGCGCAGGACCTCGAGTTGCTCAACGTGCGCGGCGCCGAGCAGGGCCGGCTGCTGTAACCCCGGCCCCTCCAGCTGATGTCCTCGGCGGCATAAGTGCCTTTCCGGTGAAGGCGTTTATGTCCCGCTCGACATCGTCTTCGTCCGGCGGCGCAGACCCTCACGCGGGCCCGCCCGGTCCGGAACCAAGCCGGGGTAAAACCCCAGCGGCTTCCACAGCTCGATCAAGGTGCTCAGCTTCGGGTCGCCCCCATTTTCGATTTCCGATATCCGGTGCTGACCGACACCGGACAGCGCCTCCAATGCGCGCTGGGTCAGGCCGGCCTTCTTGCGCAGATACCACGTCTGACGGCCCGGCGTCCAGCGCTTCCAGGGGCCGAGCTTGTCGATCGCGGCCGAGACTATTTCGAACGCATCGGGGGCCTTCAGGATATTTTCGTTCATGACTACAGACGATTGAGCCGGCGAAAAAGTTCCCTCCTGAGCGTCGTGATGTCGTGGATGACATCACCGCCTTCGCGCGCGGGTGTTGATGTCTTGGACGACATCAGCGGAGGAGAAGAGGGAAAACGGGGGACTAAGACGCGTACTCGATCGACGCCACGGTCCAGGCTTCCCCGGACCACTCGAACGCCTGCCCCGCCTTCAACCCGAGCAGCGCCTGCGCGAACGGCGAGGCGTAGGACAGCATCTCGCCGCCTTCCTCCGCCTCGTCCTCGCCGACGATCCGCACCGCGCGCTCGCCGGAGGGCCCGCGCAGCACGGCCCGCGCGCCGAAGCGGATCTGGTCCTTGGGCTGGTTCGCCGGGTCCACGGGGATCACGCTCTCCAGGCGCGCGCGCACCCAGCGCAGGTCGCGCTCGAGCTCGCGCTTGCGCTTCTTCAGCAACGGATCGTTTTGCGCGCCGGCGAACGGCTTGAGCGCCTCGAGCAGGCGGGCTTCTTCATTTTGGTACAGAAGAACGCCGCGCGGCGTGCAGTAATTGGGCTGGTCGGAGAGCGGCTTCTCGGGCGGGTCCTCGTCGGGACCCTGGGCGTCCTCTTTGACGAACGCCCGGCTCACTAGTGCTTGCCGGCGATGAGGGCGCAGGCTTCGTCGAGCGTCAGCGCCTGCTCCTCGCCTGAGGCCAGCGCCTTCACCTGCATGACGCCGCGCGCGGCCTCGTCGGGGCCGATGACGATCGCGTAGCCGGCCTTCTTCTGGTCGGCGTACTTGAACTGCGCCTTGAGCTTGCCCGAGCCGGGATACACGTCGATGGAGAGGCCCTTGGCGCGCAGGGCCGCGCCGACGGACAGCGAGCGCTCGCGCAGTTCGTCGGAGAACACGGTCACCACCGCGTCGGGGGCGGCGTGATCCGTCCCGGCGCCCTTCTCCTCGAGGATGAGCATCAGGCGCTCGAAGCCGATCGAGCCGCCGCAGGCGGGCGTCGCCGCGCCGCCGAACTTGGAGGTGAGCTTGTCGTAGCGGCCGCCGCCGCCGAGCGAGCCGGACAGGGACGGGTGGCGGAACTCGAACACGGGACCGGTGTAATAGCCCATGCCGCGCATGAGCGAGGGGTCGACGAGGAGCTCGGCCGCGGGCACGAGGGCCTTCACGGCGTGGATGATCTTGTCGAGCGGGTCCGCGGCGACGCCGCCTCCCGAGAGCAGGGCCTTGGACAGCGCCGCGGCCGCGGGCGCGCCGAGCGAGGCCTCGAGTTCCTTCACGACCTCGTCCTTGCCGATCTTGTCGAGCTTGTCGACGACGACGCAGGCGTGGCCGCGCTTGTCTTCCGGGATTCCCGCGGCCGCGAGCGCCGCGTCGACGGCGCGGCGGTCGTTGAGGTGGACCTTCACGCCCGTCAGGCCGAAGGCCTCGAACACGGAGAGGATCGCGGCGATGACCTCGGCCTCGGCGCCCCAGGAGTCGGAGCCGATGACGTCGATGTCGCACTGCGTGAATTCTCTGTAGCGCCCGTTCTGGGCGCGTTCCGCCCGCCACACCGGGCCCAGGTGGAAGGCTTTGAAC
>CAZURZ010000037.1:0-20742 GCA_964623465.1 uncultured Elusimicrobia bacterium
GAGCCCCGGGGCCCCCCGGCGCTGTGCGTTTGTTATCCCATTTGCCCCCGGGGGGGGCCCGCCCAAACCGGGGGGGGGGGGGGGCCGGCCGGCCCCCCGCCCCGCCATTCGAAAGTCCGGAGTCTAGAGCCCGGACCAGAGAGCCGGGTTCGACAGCTCCGCCAGGACCGCGGGCGCCTTGGGGTGGGCGCGCGAGGCGACCTCCTCCGGGGCGTCCTCGACCGGGGCGCCGGCCGGCTTGTACCAGCAGCGCGGGCGCAGGCCGAGCTCGTGCCCGGACTGGGCGGTGCAGGTCCCCGCGAGAGGATCGCTCTCGCTGAGCGCCTCGTCCACCCTCCGTCCGCAGATCGAGCCGGCGTAGTAGGTGTCGAGGCGGCACTGGGTCCCGGGATGGCCGTCCTGGGTGGAGGCCACCGCGTTGGGATCGGGGGTGTCGTAGCGCGGGATCGTCGTCTCGCGCCGCAAAGCCCTGAAGAGGGACGTCACCGACATGCCGGCGGCCGCGCCGCGCACGCACAGGGCGCGGTCGGACTCCGACGCGAAGGCCTTCTCGCACGCCGGGCGCGGGCCCGGGTCGTCGCCCTTCGGCGCCGCGGGGCGCGTGAAGGACGAGGCGCCCGGCGCGGCGAACAGCCGGCGCAGGCACTTCAGGTTGGCGAAGTAGTCGGACTGGCCCTCGTTCGAGGCCCAGTCGCCGCCGCCGTACTTCGGCGCGCCGCCGATGTGGTGGCCGATCTCGTGGCAGACCACCAGGGCGAAGCCGTCCTGGGTGATCGTCTCGTGGCGGGCCAGGCCGCCGTACATGTTGACCACGTAGTTGGCGCCTTGGCGCTGGGCGGACGCGTTGACGGTGTTGTTGTCCCACAGCCGCTTGACGACCAGCTTGCCGCCGCGGGCGGCGATCACGGGGCCGTAGAGCTTCTCGGCTTGGTCGATCACCGCGTTGAACTGCGCCTGCGAGATGCCCTTGTCCTCGAGGGACCCGACGGGGATCTTCAAGTCGTTCTCGGGCAGGAACCCCTCGCACAGCTCGGCCGAGGGGGGCGCGGCGTACAGCAGGACGGCGATCAGGCTCACCAGGATGCTTCGGATCATCGCTACCTCCTAACGATCCGATCCTGGCATTACGCCCGAGGAGGATGCAAGCGATTTTTCCCCAAAAGGCCCAGATTGTTTCTGGGCCTTTTGGGGAAGCGTTTCGGGCGGGCTAACCGCGCTTGGTGATCTCGATGAGGTGGAAGCCGAACTGCGTCTTGACCGGGCCCTGGACCTGGTTGACCGGGGCGGAGAAGACGACCTTGTCGAACTCGGGGACCATCTGGCCGGGGCCGAACTCGCCGAGGTCGCCGCCGGAGCGTCCGGAGGGGCACTGGGAGTGCTGCTTGGCGAGGTCGGCGAAGCTGGCGCCGCCCTCGATGTCCTTCTTGAGCTTGCTGCACTCGGCTTCCGTCTTGACGAGGATGTGGCGGGCCTGGGCTCGGGGCATGTCGTTCTCCTTGCGGCGAGTTTACGGCGATTCTAGCCTTATTTCCTGGGCGCCAGCCACAGGCGGGCGGCCAAGGTGGCGACGCAGATCGCGGAGGCGCCGAGGTAGGCCGCGCCGGGGAAATAGACGGGCGCGTCGGGGCCGGTGAAGCGGACGAAGAGGCCGGTATACAGGATCGGCGCGCAGATCGAGGCCGCGCTGGAGAGGGACACCAGGCTGCCCTGGAGCTCGCCTTGCCGGCCGGGGGGGACGTGCCGGGCCAGGATGGACTGCAGCGACGGCATGGTGATCCCCGACAGCGAGAAGAACACGACGATCGCGTACATCATCCAGCCCCGGGTCGCCAGCGCGAAGGCCGCGAAGGTGACGGCGTAGATGGACAGGCCGAGGGTCAGCGACAGCCCCTCGCCGAGCCTGGGCACGATGACGCGGGTCAGGCCGCCCTGCGCGACCGCGATCATCACGCCGACGAAGGAGAGGGACAGGCCGACCTGCCACGAGGTCCAGCCGAACTTGGTCTGGGTGTACAGGGTCCAGTTCACCGGGTGTATCTGCCCGGCGAGCATGACGAAGAAGTAGATCCAGACGAAGACGGAGAAGGCGGACGGCCGGAGCACGCGCAGGATCGAGCCGACCGGGTTCAGGTTGCGGGTCTCGATCCGGCGCCGGCGCTCGGGGGGGAGCGATTCGGGAAGCAGGAACAGGCCGTACAGGAAGTTGATGCCGTTGAGCAGGGCCGCGGCGATGAAGGGCGCCGTGGGGCCGAGGCCGGCCAGCAGCCCGCCGGTCAGGGGGCCGACGATGAAGCCCAGGCCCCAGCCCGCGCCGATCATCCCGAAATTCGCCGAGCGGGTCTTCTCGTCGCTGATGTCGGCCATGTAGGAGCTGGCGACGGTCATGCTGGCGCCGGTCAGCCCCGAGATCGCGCGGCCGACGAACAGCAGGGGCAGGGTCGGCGCGAAGGCCATGAACAGGTAGTCGAGAGCGGCGCCGAGCAGCGACCCCAGGAGGATCGGCCGGCGTCCGTGGCGGTCGGAGAGGGTGCCCAGCACCGGCGAGGCGAAGAACTGCATGAAGGCGTAGGCGCCGATGAACAGGCCGAAGCGCTGGGAGACGACCGCCGGGTCGGAGGAGAAGCGGCGCAGGACGTCGGGCAGGACCGGGATCAGGATGCCGATGCCCGCCGCGTCGAGCAGGATGGTCACGAAGATGAAGCGCACGGCCGCCGACCGGCGGGAGCCGATCACGGCACGCTCGCCAGGAAGCGCGCGGCCGCCCGGGCGTCGATCGCGCAATGCCCGCCGGGGGTCTCCACCAAGGTCGCGGCGCCGCCCGCCGCGCGCAGGGTCTCGGCCAGCGCGCGCGCGCCTTCGGCGAAGCCGAACTCGTCGTCGGGGTTGGCCTCGATCCAGAACGGGGGCAGGGGTTTGGCCGAGGCGGCGAGCGCCAGCGGATTCTCGGCCTCCCACGTCGCGGCGTCGGCCATGCGGATCGTGAAGAGCTGCCGCCCCTCGGCGCCGCGCTCCGGGAAAGGCGCGGGGGGCTTCGCGTAAGGCGAGCGCGCGTACAGCGCCGGGCAGGACAGCGCCGCGCCGCTCCACAGCCCCGGCGCCGACAGCACGACCTCGGCCGCGTTGTAGCCGCCCTGGGACATGCCCCAGGCGAACCGGCGGCCGACGGCGGGCAGCCCGGCCTCGATGCGGCGGCGCAGCTCCTCGAACTCCGCGAGCAGGACGGTCTGACGGCCGGGCTTGTTCGTCATCAGCCAATGGGTTCCGTAGGACACGGTGACCACGCGCGGCGCCGGGCGGCCGAGCCTGCGGTACTCGCTGTAGAAGGCGCGCGAGAGCCCGAGGCGGTTCCAGCTGCGCTCGTCGCCGGTCGCGTAGTGCAGGAAGTAGACGAGGTCGGGGCCGGGGCGCTCGGGCTCGTGGACGCACCAGCGCGCGGCGCCGTCGGCGCGGCAGGTCGTCGCGGGAGCGGAGCCGGCGAACTGGTAGGCCGCGAAGCGGCGCGTGCGCGCCGAGCAGCCCGCGGCGAGCAGCGCTCCGAGCAGGAGCGGACGCCAGCGGCTCATTTTTCGGCCTTCAGCTCGTCGAGCGCGGCCAGCAGCTCATCCGCGTGCGCGCCCGGCGAGACCTTCAGCCAGCGCCGGGCGACGAAGCCGCCGGGGGAGATCAGGAAGGTCGTGCGCGCCGCCAGCAGGCCGCCCATCATCGTCGAGCCGTAGGACTTGGCGACGCGCAGCTTGGAGTCGGCGAGCAGGCGGAAGGAGAGGCTCTCCTTGTCGCAGAACTCCTTGTGCGTCTCGGCGCTCTGCCCGCTCACGCCCAGGATCACGGCGCCGCGCTTCGCGAACTCCTCGGCGTTCTTCTGGAAGCCGCGCGCCTCGAGCGTGCAGCCGCTGGTGAAGTCCTTGGGGTAGAAATAGAGCACGACCCATTTCCCCTTGAGGTCCTCGAGCGCGACGGTCTCGCCGGTCTGGGACTGGAGCGCGAAGGCGGGCGCCTTGTCGCCCTCCTTGGGCGCTTCGGCGGACTTGGCGCCGGCCGGCGCCGCCAGGCAAAAGGATAGGGCCATGATCACCAGGAGTTTCATGGCCCTATTAAACTAATTCGCGGAGGCGACGAGGCCGCCGTTTTGAGCGGCGTACAGGCGCTCCTGCTCCTCGATCGCGCGCACGCGCATCAGGGCCAGGGCGTCCACGGCCTCCGGCGTCGGGGAGACCGTCTCGGTCTCCAGATTCACCTCGAACGCGTACGCGGGCGAGCCGGCCGGCTCGCGGTAGATCACGAGGTAGGTGGCCTCCTCGGTCTGCTCGGCGCTCCAGGCCCTGGCCGCGCCGTCCGCGTGGCGGCGGATCCCGCCCAGGCGGGACAGCACCGTCTCCTCGTCTCCGGCGGCGACGGACTCCTGCACCAGGGCGACCGCGTCGCGGGCGTCCTGATCGATCACATAAGAGGACGGGGGGACGCGGTGGGGGGCGGCGCCGACCTCGGGCAGGTAGTCGACCCCGCCGATGAAGGCCAGCAGGAGGGCGCCGGCGGTCATGGCCGCCTTCATGTGCCAGCGGTAGGCGTCCGGGTCGGCCGGGATCGGGGGGAGGCCGATGTTCTGCTCGGCCAGCTGCGTCTTCAGCCAGGACGGGGCTTCTCCGCCGGTGCGGGCCAGGGCCGTCGCGATCGCCAGGAGCTCCACGTCGGTGCGCCGGGTGTCGAGGGTCGTGTCCATGCCTCCAGGTTAGCCCCGGAAGGCCGGATCCTCAACGAAAGACGCGGTGAACCTCGCCCAAACGCCCGGTTAACGGGCGGCCCGGGCCAGGTTGTCGCGGCAGGACGCGCAGCCGGGGTCCAGCGCGAGGGCTTCCTGGAAGCGCTCGACGGCCTCCTTTTTACGCCCGGCCTCGGCCGCGGCCACGCCTAGATAGTTGAGCGCGACCGCCGTGCGGGCCGCGGCGTGTCCGGCGTGCTCGGGCGCGACCTCCACGGTCCGCTCGAAGGCCTTCACGGCCCCGGCGCGGTCTCCGGCCTGCCACGAGGCCTGGCCGAGCTGGAACCAGGCCGCGCCGAGTCCGGGCTCCAATTGCGCCGCGCGGCGCGAGTGCGCGGCCGCCTCGGCCCAGCGGCCTTTGGCCGCCATCTCGGCGCCGAGGTTGTACCAGGCCAGCCACGCGGCCGGGTTCTTGGCGACGGTGTCGCGCCACAGCGCCTCGGCGTCGCGGAACGCCGGCAGGCGCGCGCGCGTGAGCGCGGCGCTTCCCAGGATCAGGATCGTCAGCACGGCGACGCGCCGGGCCTTCTGCCGGAGCGCCCGCTCCAGCGCGGCGGGCACGAGGGCCAGGACGGGCAGGCTCGCGAAGTAGGCGTAATGATCGGCCACGAAGGAGAAGCGGTTCGAATTGTTGGGAATGAGGCCCAGCACCGGCAGGAGCAGCAGGACGTAGCAGGCCAGGGCCGCGGCGGGGCCGCGGGTCTCGCGCTTCTTCCAGACCCAGACGGCGAGCGCGAGCGCGGCGGCGGGCGCGATCCACTGCGCGGCGCCGGCGAGCGTCCACCGCTCGTAGGTGAAGTTCAGCGGGTGGGGCCAGGCGAGCTTGCCCAGATAGAACCAGAACACGCGGCCCGCCAACCCGAGGCGCGCGGGCCAGGAGGGCGCGTCGTACGCGTCCGCCAGCAGGCGGTCTTCGTAGGCCATGGTGACCAGCCCCATCGCGCCGCCGAGGATCAAGAAGGGAAGCAGCTCCGCGCGGGCCGGCTTGCGGCGCTCCCGCCAGTCCAGCGCGGCGAAGACGAGGGGCAGGAGGCAGGCGGCGGTCTTGCTCAGCAGGCAGGCCGCGTAGGCGGCCAGAGCCAGGGCGTAGTCCCGCGGGTTCTTCTTCTCGCGGTAGACGAGCCAGCGGTCCGTCGCCGCGAGCGCGAAGAGCAGGCACAGGAGGTTCTTCTGCTCGGTCGCCCAGGCCACGGTCTCCACGTGCAGCGGGTGGACGGCGAACAGCGCGGCGGCCCACCACGCGCCCGGCGCGCGCAGGCGCAGGAGGAGCCAGGCGAAGAGCAGGGCGCAGGCGCCCTGCAGGACGACGCTCGCCGCGTGGTAGCCCGCGGGCTCGAGTCCCCACAGCGACCTCTGCAGCTTGAAGGCGGTGAAGGTCAGCGGGTAATACTGGAAGGAGCCGCCTTCGATCCAGATCCTCCGCCACGCGTCGGGCGCCGCCAGCTGCGGGTTCTCGGTGATGTGCAGGTCGTCGTCGAAGACGAAGCCGTTGCCGAGCGTGGGGGCGTAGGCCGCGAAGGTCAGCGCGGCGAGCAGGAGGGGGGCCAGCCAGAGGGGCCGGGGAGAGGCTCTCACGCGGTCATTAAAACAAAAAACCGCCGGCTCCCGGAGGAGCCGGCGGTTCTTCGGCTTCGGATCAGCGCTTGAGGAGCTTGGCGGCGTACTCGTAGGCCGCCCAGACGTTGACGAAGCCGGCGCCGACCTCGTCGGGCCCGGCCACCTTCTCGGCGGTCTGGGTCATGGCGTAGCGGGCCACGTCCATGGCGAAACGCGTGCGCTCCGGACCTTCCGGCAGGCCGTCCTTGAGGAAGACGAGGATGGCGCGCGTCAGCAGCAGGAACCCGCCGAACACGCCCGGGTTGCTCATCGAGGTCCCGGACATGGCGGCGCCGGGGCCGCCCAGCTCGGGCACCGTGGCGCCCGTGGGGACCGCCGCGATCAGGTTGACGCCCACGCCCGACTCGTCGGGCTTCTGCGGGTAGTTCTTGTACTCGGGCTTGGTGGACGTGATGCGGCTGCCCGGCCCGCGCGAGGAGAAGGACGCCGTGTTCTTGTCCGCGTCCGAGGCCGCGACGGCCTTGATGCGCTGGACCTTGCCGACGACCTTGCCGTTGATGGTCAGGTCCGCCGCGTAGACCGCGATCGCGGGGCCGCCGATGGTGTTCTTGCGGCTGCCCGAGTTGCCCGCGGAGACCGAGTGGTGGATGCCGCTCTCGGCGCCCTTGATGAAGAGCTTCTCGATGGCGCCGTCGGGATTGCCCGAGCCGTCGCCCCAGGAGTGCGTCGTGCCCACGGCGCCGTCCTCCTGCGCCATGTTCATCTTGAAGAGGATGTCGCTCTCGCTGGCCCGGCCGCCGGGGAAGATGTTGTAGGCGCGGCCCTCGTAGTTCCAGCGGTCCACGCCGACGACCGTGCTGGCCGTGTGCGTGCCGTGCGTCTCGCGGTCGGCGTTGTTGTCGACGCCCTTGGTGATGCGGCCGGCGAGATAGGGATGGTTCGCCGCCACCCAGGTGTCGAGCACGGCCCAAGGCAGGACGGGATTCTCGACCTTCGGCTTGAACAGCCCCTTCACCCACGCCGCGGCCTTGGAGAGGAAGGAGCGCTTCGCGTCCGGGTCGCCCAGGACCTTGGCCAGCTCGGCCTGGAGCTTGTCGGCGCCGATGATCTTGGACATCTCCTTGAGTCCCACGGAGCGCGCCGTGGGCGCGGCGAGCTGGGGCTTGGGCACTTCGAAGATGCGGCCGCGCTGGACCTTGAGGCCCTGCGCCTCGAGCGCGGCCTGAAGCAGGCCGGCCTCGGCGGCGTCCACTTTGAGGACGGCGGTGTTGATCTTGGACACCGCGCCGATGGCGCGCGCGTTGTGCGCTTCCAAGGTGCGCGGGGAGACGCCGAGCTTCTCGAGCTGGCGCTGCATGGCGGTGTCGACGTCCTTCAGGCGCGTGCCGGGCTTGGCCAGGCTGAGAGGATAGACGTCCTCGGTCATCACGCGGTCGGAGCCTTCGGGGGCGGAGAGGAGAAGCTCGACCTCGCCCTCGTCCTGCCCGATGCGCTTGGCGAAATCCGCGCCCGCGGCGCCGCTCGCCTCCGCGCTGCCCATGTCGCCCGTCTCGACGGACGGAGCCGCCAGCGCCGTCATGGTGAGGGCGAAGGGAGTGGGCTTGCCCTCGGGAGTCCGGTAGACGGCGGCCAGCGCCGCGGGGACCGGGGCCGGGCTCGCGACGGAGGGCGCCGCGAGCGCGGGCGCGAGGGCCGGGGCGCTCAAGGAGCTATTAAAGGTAGGGGCGCCGTTCGCGAGGCCCGGAGCCGAGAGGGGCAGGCCCGGCACGGACGCGACCGGAGCGCCGGCCCTGGCCGACGCGGCGACCTGGGCGAAGGCGGCCGGAGCGGACGGTCCCATGCTCACGGCGAAAGCGACGGCGATCGACAGAAGGCGTTTCATGATATCTCCCTCGGCGGCTGTGGGCAGAAATTAGCAAAGCCCGCGGAACGGCGACTGGGCCGAAGGGCCGGAGAGGGCGGGCGGCAAAGGGCCTAGGCGTGAAGGGGCCCGCGCGGCGCCCCGTTAAAAGAAAAACCCGCCTTTCGGCGGGTTTCAAAATTGGTTGCGGGGGCTGGATTTGAACCAGCGACCTCAAGGTTATGAGCTTCACCCGTTTACGGTGAGACTCTCTCCGTCGAGAACCAACCCCCGAACCCACGCGGTTTGACAATTAACCTTGTGGTCCTAGGAGCAGTATAGCATGGCTGGAAGAGAAACGACTAACGAGCTATCTCAAGCACCCCGCACCAGGCCCCACCGTCGCGGGGTTGGATCTTATCCTGGTGTGCGAATAGCGTCTTGAAATTGACTGAGACGGTATTGAAAAGGTTTCGCTCACGCTCATCCAATGATAAACCTTGGCCGGTCACCATCCCGGCTTGATTGAAGAGAATGTGCGTGAACCCGTTCTTCAGCAGCTTCTCGCGCACTTCCTCCGGCGTCTTGCTCTCCCGGAGATATCCGACCAATGGGTTTTCGCTGAAGCGCGTGCTCGCGACGAAGTCCCGACCGATGCCGAATCCGCGGCCGTCGCCCAGAACGAGAACCCGGGCATCGGACGGAAGCGTCGTGCGTATGAACTCGGCCGCGGCATAGTGCGTTTGACCATAAGAGGGATGAACGCGCCCGAGATAGTTGGCAACCGGCTCCTTGCCTGTGACAACGCCTTCCGCCTCATATAGCTGGAACCAGTTCGCTGTCATTAGAAAATTATCGAGCAAGACGATCGACAGCAGGGCATAGGCTAGCGTCTTGGCCGGCTTGGGGAGCAGCATCTCGAAGGAAAGCGCGTAAAGGAGCACGACGAGCGCAAAGACAGGAAGGAAGAAGCGGGCCATGTCCGTCGTGAGGCCCCATACCGCCCATAGCGATAGCGTCGCCAGGAAGATGGTTCGTGTTCCATTCGACAGGAACCGCGCGACGACAAGGAGCGGCAGTCCTAAGATGAGGACCGGACCCAGCATGTCCACATCGGAACGTCCCAGCGTCAGTTCCGTCCATGGGTGAAGAATGAAGCGCCATGCGCCGTTCCAGTTGCCGAACGTCGTCGGCAGGTTTCGAGAGTGGGCGTCCAGCATCAAGCTTTTCCAATCGGCATGCGGGCCGTGTGGCGCTATCGCCTCTTGGTAAAACGGGAAAATCGGATTTCCATAATAGATTTGATTGCGCAGCGGCCAGATGAGGACGATTCCAATCGCGAATAGGGCAGGCGCAGCGGATTGCCTGGCGATGGCGGGGAACGACTCGCCTTTAACGTGGAGTTGCCGGGTGACGAGCGCGGCAAGAACTAGCGCAAGCGGCCACGCCGTGTATTTCGTGCTCATAGCGAATCCTAGAGTGATGCCCATGAGCCACCATTTGCGCGGGTTCACGGAGGATTCTTCCAGGCCCACGATCGCTGCATAGACGGCAAGAAGTTGATAGAAGGTCCAGTTCAACTCTACGGACGCCTTCCAAGAAAGTATGCCGACGAGCGGCGTCGAATAGAAAAGCAACGCGGCCAGCAGGCCGGCGCGAGCGCTACCCTGTCGGCGGCCCAAACACATCAGCATCCAGGCCGTGCCCAGGCCCAGACTCCAATTGATGAGGTGCGCCAGCCTCTCGCCGCCCAGAGGCAAGGCGAGTCCGTATAGCATCTCCGTCAGCATGGGAATGCCGGAGTAGACGTTGTGCGGGGTCGCGACGAACCCATGCCGTATCCAGTAAAGCTCGGGCAGCGCCAGGTGGTAGACCAACGCGTCGTAAAAAGTCTCGGGAACGAATGCGCAGAACAGATTGAGGGCGGCGAAGGTCACGATCAATCCGGCCAAGATCCGGTCCATCGGTTCAAGCCGGAGCGCGGCGGATCGTCGGGTGTTTATCCGTTCGCGCCTCATGTCGATAACGCCCCAAATAGTCAGGATGGCAAGGGCGCCGAACACCAAGGGAAGTCGCCATAACCCGAGCATGCCCAGCACAGCCATGATGGTGGCGACGGTGCCCCAGCCGACGCCGAGGCTGAATCCGAGATGTTCTAGATCGTCCAGGCTGTCGATGTTAAATCGATCGATGATGTTGGACCCGATCCGAACGCCCATGAACAAAAGCCAGCTCAAGGCAGCAAGGACGGCGGCATACTTCAGGAGGAGAGACGATTGAAGGGGGAACGGATTAGGCAGTAGTTCGAATGTGGAACGCCAATGATGCCCATGATACGGGTCGCGGTAGAAATAAATGCCGAGAGCGACGGCCGCGCATAGAAAGAGGCCCGTTCCCGCAAGGGCCGGAACGCGCCACTGAATCGATCGGGGCTCATCGGGCCGCGTCGTCGTTTTGGTTTCTTTCGTGCGCTTAATGGTCTCGCCTCGCGATCATTGTAGTAAGATTCTTCCCAGTTCGTTCGTGACCCGCTGGGAGTCCCGCTATGTCTCGATCGAGTCTAGAAACGACGTTGCTCATCATCGACTCATCGGCCGAGACGGCCGAACTGTCGAGACAGGCTTTTGGGGGCGAGAGCGTGCGGGTCCTGTGGGCTGAGGACGGCGCGTCAGGCTTGAGGATGACCGCCAGCGAACTTCCCGATCTCGTCATCCTAGGCTGGCAGCTTGCCGGCCTTTCCGGGGCGGAAGTTCTGCGCCGGCTTCGCGAGCGCGCAAGACAGGATCACTTCCCTATCATTGTGCTTGCGACTACGGGAGACGTGTCGGCGGAAATCGAGTGCCTGGAGGAAGGCGCCGACGATTTCTTGGTCAAGCCCATCGATCAAGCCAGGCTGCGCGCGCGAGTCCACGCCGTCGTGCGGCGAGCGCGCCTGCGTGGAAACACCCGAGGGCAGCTCATCCTGGGGAACGTGAAGCTCAACACCCTGTCCCGAGCCTTGGATGTCCACGGCACAACCGCGGCTGTCTTGACGCCTCTGGAATGCACCGTGCTCGTCTATCTGATGCGCGCCCTCGGAGAAATAATCGACGGAAAAAATCTGTACAAGAAGATGTATCACACCTGGCCCGCCGAAGGCTCGGGGCTTCTCAAGGCGCACATCCGCAACGTCCGTCACAAGCTCGGTCCGTATTCCGGCCTGATCCAGACGGTCAAAGAAGAAGGCTATCGGTTCAACCTCGAGTTGGCCAACTCCGAGGCTCCGGACCTACCGGTAAAGACCGGGTAAAGAAGCGGCGCCGCTCGGCCGTTTCTCGACGGACAACGATAGCGCGGTGCTCCCATCTTGCGGTTTCCCGGTGCCGGCTCTATCCTCCACGCGCTTGGCATCTAGAAGAAACCCCTCGCATTACCTCGACGATTTCGGCTTTTTTTGCCGCGCTACCTATACTGCTACCGCAGTCGCCGTCGTTCTCCTCGCTTCGTCGCCAGCCCTAGCCGCCACGGTTTCGTGGACGGGGCCGAGCGGCGGGAGTTGGAGCAATGGGGGCAACTGGAGCGGTGCGGCTGTCCCGACCTCCGGCGACGATGTCGTCATCGACGCCAATGTGAGCGTCATCTTCGACCTCTCGACTCCCGCCAGCATCAACAGCTTGGTTCTGGGGAACAATTCCGGTACGAGCTCGGTCGAGCTCACCTCGCTGTCGGGCGGCAGCTCGGCCATCGACATTGCTATCGCGGGTGATTTCACGGTCTACGCCGGGGCGAGCGTCACGGCCATCGGCAAAGGCTATCCGGGTGGAGGCTACCACGCAGCAGGACAAGGGCCTGGCGGCGGCGAAGCGGCGTTGTGCGGCGAGTTCGTGTTCGATCATACGAGGGGGTCTGTCTCCAGCGGCGGCGGCGGCGGCGGACATGGACGGCCGGGCGGCGCCGGCTATCGTTGCGCGGGCGGCGGCCAGGCGTATGACTCCATTCTTGAGCCGGTCCAAGCAGGTTCCGGCGGCGGTTGGAGCGCCTGGGACCTGACCAACGGCGGCAATGGTGGCGGAAGGATCATGCTGACCGTCGGCGGCACCGCCGCGATTTTCGGGAATATGTCGGTCGATGGGACGGCTCCCAACGGCTGCGGCGGCGGCGGTGGAGCGGGCGGAACCATCAACCTCAAAGCTCAAACCTTCTCCGGCACGGGCACGATCCAGGCGCGCGGCGTCACCGGCGGCGGCGGCGGCGCCGGCGGTCGGGTTTCCTTAAAAGTGAACGTGACGACTTTCGCGGGCACGATTGATACCGCGGGGAGTCCTTTCCCGGTTTGCTTCGGCTTCCAGGGCGGTGCAGGGTCCGCCTTCTACTCGCTTGACAAGAAGAGTTACTTGGTTGATGTCGCGTCAACTTCTATCCAGCTCGATTGGAGCGCCGACGCCGGGCCCGGCGGCACCGACTATGTGGCGCTTGCCCGTTCGGAGGCGCTGTTGCAGGATATCACGACCCAGGGCACACTGCCTTCCGTCGTCTCCAGCAGCGTGACGACGCAGAATACTTATGCGTCGCTTGACGGGATCGAGCCCAACACCACTTATTACATCGAAATCGAGGGTGTCGCCATCTCGACAGTACAAGACAATCGCCTTGTCCTGGTCTCGACGGTCACGCGCGCCGCTGTGCCTGCGAATCCTGCCTTTATCAACGTGACACGGACCGAACTGACGCTATCCTGGGAAGCTGCTTCAAATCCGCTCGGAACGATCTATCGGGCGCAGATATCCACGGCGTCTGACTTTTCAGCGATCATGCAGTCATCCGACACGGTAAATTTGTCCGTCGAATTTTTGGGCTTGGACCCGCTGACGACCTACTACGGCCGCGTTCAAGCCATCAATCACGCTGACACAAAGACATTTTTCGTCTCGACCTCGACTTCCACTCCCTTCTTGCTCGCCCCGGGCTCCCAGCCGTTCGGCGCCGTCTCGGCGAATTCCATTACGGTCCAATGGCTGTCGCTCGGCAACCCGGCGGATACCGCCTATATCGTCAGTGTCTCGACGAGCGATCAGTTCGACACGCTCGTCGCGAGCGAGAGCGTCCAGGGGACTTCGGCCATCGTCGGCTCCGGCGGTTTCGGCGCGCTTGATCCGAACGTGCGGTACTTCTTCGGCGTCATCGCGTCCAGCAACGGCTATACGACGCAGCGAACCGAGATGAACGTCCCGACCTTGGCCAACCCGCCTGTAAACACGGCGGTGATCGGCATCACCGCACAAGGCTTCACGATCAACTGGGACGCAAACGGCAACTCCACTTCGACGGTCTACGAGTTCATCATCGGCTTCCCGGATACGAATCAGGATGGAGACCCGGACGGGCAAGGAGCAGGCAGCCTCGTCGCTACATCGACCACGACGCAGGACTACTTCGGCATCGTGGGCAACAGCGATTACTCCGTGCAAGTTCGCGCCGTCAACCTTGACGGCATCCCGACCGATTACGATGCGACGGTCCCGGTTCTTACGGCGATCGAGACTCCCACGAGCGTAGCCTTCGAGGATATTTCAACGACCTCCGTTGTCGCCGCGCCCTTCGCGCAGGTCCCCGGCTTCAGTCGATTCAGTATCGGCCAGTCCGGCGCGAACCTCGCCAAGGAAGGCAACTACGCGGGCTGGAACGCGGGCGACACCTGGACGTCGAAGAGTGACGCCCCGACTGCCAGGCTAGGGGCGGCGGCTGCCTTCGTCAATGGGCGTCTTTATGTATTCGGCGGTCAAGACAACTCCGGGATTACCAATATCGTTGAAGAGTACGATCCCGCGAGTGATTCGTGGGCGACGAAGGCTCCTTTGCCGAGTGCTCGCGCTTATTCCGCCGCCGTCGCATTGAGGGGGAAAATATATCTCCTGGGAGGACGAAACTACAACTCCGAGACGGTTAATCTTAATGAAGAATACGATCCCACCACGGATTCTTGGACATCAAAGACGCCGATGCCCACGCCAAGGGCCTACTTAAGCGCGGCTGCCGTGAACGGGAAAATATTTGCCATGGGCGGCTCCGATAGTTCTGATTTGAGCGTCAACGAAGCATACGATCCTGATTCGAATACTTGGACGACGAAAACGGACGCGCCGAACACCCGCTACTCCGGCGCCGCGGCTGCGGTTAATGGACGCATTTACTTGATGGGCGGTTATGTCGGCCCTGATGGCAACCTCAATGGAACCAATGAGGAATATGATCCGTTGGCCGACAGTTGGCTGGAGAAGAGCAGCATGCCCACGCCGCGCAGCGGTTTCGGATTTGTCGCGTTGGGCAGCAAGCTTTACGCGATCGGCGGCGAAGACGACAGCGACTACTGGGCTATCACCGAGGAGTATGACCCGTCCAATGACAAGTGGGCGGCACGCTCGGATATGCAGTATGGGTCGCGCACCCAGGTCGCTGCGGCTGCGGGAGGCGGGAAGATTTATATCGCAGGCGGGACGGACGGTGATTATGTCTACGCGCTCGATCAATATGATCCCGTCGGCGCGCGGCTGTTCGATGGCCTTTTGCCTAATGCGTCGTACGATTTCAAGGCGCTCGCCCGCAACGCGAACGGCGATCAATCGGCCGAATCTTCGCAGTTCACCATCCGCACGCTCGCCGCAATCGCGTTCCCGGAGGACGGGCGCTCCACTTTCACCGCGGTTGCCGCCACGTCGGTCATCGCGCAGTGGTCCTCGGGCACGGCCTTGGGCGGTTTCAACGCTTCCGGGGCAAGGTATCTCCTGCAAGCTTCGAGCAACTCTGCGTTTGCTTCCATCACCGCCTCTTCGGACACTGCGGACATTTCCGCCGAAATTTCGGGTCTGACGGCCAACATCCCGTATCACTTCCGCGTGCGCGCGACCAACAACGACGGCGTAGCCGGAGAATTCCTGGCGCTCGGCGCGACTTTCTACACGACCGACACGGTCGCTCCTGCCGCGGTCACGAGTTTGGTCGCAAGCGAAGTCAACGTCTCGTCAGTCGCCCTTCAGTGGAGCGCGCCCACGGACGACGTCGCCGTGTTCTCTTATGAGATTCGCTGGGCGACGTTCACTTTGTATGCGTCCAACTTCCCGTCCGCCACCCTCGTCACTCCTCCCACCCCCGCCGTCCCGGGTTCCACTGAAACCGTGATCATTCAAGGGCTGCAGGACGCCACCACGTTCTTCGCGGCGTTGAAGAGCCGTGATGCGGCGGGGAATGTTTCCGCCCTGAGCAACGTCGCCAGCTTCGTCCGCAGCACGACCACGGTCGATGGCTATATCGAAGCGACCTTCTCCGCCAGTCAGCCCGTGTCGATCAATATCGTCCCGACCGACGACAGTCCTGGGAACGTCGTCATCGCGTCCGCGACTGGGCAAGGGCTCGTCCTCGTGAGCAACATCTACGATCTCGGCCCGGAGGGAGCCACATTCAATCCAGCCGCGGTGCTGGTTTTCCATTATTCAGCCGGAGTGCTGACTGACTTGGGCCTGACGCCAGAAGACATCCGCATCTACCAATTCATATCCGGAACCGGGTTGGTGCCGGTCTCCACCCAAACGCTCAATAGCGCCGACCAGTCAATCACCGCTTACCTCACGAGCTTGTCTTCGATCTTCGCGGTCTTCGGCCGGCCGCCGTCGCCGTTCGTCTTGAACCCGAGCACGGGCCCCATCGGCATTCCGTTCACCATCTCGGGCAGCGGCTTCGGGAGCTACGCGGGAGCCAACACTCGCGTCAAATTCGGCGTGTCCACGGCCCCCGTCACGGTCTGGAACGATTCGACGGTCTCAGGGACCGTCCCCGGGCTTTCGACCGGATCTTACCCGGTCACGCTGGAACGCCAGCACGCCTCAAGCACGACCGTCGTCACGATAGGGGACTTCCAGCTCACCGATCTTTCCTCGGCGACGCTGTCCGTCTCGTCCGGCCCCATCGGCCTGCCGTTCTCCTTTCTAGGCTCGGGGTTCGGTCCCTATGCGGGGGCTTTGACGCGCGTTCTTGTCGGCGAAACGACGGCTCCGATCTCTGTCTGGAGCGACGGGCAGATTTCAGGAACGATTCCTGGAGTTTCTTCGGGACCGTTGCAGATCGTGATCCAGCGCGCGGCTTCCGGCGGCGGAATCCAGAACAGCAGCCCTTTCGCCTTCGAGGTGACTTTGCCCTCCGTGACCGCGGTCAATCCCGCGTCCGGTCCGATCGGCGCGGCCTTTACCTTGACCGGCTATTCCTTCGGAAGCTTCGCGGGCGCGAACACGCGCGTGCTGCTCGGAGGCGCCACGACGCCGATCTCCGTCTGGAATGACAGCACGATCACCGCGACGGTGCCGGGCGGGTTGACCCCGGGGGCTTATGAGCTCGTGGTCGAACGTAGAACCTCGGATGGCGGGTTGGCGCAGTCCAACACGGTTTACTTCCAGGTGGCGGCCTTGAGCGTGTCGGTGCTCAATCCTTCGACTGGACCCATCGGCGTGCCGTTCACGATTTCCGGCGCTGGCTTCGGCGCCTACGCGGGTGTCAATACCCAGGTCCTCTTCGGAGAAACGACTTCCGCGATCTCGGTCTGGAATGACGCGACTATCTCGGGCACGATTCCGGCTCTCTCCACGGGCGCGTATGATGTCGTGGTCAAGCGCGTCCAGGGAGCGGGCGTCGAGTACAGCAACGCGTCAACTTTCACGCTCACGGCTTTGACCCTCGCGACCCCGACGCCGTCTTCGGCGCCGATCGGAGCGCCCTTCACCTTAACCGGGACTGGCTTCGGGCCTTACGCAGGGGCCAATACTCGCCTGCTGTTGGGTGGCGCGACGGTCGCGGTCTCGGTTTGGAACGATTCGACGATCACGGGCTCGGTGCCGCCCGTGCCGCCAGGTTCGCAGCCTCTGTGGATCGAACGACGCTCCGGTGTGGGCCTTCAAGCGAGCAACACGGTTTACTTCGAGGTTCTGACGCCCTCGGTGACTGCTGTGAGCCCGTCTTCCGGTCCCATCGGTGCGCTGTTCACTTTGACGGGCGCGGGCTTCGGGCCCTACGCGGGCGTGAACACGCGGGTTCTCCTTGGCGGAGCGACGACGCCCATCTCCGTCTGGAACGACACTATGATCAAGGGCACCGTGCCGGGCCTGGTCCCGACCGGCGTTCAGCCGCTCGTCGTCGAGCGCACGTCCGGCGGCGGGTTGTCTCAGTCCAACACGGTCTACTTCGAGGTCACGGGACAGTCCATCTCGGCTATCAACCCCTCGACCGGCCCCGTCGGCATTCAGTTCACGATCACCGGGACGAGCTTCGGCAGCTACGCGGGCGTCAACACGCAGGTCCTCTTCGGGCAGACCACCGCCGCCATCTCGCTCTGGAACGATACGACGATCAAGGGCACGATCCCCGCGCTCGCCACGGGCGCGTACACCGTCTCGGTCGAGAGGATTCAGGGCGCCGGCGTGTCCTTGAGCAACGCGGCCTCGTTTACGCTGACCGAGTTGACGCTCTCGGTGCCGGTCCCTTCCTCGGCCCCGGCGGGCGCGCCGTTCACTTTGACCGGCACGGGCTTCGGAGCTTACGCGGGTGCCAACACGCGCCTGCTCTTGGGCGGCGCTACGGTGCCGGTCTCCGTCTGGAATGATACGACGATCACGGGCACGGTGCTGGCGTTGACGCCGGGCACCTATCCGCTCTGGATCGAGCGCCTCGGCACGGGCGGCCTCGAGGCGAGTAACACGGTTTACTTCCAGATTCTCGCCCCGACCGTCGGCTCGCTCAATCCCTCGACGGGCCCGATCGGCGTGCCGTTCACGATCACCGGTTCGGGCTTCGGGCCGTACAGCGGCGCCAACACCCAGGTCCTCTTCGGCGCCGTAGCCGCGCCGATCTCGGTCTGGAACGACTCGACGATCAAGGGCACGGTCCCCGCTCTATCCACTGGGACATATGACCTCGTGGTCCAGCGCGTTCAAGGCGGAGTCCCGTCGATCAGCGGCGCGTCCTCCTTCACGGTGCTCCTGCCCCAAGTGGCGGCGATGACGCCGTCTTCCGCGCCGATCGGCGCGCCCTTCACGATCACCGGCACGGCCTTCGGCCCTTACGCGGGCGCCAGCACGCGGGTCAAGTTCAATGGGATCGCGGCGCCCATCTCGGTCTGGAACGACGCGACGATCTCGGGTACGGTCCCGGGAGCCGTCGCCGTGGGCTCAGCGACCGTCGTCGTCGAGCGCGCGGTCGGCGCTGCTGTCGCCCAAAGCGCCGAGCAGTCCTTCCTCGTCCTTCAGCCGACGATCTCGACGATCACGCCCTCTTACGGCCCCGTCGGCACCGTGGTCACGCTCACCGGCTCCGGCTTCGGGCCTTACGCGGGCACGGCGACGAAGCTTCTCGTGAGCGGTAGCACGGTCGCCGTCTCGGTCTGGAACAATACGACGATCCGCTGGACCGTGCCCGCGAGCCTGGGCGACGGCGTTCATCCCGTGGTCGCGGTCCGGCAGCCCGCCGGCGGCTATATCGAGAGCAACAGCATGGATTTCACGGTCGGCACGGGCTACGGCGGCTCGTCGTTCGGCTTCACGGCAGAGCCGACGCTGGCGGCGCGGCCCGACACGCACTTTGAGGGCGGGCTGAACCTGCCGGTCGCCGAGGGCGGGCGCGTCGAGACGCCGTCCAAGGCGGCGGTCGATGTCCCTCCGAACGCGCTTGAGGAAGACGCCGAGATCACTCTCAAGCGCCTGCATCGCGACGGCCTGCGTTCCCAAGCCGCCGAGGCGGCCAAGGTGCGCGCCGCCGGCGAGGCGATCGAGTTCGGACCCGAGGGCACGCGCTTCACGACGCCCGTCACGATCGAGCTGCCCTACGATCCGGCGCTGACGGCCGACGAAAGCAAGCTCGCGGTCCACTACTATGATCCGCTTCGCCGCGTGTGGGAAGAACTGCCCAGCGAGGTGGATCGCGCCCGCCATGTGGTCAAAGCCAAGACAACCCACTTCTCCATCTATCAGCCGATGGGCTTGGCGCCGACGACCGCGGCGCAGGATGAGTTCTACTTTCGCGACCAGTACGCCTTCCCCAACCCCTCGCGAGGCAACGCAGCCGTCACCTTCCGCATCCAACCCGGCTTGGCCGATACGGTCGAAGTGCGGGTCTACGATGTATCCGGCCGAAAAATCCATTATTCCTCGGACTTCACCTTTAGAGGGGCCATCGACGACGGCAACGGCAAAGGCGCGCAGAACACTTACGATCACACGTGGAATGTCTCGGGAGTGGGAAGCGGCGTCTACACCTTCGTCATCAAGGCCAGCCGCGCGGGCCAGAGCCCGATCAATAAGTCCGGCAAGGTGGGGGTGATAAAGTGAAGCCCCTTCTGATCGCCCTGTTTTTGGCGAGCCCGGCCGCTGGAGCCGAGACCGCTACGTTCCTCGACATCGACGCGGGTGCGCGAGCGCTCAGCATGGGCGGCGCTTATACCGCCCTGGCTGATGAAGCCGACGCCGTGTACTGGAACCCGGCAGGGCTGGCGCGTATGGAGAAGCGGCAGGTTTCGCTCAGCCACGCGGAACTCGGCAACAGTTCGCGGCATGATTTCCTCGCGTATGCGCACCCAACGAGCCGGGCGGCTTTCGCCGGGGCAGTCACTTACTTGAGCCACGGCTCCATCGACGGCCGCGACGCGGCTGGCCGGCCGACGGGTGGCTACAACGCTTCAGACGCGGCGGCGGCCTTCGCCGCGGGCGTTAAGATGGATATCGCCGACCTTGGCGTGAGCGTCAAATACATTCGCAGCCATATCGCCTCTTCCGAGGCGCAGGGCGTGGCCCTCGACGCGGGTGTACGGCGCGAATTGCCGGCAGGTAGTAGCAAGATTCTTTTCGGCGCGACCTTGAGGAACATTGGCCCCGGCCTCAAGTATGCCGAACAGCGCAACGATCTTCCTTTGCGCGCCGCCTTTGGCGCGGCGTACCGCTTTGAGAAGGGACACAGTTTGGCGGTCGAGTTCCAGAACGGACCGGGTGGCGCGGGCTCGGAAGGCGGCGCGGGCGGCGAGTACAAGGCCGCTGAGGGCGTGTTCCTGCGTCTTGGCTACACGAGCAAGAGCGCGGCGGCCAACGGCTCGGGCTTCGACGCGGCGCGCGGCCTGACCTTAGGTCTCGGGTTGCGGCGCGGCGACTACGGCCTCGACTACGCCGCCCAAGCGGCTGGGGAGCTGGGCAATACCCACCGATTCACGTTTTCAGCGCGGTTCTGATAAATTCGCGTTTGATCGAAGATTGAGCCAGAAGCGATTCGATCGGAGCAAACTTCTTATGCTGCTCGACGACATCACGCCTGGCTAGATTCACATACTGCCGTGTCCTCTCCAGTGTCGAATGCCCGAGAATCTCTTGAAGGCTGAAGTGTTCTGCCCCGCGGGGCGGAAGGCGAGCGTCTTTCTCATCGTTTTGACCTCCACTAACCTTGTGGTCTGGCGGGGTCATAAACAAGAAACCCCGGCCCTTTTTTGGACCGGGGTTTCTGTCGTTTTCTCGACGAGAGATACCGCGAAATGGTTGCGGGGGCTGGATTTGAACCAGCGACCTCAAGGTTATGAGCCTTGCGAGCTACC
>CAZURZ010000038.1:0-20105 GCA_964623465.1 uncultured Elusimicrobia bacterium
CAACCTGCGCATCAAGGCCGAGTCGCTCGGCCTCGAGACGCAGGACTACGAGAAGGAGAAGGTCGACCTCGCCGAGCTGTACAAGGGCTGGCGCGAGGCCTCGGTCTCCGGCGACGTCATCGACGCGTTCTACAAGGACAAGAAGGTCGCCTCTCCGATCTCCGACCTCGCTCCGAACGAGTTCGTGATCCTCAAGGCCGAGGGCACCTCCAAGAGCGCGCTCGCCCGCTACGACCTCAAGACCAAGTCCCTGGTGCCTTTGATCAAGGCCGACTCGGCCCCGTGGGGCATCAAGCCGCTCAACACCGAGCAGCGCTTCGCGCTCGAGCTCCTGCTCAACCCCGACATCCAGCTCGTCACCATGGTCGGCCTCGCCGGCTCCGGCAAGACCATGCTCGCGCTGGCCTCCGCGCTGCAGCAGACGCTCGAGGAGAAGCTCTACCGCCGGATCCTCGTCGCGCGGCCCGTCATCGCCGTCGGCCACGACCTCGGCTTCCTTCCGGGCACCAAGGAGGAGAAGCTCACCAACTGGATGGGCGCCATCTACGACAACCTGTCCTACCTGCTCGAGAAGCCCAAGGGCGCTCCCGACACGGCGGACATGGACATCCAGATGCTGATGGAGGAGGGCGTCCTCGAGATCGAGGCCGTCACCTACCTGCGCGGCCGCACGCTCCCGGGCCTGCTCATCATCATCGACGACTCGCAGAACCTGACCCCGCACGAGATCAAGACCATCATCTCGCGCGCCGGCCAGGGCGCGAAGATCGTGCTGACCGGCGACCCGCACCAGGTCGACAACTACTACCTCGACGCGGCCTCCAACGGTCTCACCAACCTCGTCGAGCGCTTCAAGGGACAAGGGCTCTTCGGCCACGTGACCTTCACCAAGAGCGAGCGTTCCATGCTGGCCGCGCTGGCTTCGGACCTGCTCTGATGGGGAAGACGAAGCACTCGGCCGCGCCTCGGCGCAAGATCATCATCGTCGACGACGACGTGCTGATCCGCGAGACGGTGCGCCTGGCCCTCGATCACGCGGGTTACTTCGTCATCGCCGTGGGCGAGCCCGGCCGGGCGCTGGCGGCGATCCGGGCGGAGAAGCCCGACCTCGTGATCATGGACTTGTACATGCAGGGCTTCGACGGCCGCGACCTCATCCGTTCGATGAAGGCCGATCCGGAGCTCTCCGCGACTCCCGTCATCTTGTTCACCGGCTCCTCGGAGCCGATCGACGTCGTGAGCGGCCTCGAGTCCGGCGCGATGGAGTACCTGGCCAAGCCGATCGACGGCGAGGTGCTGCTCGGCAAGATCGAGCACGCCCTGGCGAAGGCCCGGGGAGCGGGGCGCTGATGCTCGAGAAGGCGTACGATCCGAAGCCGGTCGAAGCCGAGCGCCTCAAGGCGTGGGAGGCGGCCGGCGTCGGCCGTTCCGAGCCCAGGAACGACGGCGCGCGCCCGTACGTGATCGTCATTCCGCCGCCGAACGTCACCGGCGCGCTCCACATCGGCCACGCCCTCAACAACACCCTGCAGGACGCCTTCGTGCGCCACGCGCGCATGCTCGGCCGCGAGGCGTGCTGGGTCCCCGGCACCGACCACGGCGGCATCGCCACGCAGAACGTGATGGAGAAGCAGCTCAAGGCCGAGAAGATCGACCGCCACGCGCTCGGCCGCGAGGCCTTCCTCGAGCGCATGCAGGCCTGGACGCGCGACTGCAAGAAGACCATCCTCGGCCAGCTCCACCGCCTGGGCGCTTCGCTCGACTGGCGGCGCGAGGCCTTCACGATGGACGAGCCGCGCGCCAAGGCCGTCTATCACGCCTTCAAGACGCTCTGGGAGAAGGGGCTGGTCTACCGCGGCGAGCGCCTGGTGAACTGGTGCGTGCGCTGCGGCACCGCGCTGTCCGACATCGAGGTGGAGCGCGAGGAGCGCAAGGGCGCGCTGTACCACATCCACTATCCGCTGGCAGGCGGGGGCGAGGGCGCCGTGGTCGCCACGACGCGTCCGATCACCATGTTCGGCGACACCGCGGTCGCGGTGAACCCGAAGGATAAGAGATGGGCCCACCTCGTCGGCAAGAAGGTCGTCATCCCGCTCATCGACCGCGCCATCCCCGTCATCGAGGACGCCTACGTCGACTTCGAGTTCGGCACCGGCTGCCTGAAGGTCACCCCGGCCCACGATCAGAACGACTTCGAGATCGGCGAGCGCCACAAGCTGCCGGCGATCAAGGCGATCACGCCCGACGGCAAGCTCTCCGACGCCGCCGGCCCCTACGCCGGCCTCTCGCGCGAGAAGGCGCAGGACGCCGTCGTTCCCGATCTGGAGGCGAAGGGCTATCTGCGGAAGAAGGAAGACCACAAGAGCGCGGTCCAGACCTGCTACCGCTGCGCCTCCGTCATCGAGCCCCTGCTCTCGCTCCAGTGGTTCGTCAAGCAGACCGAGCTCGCCAAGGCGCCGCTGAAGGCTCTGGACGCGGGGGAGTTCGTCATCCACCCGGCCTCCTGGGCCAAGCCCTACCGCGATTGGCTGGTCAACATCAAGGACTGGTGCGTGTCGCGGCAGATCTGGTGGGGCCACCGGATCCCGGTCTGGTACAAGGACGGAGAAAATCCGCTCGTCTCCGACGTCTCTCCGGGCGCGGGCTGGACCCAGGACCCCGACGTGCTCGACACCTGGTTCTCCTCCGCGCTGTGGCCTCTGGAGACGTTCGGCTGGCCCGACGCCGCGGCGATGAAGCGCGACGGCTTCGACTACTACTACCCGACCTCGACGCTCGTCACCGGCTACGAGATCCTCTACCTCTGGGTCGCCCGCATGCAGATGATGGGCCACGCCTTCACGGGCAAGCCGGCCTTCCCGGACGCCGTGATCCACGGCATCGTGCGCGACAAGAGCGGCAAGAAGATGTCCAAGTCCCTCGGCAACGTCATCGACCCCCTGCTGATGATGGACAAGCACGGCACCGACGCCCTGCGCTTCGCCCTGATGCACCAGGCCTTCCCCGGCAAGGACATCGCCTTCGACGAGCAGTCGGTCGTCGGCGCGCGCAATTTCGTCAACAAGCTCTGGAACTCGACGCGCTTCGTGCTCATGAGCCTGCCGGAGACGGCGCCCGAGGGCGGCTACAGGCTCGAGTCGCTGAATCACGGCCGCCTGGAGCTCTCGGACAAGTGGATCCTGTCGCGCTGGCAGAAGGCCCTCGAGGCCTCGAGGGCCGCGCTCGACCGCTATGATCCGGCCGCCGCGGCCGAGGCGCTGTACGTCTTCCTGTGGGACGAGTTCTGCGCCTGGTACATCGAACTGGCCAAGGGGCGCATGACCGGCCCCGACGGCGAGGGCAAGGAGGCCGTGCGCGCGATCCTCGTCGAGGTCCTGGCCGGGTCGCTCAAGGCCCTGCATCCGGTGATGCCCTTCGCCACCGAGGAGCTCTACCGCGCGGTGCGCGCGTACGCCGGCGAGTCCCACGACCTGCTCGGCGCGGCGGGCTACCATAAGATCGAGCGCGACTGGGCGAATCCCGCGGCCGAGAAGGAGATGGCGCGCGTGATGGCGGCGGTGACCTCGATCCGCTCCCTGCGCTCCCAGCTCAACGTGCCCCCGGGCCTCGAGATCGAGGCCGTCGTGGAGGGCCCCTTCGCGAAGGATCTCCTCGACGGGCACTCCGCGTACGTGCGCCAACTGGCGCGCCTGGGCGGCCTCAAGGCCGCCTCCGGGCGTCCGCCGCAGAGCGCCACCGCGGTGGCCGACGGCGCGACCTTCTACATCCCGCTGGCCGGCGTGATCGACTTCGGCAAGGAGCGCGAGCGTCTGGCGAAGGACCTCGCCAAGGCCGAGAGCGACATCGAGAAGTGCGCCGCCAAGCTCAAGAACCTCTCCGCCGCCGCCAACGTGCCCGCCGAGAAGCTCGCCGAGGCCCGCGAGCAGAACGACGCGGCCGCGGCGCGCCGCGACCGTCTCAAGGAGACGATCGCCGTCCTGTCGTGAGGCCGGCGCTGCTCGCCGTCATCCTGTGCGGGCCGGCGGCGGCGCAGACCGGCCTGCCCGGCTACGACAAGCCGGCCGAGCCGGCGCCCGCGTCCGTCGCCGCCTCGACCGATGCCGTCGCCGCCTCCACCGCGCCCGCCGCGGGCGACGACTCCACCGGGCGCGGGGTCAAGCGCGCCGGGGACGAGCCCGCGCCCAAGCCGAAGCTCGCCCGCCCCATGCGCGCGGTCATCCACAAGGACGCGCGCGATTGGGAGCCTCTGTCGCTGCGCGAGGGCGGCGTGCCCGGAGAGGCGCAGACCTCGGTCGCGCTCAAGGTCGTCAAGGTCGGCGGCCGCCTGAAGGGGGAGAATTCCAAGGCGAAGGCCTACGCGGCCTGGCGCAGGGGCCGCAAGGACAGCCGCTGGCTCGTGATCTCCGTGCATCCGAAGTCGCTGGAGAGGCGGCGCACACACTTCGAGGTCCGCTTCCGGATCGTGGAGGGCTTCGTCGAGCAGGTCGAGGTCGCCGCCGTCCGCGTCACCGACCGGCGATTCGTCCCGTCGTCCAAGCGCCCGCCCGACTCGTTCGAGCTGCGCGAACTGGCGGTCGAGTACGAGACGGAGAAGCCCGGCTCCGGCGCGCTCGTGGTGGCGGAGTTGGACCCGCGCCCTATCGCGGGCGCCGCGAACTCGGGACGCTTGGAGAAGGCCGAATTCGCCGACAAGGACCTCGGGTTCGTCAATCTGTCCTGGTCCGTCCGCGGCGTCGCCGGACGATAGCGGCGGCTTGACAGGGCGGCGGATCGGGGCCTATACTGGCCGGCGATGGCGAAAATCGTCATTTTCGACTCCGAGCCGGCGGTGGCCGCCGCGCTGAAGTCCGCCGTCGCGGCCCTCGGCCACGAGGGGATCGTGGCCAACGACGGCTACAGCATCCTTCCCCTCGCCGAACAGCACAAGCCGGCCCTGTTCATCCTGGACTACAAGCCGCCGCAGGTCGACGGGTTCGAAATCCTGCAGCGCGTGCGCAAGACCAAGGGCTTCGAGGACGTCCCCGTCCTGTTCGTCAGCGAGACGCCGAAGTTCGAGATCGAGATGGTCGTCATGGACACGCCCGGCGTCGGCTATCTCGACAAGCCGGTGGACGGGCCGCGCCTGCGCGAGGCGCTCGCGGCCTTCTTCGCCGCGCCCGTCCCGGACGCCCCTCCGTCGCCGCAAGCGCCGCGCGCGCCGGCCTCCGAGCCCGCCTCGTTCACCGGCGAGGCCGACCTCGACGGGCAGCGCGACGGCGTCATCGACCTGGATTAGGGGGCGGGGACGACTTCGGCCGGCGGCCAGCCCGCCGCGCGCGCGACCGCAGAGCAGCGCGTCTTCGGCCCTTTCGGGCCCTCCGCGCTGCCGCACGCCAGGAACAGCCGGCCGCGCGCGGCCGCCCAGTAATGGTACTCCTCGCCGTCGAAGACGACGGGAGCGGGCACGAGCGGCATCGGCACGCCGGTCTCGGCGATGCGGCCGTCGAGGCCGACCGCGAGGCCTTTGGACGAGAGCATCGGGTACACGTAGTGGCGCCCGCCCGGCGCGAGGCCCACGCGGGGCGGCTGTCCGCCGATCTGCAGCGACTTGCCGTCGAGATAAGCGACGTGGATCTGGGCGCGCTCGTTGACCCCGGCCATGATCTGGTCCTGGAACGCGCGTCCGGCGTCGTCGACCTGCACCGAGCAGTCGCCGCACTTCTTCATCGGACGGTCCCGGCCGTCGACGACGAGCACGTCGTAGCCGGACTGCGACTCGGCGGAGGCCAGGAAGGCGAAGTGCCTGCCGTTGCGGCTGAAGACCGGCGTGCTCGCCTGGTTGTAGGGGCCGAAGCGCTCCCCGTCGACCTCCACGTAGATCATCCCGTCCCGGTCCTCGTACACGCCGGCCAGACGCGAGAGGTCGGCGCTGGCCGAGGCCGCGCTGAAGGGGGGGAGGCGGCGGGCGGGCTTGTGGTCGACGTAGAGCCAGCGCGTCCCGTTGAAGTTCGCGACGTACTGCGTGCGCTTCTCGGTCACGGCGGCGTGGATCGGCGGCTCTTTGAAGGCCGGGCCGGCGCCCTGGACCGAGACGTAGGACCAGCCCTGGGCCGTGAGCCCGGCGTAGGCGGCGTTGAGGCCCTTCTCGGAGAAGACCGGGCCGGCGAGTTCCTGGTAGGCGCCGCCGATGCGCTTGCCGTTGACGGCCGCGGCGACGCCGCCCGGGACGGCGAGCGGGTGCAGCAGCAGGCGGCCGTCGGAGCTGAGCGCGGCGGGTCCGCCGAGCGTCCCCTCGGCGCCCTTCACCCGGATCTTCCCGTCCACGATCCAGCGGTCCTCGCCCTCGGCCTGCTCCAACCAGGCGTAGTGGTACCCGTCGGCCGACCAGATGATCCCTTTGCCGGGGTCGCGGCCCGCGTCGTAGGAGAGGACCTCGGCGCGCGCGCCCGCGGCCAGCGCGAGCAGGGCTGCGGCGAGGACGGACGTCACGCCGCGGCGGCGGTCTTGCCCTTGCGCCGCTTGGCCGCGTAATCGAGCATGTCCGCCTCGACCTCGTCGAGCAGGGAGTCGTCGATGTCGAACACCTCGAGGCCCTTGAGCTTGGCGGAGACGCGTTTGGCCAGCGCGTCGTCGATGAAGGGGACGGCCTTCCCGCGCTGATACTCCTTCTCCTTCTCGCCGTACAGGCCGAGGAAGGTCTTGTCTCGGAACCAGGCCTCGCGGTTGGACGCGGTCTCGAGCTGCTTGAGCAGTTCCGCGCTCGGGTCGCGCTGGACGAACTCGAAGAAGGTCGCCGAGGGCTTCGCCGCGCCCGGCAGCATCCACTCGCCGGAGAACACCTGGATCAGATCCTCCTCGGCGTCCTTGAGGATCGGGGTGATGAAGTTCACGCCGCGCTCCACGGCGTGCTTGTGGAAGCCGATGAGGTCGGGCGTGCGCAGCGCGATGTGCTGCCAGTGGCAGGAGCCGCCGCGGTTCTTGAGCATGGTGCGCACATGGGAGCTCCGCTTGGCCGGCTCGGTGGGCTGGACCACGGCGATGATGGCCTGGTTGGGCGTCTTGGAGTTGGACTCCGAGCCGACGCGCGCGGCGAAGGTCATCGAGGCGGGCTTCTTCTGCCCGGGCCAGTTGGAGCGCTTCTCGTAGATGAGATCCTCGCGGCTCACGCCGAAGACGATGCGGAACAGGGCGTAGGTCTGCTTGTAGAGATCGGGCTCGACCAAAAAAGTCATGTGGTCGACGACGAAATTGTGGAAGAGCTGCTTCTTCATGTCAGAGCTCCGGGCGCGGCAGTTCGAAGGCGTCGGTCGTGCGCGCGTACCACATGCCCTCCATGCGGCCGACCGTCTTGAGGTCCTGGTGGCGGAGCTTGCCGCCGTTCCAGACCGCTTCGTCGCAATGGAAGCGCACGACCTTGCCGATCACGAGGTTTCCGGCGAGCGCGCCTTCGGCGAGGTGAACGATCTGGAGCACCTCGCACTCCATCGACACCGGGCTCTCCTTCACGCGCGGCGGCTTGACGATCGTGGAGGGCAGCGCGGTCAGGCCGGCCTTCTCGAACTCGGACACGCCGTACGGGTAGGCGGCGGAGGTCTGGTTCATCTTCTCGACGTTGCCCTCGTTGGCGATGTTGACGACGAACTGCTTCGTCTTCTCGGCGTTGACGAGGGTGTCCTTCTTCTTCCCGTTCCGGTCGTTGACCGGAGCGAAGCACACCGACATCGGGTTGGCCGCGATGCCCGTGAAGAACGAGAACGGCGCGAGGTTGGGGACGCCCTCGGGGGAGATCGTGCTCACCCAGGCGATCGGGCGGGGCAGGATCGTCGCGATCAGCAGCTGGTAGCGGTCGCGGACGGCGAGCGACAGCGGGTCGAGCTCCATCAGGCCGCCGAAATCCCCTGCGTGTCCCTGTTCCAGCTCGTCGGGTAGTCCTTCTCGGCGATGCCCAGCGCCTGCTTGGCGACCGAGAGCGGCTCGTAGAAGGTGTCGAGCATCACCGCGAGGTAGTCGGAGAGCTTGCCCCGTTCGGCGAAGGAGCGCTTGGCGGCCATGCCGTGCGGCGAGTGCGGCAGTGAGGCGGGGTGGAAGGTGAACGAGCCCGGCTCGACGAGCCCTTTGCGCGCTCCGTAGCTCGTGTTCGAGAAGAACATCACCTCGTCGGAGTCCACGTTGAAGTGCGCGTAGGGGGCCGGGATGTCGAGCGGGTGCCAGCCCTCGATCTGCCCCTTGAACGTGCAGATCGAGAAACCGTCGCGCGGCGCCGTTCCGGACTGGAAGGTCTGGCGCACGGGCGGGGCGGTGTGGATGCGCCGCGCGAGCGGGTGGTGGTCGTCGGTATGGAAGGTGTAGGGGTAGAGCGCGCCCTCCCAGCCGATCAAATCGAAGGGGTGATGGCCGAGGAAGAGCTCCGTGACGAAGCCGCCGCCGTGCTTGGTCCAGACGCGGAACAGGCCCTCCTCGTCTCGCGGGGGGCGGAACTCGGGCTGGCCGATCTCGGTCTCCACGACCGGAGCGGACAAGGTCGCCTGGCCGAACGGATTCAAATGTTGGGGCGCGAACTGGATGGGCCGGCGCGACTCGACGATCATGAGCCAGCAATCCTCGCTCTCCAGCTCGACGCGGTAGGTCGTGCCCTTCGGGATCGAGACGTAATGCCCTTTCTTGAACGGGAGCAGGCCGTACTCCGAGGCGAGGAGGCCGGAACCTTCCTGGACGAACCAAAGTTCGTGGGCGTCGCCGTTGCGGAAGAAGCGGCCGGCCGGGCAGGATTTCTGGAAGCGCGCGGCGCTGACCGCCGTCGAGGCGCCGTACACGAGCGGCACGCGCCCGCTGATCATGTCGCCGTGCGGTTTGATGCGGCCGGTTCGCAGATGCCACGGCTGGAGAGGCTGGTGCGGCATGGGCTGCGGCCGCAGATCGAGCGGCAGGCGGTGCGGCGGCTGCACCTGTTGGGTCGGATATTTGCGGTAGTGGTACTTGCGGGAAAAGGGCCCCGAAAAACCGGCGGCGCCGTGAATCTCCTCCAGCGCGAGGACGTCCGGTTCGGAATAGAATTCGGTGTGCGGCGTGCGGGGGACCCGTCCTCGCGTCAGGATGACGCTCATGTCTTCAGCCTCCCGTTCCTGCCGTACACGAGGTGCTTCGTCCCCGAAGGCCTGCCCACGACGTTCTTCAGCGTGCCCAGCGGTCCGGCGTCGAGTTCGATCCTGTCTCCGGGCTTGAGCCAGCGGCCCATGTCCAGACCGCAGCCCGTGAAATACGTTCCCGAGCCCAGGAGGTCTCCGGGCAGGAGGTCCTCGCCCTGGGACGCGTGCGAGATCATCGTGGCGAACTTCCAGTACGGCTGGACGCCCCTGGAGCGGCTCCACTCCTTGCCGTTGACGCGCACCTTGAGCTCCGGGATGCGGCCGTTCCATTCATCGGCGGTCACGAGCCAGGGGCCGAGGACCGTCGCGAAGTCCTTGCCCTTGGCGGGGCCCATGCGGCAGGCCATCTCATTGCGCTGGATGTCGCGGGCCGAGCAGTCGTTCATGACGATGTACCCGGCGACGTGACGCGACGCTTCGGCCACGGGGATGTCGCGTCCGGGAGCGCCGATCACCGCGGCGATCTCGAACTCGAAGTCGAGCTTGCGGGTGAAGGCGGGCCAGGGGATCGCGTCGCCGGGGCCGTAGATGGAGCGCGGATTGCCCTTGTAGAACACCGGCTGGTCGTACCACTCCTTCTGCATGGGCTCGTTGCGGCGCTTCGCGCCGGCCTTGGCGTGATCCTCGAAGGCGAAGAAGTCGCGCAGGGAGCGCGGGCGGGGGAGCGGAGCCTTGAGGCGGACCTTGGCGGCGTCCCAGACGATTCCGGCGGGGGAGCCCTTCAGGGAGTTCAGCGCGGTTTGCGCCTCCTGCAGGGCCTCCTTGCCGCCGTCGAGCAGGCCGAGCATGCACGGCGGCACGAAGTAGTCCGCCCTCTTCTCCGGCTGCGCCTTGCCCTGGGCCTTATAAAGGAGCGAGGCGGCCCGGTTCAGGTCGACGATCGTCCCGCCCCGGACGGCGCCCAGGCGCTCGACGGGGCCGAGCGGCGTCGCGACCTCGAAGGTGACGAGCTTCATCGGCCCGATTCTAACATAACAGGGCGGCGGCCTTGGCCGCGGTGACGTCCCGGAAGTCGGGCACGCGGATCGCCGCATGCTTGAACTCGTCGGCGCGGTGCGAGGTCGTGAGCGCGACGACGGGCATGCCGGCCCTGCGGGCCGCCTCCTCTCCCAGCAGGCTGTCCTCGAACACCACGCAGCGCTGCGGCGGCACGCCGAGCTTCTCGGCCAGCAGGAGGAAGGTCTGCGGATCGGGCTTGCCCCTGGTCACCATCCCGCCGTCGACCACCGCGTCGAACCACGGGCGCAGGGACAGGCCGTCCAGGATGAAGGCCACGTTGTCGTTCTTGGAGCCCGTGCCGAGGCCGACGCGGTAGCCCCCGGCGCGCGAGCCCTTGAGGAACGGCAGCAGTCCTTTCGCGGGCGCCCGGTCGGGCAGGTACAGCTCGCGGTACAGGTTCTCCTTGAACACGGCGCAGGCCTCGGCTTCCTCGAGCGTGACCTCGCGCTTGAGGTAGTAGCGCAGGACCTCGCGGGTGGGCATGCCCATCGTCTTCTCGCGGAACTCGCGCAGCTCGAGGTCGATGCCCTTCGTCTTGAAGAACCCCGTCCAGGCGCGCTCGTGCGCGGGCATGTTGTCGCAGACGACGCCGTCCATGTCGAGCAGGAAGGCGAGCTCTCTCTTCATCGGCCCATTCTAGCGAATCCGCTATAATCGGGACATGGCTTTGCGCGCCTACGACGTGTCCGCCTGGGGTTTCTTCCGGTTCCACGGGAAGGACGTGAAGACGTTCCTGCAGGGCCTCGTCACCGCGGATATCAACACGCTCGCCCCGGGCGCGTGCCTGCCCGCCTGCGTGCTCACCCCGAAGGGGCTGCTCGTCGCCGATTGCGAGCTGTACCAGGAGACGCCCGAGACCGTTCTGGCCGTCACGCGGCCCGCGGCCGCGATCGGCTTCCTGGCGGCGTTCGAGAAGAAGATCATGCTCTCCGAGTCCGCGCTGAAGCCCCTGCGCTCCGAGCAGGCCTGGGTGATCGTCGGCGAGGGCTTCTCGCGGGGCCTGCCGTGGCCGAGGCTCTGCGAGCCTGCGCGCCTGCTGCTCGGCGTCGATCCGCCCGAAGACGCCGAGCCGCTGTCAGACGGCGAGTTCCAGGCCCTGCGCGTCGCGGCGGGCTTCCCCTGGTTCGGCGCCGATATGAACGCCGACTCCCTGCCGCTCGAGGCGCGCCAAGAGGCGGCGATCTCGATGACCAAGGGCTGCTACATGGGGCAGGAGACCGTGTCGCGCATCGTGTTCCGCGGGCACGTGAACAAGATTCTGATGGGTTATCGCGGCAAGGCCGTCGCCGGGGAGCCCGTCTTCCGCGATCGCAAAGAGATCGGGAGGGTGACCAGCGTCTCGGACGGCGCGGGTCTGGCGCTCGTGCGCTACGAGGACGCCAAACCCGGCGCGACCGACGCGGGCGAGTTGTTCGTGTTCGACGGCTGGCCCAAGCCGCTGTCCAAAGGCTGACGGGACTCGCCCCGGCGGATATTGATGTCCTTCCGAATTCAGCGCGAAGCGACCTTGCCGGACGCCGGCATGGCCTTCGCGAGCTCGACCGCGAACGCCGCGGCGAGCTTGGCGAAGGGCACCGAGTGCGCCGCGGTCCCGCCCGACGTCGCCAGCGTGTCGCGCTCGGTGTGGATCGCCTGGTTGCTGTCGTCGAAGGCGGCCTCGAAGGCCATCGCCGAGGGGAAGCCCTTCTTCGTCCACGAGGCGTGGTCGGAGCAGCCGTAGCCGCAGCGCGTCTCGGCGCGCGGCACCCCCGCGTACGCGTCGATCAGCCTGCCCGTGAAGGCGCTCAAGGCGGGGTCGACGTTGTCGCTCAGCAGGAATATCTTCCCGCCCGACCCGGCGAAGTTCGACATGTCGAACTGGATCACGCCGACCACCCTCTTGCCCGCGGCCGCGTACTTCGACGCGATGTCCTGGGAGCCGCGCAGCCCGACCTCCTCGGCGGCGTAGCCCATGAACTGGATGGTGCGCTTGGGGCGCGTCCCGGATTCGGCCAGCACGCGCAGAGCCTCGGTGATCGTCGCGATGCCCGAGGCGTTGTCGTCGGCTCCGGGCGCGCGGGCGCCCGAGGAGCCGCCCCAGCCCGCGATCGAGTCGAGGTGGCCGCCGAGCACGACGATCTCCTCGGGCTTCTCCGCCCCGGGGATGGTGAGGATCACGGACGGCTGCTTCCACGAGTGGGCGACGAGCTCGGCCGTGGCTCCGGGGATTCCCGCGGCGAGCGCGGCCCAGCGGTTCTTGATCCAGCGCGCGGCCTCGACCCCGGTGTCGGACTGGTAGTAGCGGTTGTGGAAGGCCGAGAGCGCGGAGATCGTCGCGCGGATGTTCTCCTCGCGCACGGCGGCGGCCATCGGCGCGACGACCGCCTGCTGATCGAGCGTATACGGGCCGCCCGGGGCGGCCGCGGTCGGGCGCAGGGCCGCGAGCGCCGAGGCCTTGGTCTCGTGCGCGAAGAAGCCGCCGCAGCGGCGGAAGTTGTCGTGCGTCCACTGGGCGAGCACGGGCAGCATGTCGGGTTTCGCGCGGTAGACCGCGGCGCCGCCGGCCTCGGCGACGGGCTCTCCGGACAGCGGAAAGCCGGGCGCGGCCAGGTCGGCCATGTCGACGGTGACCCAGACGTCCGCCGGAGGAGCGGGCAGGTCGAGGTCCGTCGCGAAGTCGGAGGCGCAGGCGGAGGCGGCGATGAGGCAGGCCGAAAGACCCAGGATTCTCATGGGTCCAATGGTATCACAAATCCGGGCTCTCGACGCTGACGGCCGCCGGACGGAACGCGCTACACTAGCGTCATGCGCGCCGCGCTTCTCCTGTGCCTGGCCGCCGGCTCCGCGCCGGCCGCCGTCGTCGTCGAGGCGCCCGCGCGTCCGGCCGAGGCTCTCGCGCTCCGGACGCCGGGCGCGCCGGCGCTCGCGCCGGCGCCGGCGTTGTCCGCGCTCCTGCCGGCGCCCTCGCTCGCCGGCCCGCTCGCGCCCGCTCCGCTCGACCTCCGGCCGCAGGCGGGGGTGTACGAGCGCCGCGGCGTCGGCCTGCTCGTCTACGACGCGAAGGATTCGACGCGCCTGCACCTCTCCGCGGGCGTGAAGGCCGCGCACGCCCTGCTGCGCTCCACGCTCGACGGAGCCGAGGCCCAGGCCGCGGCCTACGACGGCCGCGTGATCCGGCGCCTCGGCGACGGAGCGCTCGTCGCCTTCCCCACCTACTCTCAGGCGCTCGCGGCCGCCGAGGCGATCCGCGCCGACTCGGCCGCGCGCCGCGCCGCGGACCCGGAGATTCCCGAGCTGCGCCTCGCCGCGCACGCGGGGCGCGTGCTGGTCGACGCGACCGGAGAGCGGCCCGAGATCTACGGCCGCCCGGTGGAGAAGGCGCTCAAGCTCGCGGCCCGCGCCGAACCCGGCGTGATCGCGACCGACTCGCGCCCGAAGGACGCGCCGGCCGCGGCCGCGGGGCCGCCCGGCCGCGCGCGTCCGGCAGGCGAATCCCGCGTCGAAATCCGCGCGACGATGTTCGCCGCTCTCACGGGCTGGAGCTCCGCCTACGAGCGCTACGGCCGCCGGCGCGCCTACGCCGCGGTGAAGGCGTTCCACGCGCACGCGCGTGCGGCGATCGAGCGCCACGGCGGCCAGCTGGTCAAGACCGAGGGCGAGACCGTGATGGCGAGCTTCGCCTCTCCGGCCGCGGCGGCGCGCGCGGCGGCGGACATCCTCGGCGGTCTCGAGGATCTCCGCCGCGCGGCGCCGCTCGGGCATCTCTTCCAGGCCCGCGTGGGGGCCAGTTGGGGCCGCGCCCTGCGCGAGGAGCGCGGCGGCGAGGTCGATTGGTTCGGCAACACGGTCAACGCGGCGGCGCGCCTGATGCGCCTCGCCGGCGACGGCCAGGCCCTGCTCTCGGGGGGCATCGCGGCCGATCCCGAGGCGGCGGCCCTGATCGGGGGCGCGCCGAGGGAGCTGACGCGGCTCAAGGGGTTCGAGGAGGAGATTCCGGCCGCGCGGTGGACGCCCCCGGAGCGTCCGCGCGACGCGGCCGAGCAGGAGCGCCTGCGGGCCGTGGCGCTGAAGGCGCGCCTCGACGTGGTCCCGGCTCCGGACTAGGCCGCTTCCGGCAGGCGGGCGATCACGTCCATGAACTGAAAGGGCTTCGTGATGTAGTGATCCGCGCCCGCCGCGAGGCCTTCCTTCACTTCCTCGGGGTTCTTGCGGGCGCTCAGCACCAGGACCGCGGGTTTGGGCCCCGCGCCCTTGAGTTCGCGGCAGATCTCCAGGCCGTCGCCGTCCGGCAGGCCGCGGTCGAGCAGCACCGCGTGGGGGAGGTGCTGCTCGTCCTTCAAGTGCGTCCGCGCCTCGGCGAGGCTTCCCGCCGTCTTCACGACGAACTCCTCGTTCTCGAGGATGTACTTGAGGAAGCTCGAGATGTCCTCTTCGTCTTCGATCACCAGTACCCAGCTCATATCCGCAGTGTAGACCCGGACCGCCCGGAGGTGATTACAGGCCGGATAGGATTCGGTAAGGAGGGGGTAAAAATAAAGTAACGCCCGGCGGCGGCTTTTCCCCTTGAAAACGAGCGGTCCCGGGGCTATGCTCCCGAAGGGAGAACCCCGATGTCCCGCTCCCCGAACCCCGTCCTCCGCCTGATCGCGGCCGCCCTCCTCCTGGCGGTCGCCCCCGCTTTCGGCGGGACGGTCGAGACCGCGCCCCCGCTTCAGACGGGCCGCGCCGCCGGCGCGGGCTACGACGCGATCCTGCTCGAGAACGATCTGAACGCGGCCGAAGCCTTCCTGAGCGACGCCGCGGGGCAGCGGCGGCTCGAATTGAACGACGGCCTCCTCTATGAGCGGGTGTTCGCGCGGGCCGCCGAGCTGTCGGACATGAAGGGCCTGCTGATGGGCACGGCGAACGCGCGCTCGATCCGCCTCGGGATTCTCGACCGCCAAGGCTGCGCGTTCTGCCTGGACGCGGCAAGGTTCACGGCGTGGGCGCGCAAGAACATGTCCTGGCTGGACGAAGCCAAATTTCCCGCCATCGCCCGCGCGCTGTGGTCGTGGGAGGCGCTGACGCCCGCGCAGAAGGACTGGGTCAAGGGCAAGAAGAAGGACGCCGCGTGGTCCCGGCTGACGTTCGCGCAGCGCCACGAGTTGATGCGCGAATGGGCGCTGGCCGAGCGCGGATTCCTATTGAAGGTGAATCCGGGCAGCGAGAAGGCGCTGGCCGGCTACTACGCCCGCGCCCAGGCGGTCTCGGACGTCCTGGGCAACCACGAGCTGAGCGAGGTCTGGAACCGCGGCGACGAGGCGGCTCAGGCCGTCGCCTCCCTGGTCGAGGCGCGCGCGAAGGTCGGCAAGGGCGCCGACAAGCGGCAGCAGGCCCTGCTCGCGGAGGCGACGAGCGCCGCCTCCCCGGAGGCCCGCCTCGCCGCCCTGGCGAAGCTCTTCGAGAACGGCGGCGGCGCCTCCCGCGAGCTGCTCGCCGCCGCTCCGCCGCGCGACGGACAGCGCTTCGACGACCGCAGCCGCGGCGTGGTCTCGGAGATGCTCAAGACGGCCCTGCTCCGGGAGACCGAGAACACCTTCGCCGGCGCCGATCTCAAGGAGTTCTACGCGAAGACGCCCTTGACCGTCACGTTCACGACGACGAGCTACGCCGCCCTCGGCTGGTACAGGCACGGCGGCGACACGCTCTACTTCAACGAGCGCTACGTCGAGCAGTACATCAAATCGCGGGATTTGTCCGTGGACGCCGTGATGAAGGACCCCGAGCTCATCGCGGACCTGGCGCGCACCTTGGTCGGCACGTTCGTGCACGAGGCCCAGCATCACCGCCAGGACGTCTGGTCGCGCGAGCAGAAGATGCCGCGCAACTACGTGCAGAGCGACGAGGTCGAGGCGTTCCAGGTCCAGGCGCTGTTCCTGCTCGAGAAGCTCAAGACCGACAGGCGCTTCGCGGATTTCGCCGCGCGCGAGGGCGGGCATTCCGACGTGCTCAAGGCCGGGCTCAGCCGGGCGCGCGCGATGGAGGAGCACGGGCCCGATTGGTTCGAATACGTCGTGCCGAACACGCACTATCCCGAGATCTACTCGAACGAAGGCGCGGCCTGGTGCCATATCCTGAACCACAACTCCGTCGCGGGCGAGATCGAGGGCGAACTCAAGCGGCGGGACGGCCTCGCCGCGGCGGCGAGGAGCGCGCTCGAGCGCGGCCCGTCGCTGGCCGAAGACTACCCCTCGCGGCAGTCGTTCTCGGACGGCGTGAAGCGGGCCTCGACGGCCTCGCTGCGGACCTTCCTCGAGACGAGCCGGCGGGGGGCGTTGGACGCGCCCAAATACTATAATCTGATCCGACGGCGGCGCGAGGGTTTCGCCGCGACGACGGGCGAACGCTACGAGTCGGTGATGAAGGGCGGAGGCGGCCGTACGAACGCCGAGCCGCCGCCGCCGGGAGGAGAGGACAGATGACCGCGATCGGACTTCTGCTGGCCGCCGTTCTAGGCGCTTCCGCCGCGCCCAAGGCCGCCGCCAAGACCGCGCGGCCGGCCGTCGTCGACGCCTCCTTCGAGCTGGCGCTGCCGGCCGGCTGGACCTCCGAGAACAAGAGCGACGGAGCGACCTTGACCGGGCCCGCCGCCGAGGGCCTGCCCGCGCGCATCATCGTGCGCTACGTGCGCCCCGATCACGCGCTCTACCGCACGCCGGAGGCCTACATGGCGCGTCTGAGCGCCCCGTCGTCCGTGCCCTTGAAGGGCTGGCGGACCGGCCCCGTGGAGTCCTCGGGCGCGGCCGGGCGCAAGTCGCTGCGCGTGGTTCGGGACACCTTCGACTACGCCGCTCCCGACAGCATCGCGCCCAAGGAAGTCGCCATGCGCGAGGAGCACGTCGCGGTCCCCGCCGCGAAAGGCTTCTACCTGCTCGTCTACTCCGCGCCGCGCTCGATCGACGCGGCCCAACGCAAGGCGTTCCAGGCCGCGCTGGCCGGCTTCAAGCCGAAGCTTTGAGCAGCTTCAGCCACAGCGACGAGACCAGGTAATCCCGCAGGTCCGCCTTCGCGACCCATCTCGCCTCGGGCGGGACCCTTCCCCGCAGCCGCCCTTCCTTCAGCGTGACCCGCAGGGCGTGATGCGTGATCGAGTGCGCGGCCGTCGCCAGCACGCGTCCGCGGGAGGCATTCACGCGGCCGGCCTCGGGCAGCCCCCAGAGGTCCTTCAGCAGGCGCTCCCGCGCGGAGCGCTTCCAGACGAGCACCTTCCCGCCTTTCTCGATCCACAGGCACGTCCACGCCACCGGCCGCGGCTCTCGCCGCGCCTCCGGGAGGGGGAGCTTCTCCTGCAGGCCTTTCGCGAACGCGGCGCAGTCCCTGGACACGGGGCAGGCGCCGCACGCGGGCGACTCCGGCGCGCACACGGTCGCGCCGAGCTCCATCAGGGCCTGGTTCCAGTCGCCCGGCGCGGCGCGGTCCACGAGGCGCTCGGCCAACGGCCACATCGTTTTGATGAAGGCGGGGTCCTTGGCGCGGCCTCTCAGGCCGAACAGGCGCGCGAACACGCGGACCACGTTGCCGTCGACGAGAGGCGCCGGCTCGCCGAAGGCGATGGAGCGGATCGCTCCCGCCGTGTAGCGGCCGATCCCGGGCAGCGCGAGCACGGCGTCCTCGGAGGATGGGAAGACGCCGCCGTGCTCGGCGACGACGGCCTGGGCGGCGCGGCGCAGGTTGCGCGCGCGTGAATAATACCCCAAGCCCGCCCAAGCCGCGAGCACCTCGTCTTCTCCCGCGCGCGCCAAGGCCGCGATATCCGGGAAGCGGCGCAGGAAGGCCTCGTACTTGGGCGTCACCGCGGCCACGGTGGTCTGCTGGAGCATGATCTCGGAGACCCACACGCGGTAGGGGTCCGAGTCGCGGCGCCAGGGGAGGTCGCGCTTGGACGCGCGGTACCAGGCCAGCAGGTTCGCCTTGAGGCGAGCCTCGTTCATTCCTGGATGACGAGGTTGTTCAAGACCTGGTCGACGCCGCGCACGCCGGCGGCCAGGCGGCGGATGATGCGGTGCTGGTCCTGGGTCGGCACGATGCCGGAGATGGTGGCGACGCCCGCGTTGACGTCGATGGTCACGTACTTCAGATCGAGATCGCGCCGGCCGCGCAGCACGGACTCGATGCGCGCCTTCACGGCGTGATCGGAGAGGTCGTCGTCCTCGACGCGGTGGCGGCACGCGGACGGAGCGAGCAGCGCGAGGGCCAGCAGGGCGGTCAGGAGCCGTCTCACGCGAAAATGATAACATTTCGCCCCTTGTCCCGCCATCCGGCCCGACTCGTGCTCGCGACGCGCAACGCCCACAAGGCGGGGGAGATCGCGCGCTTGCTGGGCGCCGGCGCCTCCCGGATCGCTTCGCTCGACGCCTTCCCTCCCTTTCCGGAGACGGTCGAGGATCGTCCCACCTTGGAAGGGAACGCGGAGAAGAAGGCGGTCGAAGCCGCGCGCGCCTGCGGGACGTGGGCGCTGGCGGACGACTCGGGCCTGTTCGTCCGGGCGCTGGGCGGCGCGCCGGGGGTGATCTCCGCGCGCTGGGCGGGGCCCGGGTGCACGTACGCCGACAACTGCCGCAAGCTCGAGACGGAGATGGCGGGCAAGCCCGACCGCGCCGCCTTCTTCCGCACCGTGCTCGCGCTGTCCGATCCCTCCGGGGCGGTCGAATTCGTGGAGGGCCGCCTCGACGGGGCGATCGCGGACGCTCCCCGCGGGACGAACGGGTTCGGCTACGATCCTCTGTTCCTCCTGCCCGACGGGCGCACGCTCGCCGAGCTCGGCGCCGACGAGAAGAACGCGGTCTCCCATCGCGGCAAGGCCCTGCGGGCCGCTCTTCCCCGCCTGCGCGCCGTCCTCGGAGCGTTCGCGCTGGCGGCGTGCTGGTCGGCGTTCCCGGCGCCCGTCCGCGCCGAGAAGACCGAGCCCGGTCAGGAGACGGTGTGGGACCAGATCATGGCCGCGCAGGCGATGCGGGGCATGCGTCAGGGGCACCGCTACATCGAGGAGAAGCGCTACGAGCTGGCTCTGCAGGAGATGCGCCGCGCGGTCGCGGCGGACCCCAAGAATCCGACCGCGCACATGCTCCTGGGCGTCGCGCAGTACTGGAACGGGCAGGTCGACGAGTCGATCGGCTCCTACCGGACCGCGCTCGGCCTCGATCCGGACAGCGCGCAGGCCTACCTGCTGCTCGGCATCTCCTACGCGTGGAAAGGAGAGGGCCCGGCTTCGGAAGCGGCCTTCCGCAAGGCCACGGAGCTCGATCCATCGCGCGCCGACGCGCAGATGAACCTGGGCTCGATCCGCGAGACGCGCGGCGACGTGCCGGGCGCCCTGGAACTGTTCCGCAAGGCCATCGATCTCGACAAGAAGAATCCTCTGTACCGCTTCCAACTCGGCCAGCTCTACCGCAAGCTCGGGCGCGACGCCGACGCCGCCGAGCAGCTGCGCGAGGCGGTGCGCCTGGAGCCGTCTTACGAGGACGCGATGCTCGAGCTCGGCTGCGCCGAGGAGCGTCTGAAGGAGGACAAGGCCGCCGCCGCCACGCTCAAGCGCGCGGTCTCGCTCAAGCCCGGGGACTCGGTCGCCCGCATGCGCCTGGCGCGCCTGCAGCTGAAGGCGGGCGAGGCCAAGAAGGCGCGCGCCACGCTCGCGGAGGCGTTCCATCTGACGCCGGAGTCGGACGGCTCGGGCCTGCAGCTGTCGGTGTCCTACGCCGGCGGCAAGCGCGCGGCCAGGCCCGGCGAGGCCCCGGAAGACGCGGCGGGCGCGGGCGCCGAGCCCGAGCCCGCCGATCCGCTCGCCGTCTTCGAGCGCAACCTGCGCCGCGTGCCGCTCGACAAGGGCGCGGTGATGCGCGTCGACGCCGTCTTCCTGCCCCGCCCCAAGCTGGTGCGGGGCGGCGGCGGCGAGGGCGCGAGCCTGAAGAAGGCGCTGGCGCGCGCGCAGGGCGGCGCGCCGGGCGAGGGCAAGCCGCAGGCGGT
>CAZURZ010000039.1:0-19289 GCA_964623465.1 uncultured Elusimicrobia bacterium
GGCGCTGCTGGCGGCGCGCCGCGAGCCGCGGCGGCGAGCCGCCGCCTCCGCCGCGGCCGCGCTCCTGCTCGTCCTGCACGCCGGCCTGACCGCGCGCGCCGCGACGTGGTGGAGCGGAACCGAGGCGCTGTGGCGCCGGGCGCTCGCCGTCGACCCGGCGTCGATCCTCCCCCGCGTGAACCTCGCCTCCTACTACCGCCGCGCGAACCTGATCGACCGGGCCCTGGCCGAGGAGCGCGCCGCCGTCGCGCTCGATCCGACCTTGGCGCAGCAGCTCAACAATCTCGGCGCCGACGCGGTCGGACGGCGGGATTGGAAGGAAGCCGAGCGTCTCCTGCGCGCGGCGGTCGCCGCCGATCCCGGACTGGCGACGGTCCACTACAACCTGGCCGCCGCGCTCGAGGGCATGGGGCGCTCAGCGGAGGCGCTCAAGCGGCTGGAGCAGGCGGCGCGGCTGGATTTCGACGACCCCAAGATCCTCAACAACCTGGGCGTCGCGCTCTCGCGCGCCGGCGAACACGCCCGCGCGGAGGCGGCCCTCGCCCGCGCCGCGGAGCTCGCGCCGGACTGGCAGGCGCCGCCCTACAACCGGGGCAACGCGCTGTCGGCGCTGGGGCGCCGCCGCGAGGCGTTGGCCGCCTTCGAGGAAGCCGTTCGCCGGGATCCCGCTTTCGCGCGCGCGTGGATGAACGCGGGCAACGAGCTGGCGCGCCTGGGGCGGCTGAAGGAGGCCGAGGCCCGTCTCAGCCGCGCCGTCGGGCTCGCGCCGGGCGACGCCGGCGCGCGGGCGAACCTCGCCGAGGTCCGCCGCGCGCTCGGCCGGCCCTGATCACTGCTGCAGGCCGCCGCTGATCTGGCCGCCGTAGATCGGCTGACCGGAACTGGTCTGCCAACGCACGTCGATGCTGGCCTGTCCGGCGGTGACGCCGCCCGCGTTCAGAAGCTTGACGGTCGTGTCGAAGTTCGGCGAGTTGTTCCAAGTGCCGCCGCCGGAAATGGTCAGGCTCTTCGTCGCGTCTCCGGAGAGTCCCGCGTAGCTCTGAGAGATGATCGTGCCGCTGCCGCCCAACGTGTGCGAGATCGAGGAACTGCCGCCGCCGAGAGTCTTCGCGCCGAAATCGATGAGCATCGTGAACTCCATCGTGCCGACCGCGGCGCCGGAGCACGCGCCGCCGCCCGGACAGCTGAAGATCGACGCCGATCCGGAATACGTCCCCTGGCCCGAGTTGATGGCGATGACGTCGGCCCATTTGGCCGTGGTCGGCAGGCCGAACTGCTGGGCGGCGAACTGGGACACGTCTCCCTGGGCGGAATCCGCGGCGGCGAACGCGTCGCCGGCCGTGCTCTTGCCCGCGGCGGTGTCCTCGCCGGACGAGGAAGACGCGGAGTCCCCGCCCGCGCCGTCGTCGCCGGAGCCCGAGGCGCCCGCGGGCGGCGCCGAACCGGTGCCGCCGAGGATCCCGTCGAGCTGGGACTGCGAGAGCTTGAACGGCTCGCTCGGCGCTTCGCCGGCCTTGACCGTGACGCCCCAGCCGTCCTGCTCGACGTTCTGGGAGCCCTTCTCGTTGCCCACCGAGATGCCGCCCGCCTTTTCGTCGGCGTTGTTGTCCGAGCCCGGACCGAGGAGGACGAAGGTGCCCTCCTGGCCGTCCACCGCGCCGCCCGCGATCGTGCCGCGGATGCCGATGGTGCCCACGGGCGTGCCCACCTTCATGTTCGAAGGCTCGCGGCGCGCGACCTTGCCGGTCACGAAACGAAACGCGCCCTTGGCGATGGTGGCCGAGACCTTGCCCGCATTGGTGTTCGGATCGTAGACGAATTCGTCGAGCACCATCTCGCTGTTGGCGCCGATGGTGAAGCTGGTCTGGTCGAGGAGGAGGATCTGGAGCTTCCCCTCCGGTCCGGTCGTGACGCGGTCCTTGGCGTAGACGGGTTTGCCGGTCTCCACCACCCGTCCGGCGGCTCCGGGAGCGGCGGCCTTGACCGAGCCGCGCACGGCGGCGGCGACGCCGATGTTGACGGGCGCCGCGACGGTCGCGGCGTTGGCCGCGGACGAGAAGGCGAGGACGGCGGCGAGGAGTTTTCTCATATCAGATACCCCACTTGTAGGAGACCATCGCGCTCAGGCGATTGTTCGAGTAGTCGTAGTTGAGCAGGTTGGACGTCTGCTGGAAGCGTTCGACGCCGACCGTGCCGGTGAAGCCTTCGAGCGGCGCCCAGAAGTTCTTGAGCGGCGTGCCGAGGAGGAGGCTGCCGATGACCGCGTCGTCCTGGCGGCCCTGCGAGCTGATCGTGACGTCGGGACGATCGTAGCGGTCGAACTGGGCGGTGAACCCCGCCGCCAGGAAAGAGCCCCGCCCGAGCAGGCGGACGTAGTCGAGGGTCAGAGACTCGCGCCGGTACGCGAACGCCACGGCCTTCGCGTACTTGCGCCGGTGGCCGAGCGCGATGCCGAGGCGATCCCTGGGCGTCGCGACCCAGCTCGCGCCGACGGCGTAGTCCCACTGCCCGCCGGTGCGGTCGTCGCCCGTGGTCACCTGCCGCGTGTTCTCGAAGGATTGGCCGTCGTGGCGAAAGTCCGCGTAGGCCTGCACGCGCGGGCGCACCAGGCGCGAGAGCCGGGCGCCCTGCCACGCGTTGCGCAAAAAGGTCGCCTGGGACAGCAGGACGTGATCGAAGCCCGCCGCCGGAGCCAGCTCCCAGCCGCGCCAGCGCAGGCCGAAGCCGCCGGAGACCGCGTAGGCCTGCAGGTCGAGGGTGTTGATGCGGGTCTGCTCGCCCCGGTAGTACCCGAAGTTGAGCATCGCCTTCTGCGGCCGCGCGCCGCCGAACTCCCGCGTCACGCCGAGGCCGCCGGCGAACGTCACGTTCGTGTCGTCCTGACGGCGGGAATTGGGGTTGAGCACGACGGGCACGCCGAGGAAGAGGTTGCGGTCGCCGTCGGGGGCCGAGTTCCGGTTGTCGTCGTAGCCGAAGCCGAGGGAGACCCGCGCGTCGAAATGCGTCTTGCGGCGGCGGGACTCGATGAGCTTGAGGTAGGCGGCGGCCTCGTCGTGGACCGCGCCGGAGGCCTGGCGCGCGAGCACCTGGCGCAGCTCGCGCTCGGAGTCCTGCAGGGCGTCGAGGCGGTAGAGCACCGCGGCGTAGAGCAGGCGCGTGCGGTCGCGTTCCGGAGCCAGGATCAGAATGCGCTCGAGGGTGGTGACGGCCCCGCGCAGGTCGCCCGAGACGATCTGCTGGCGCGCGAAACGCTCGTTGAGGTCGAGGTCGCCGGGCGCGGCGAGGACGGCCTCGAAGGAGATCGTCTCGGAGCCCGCCGACGCGGCGGCGTCCGCGGCCGCGGCGGCTTTCTTCTCGACGGCGCCGCGGCGGGAGGAGTCCTGGCTCTCGCGGTCCACGTTGGGACCGGCGTTCTGGGCCGCGGCCGGCAGGGCGGCGGCCATAATAAGGAATATGAAGAAGAATTTCATGCCGGAATTCTAACACATCTCCGCCGAGCCTCCCCGTGATTTCCTACAATCGCGGCATGCCGCTGAAGAACGCGTCCGCCGAGCTGCTGCGCCGCGGAAGCCTGACGCTCTCCCGGGGCACGCATTGGGCCCTGCCCGCGGCGGCCCTGGCCTGCGTGCTGTCGCTCCAGGTCTCCGGCTTCACCTGGGTGCAGTGGGCGCAGCACCGCTGCTTCGACGCCTTCCAGCAGTCCAAGCCGCGCGAGTGGACCGACGCCGGCGTGCGCGTGATCGACCTCGACGACGAGACGCTCTCGCGCATGGGCCAGTTCCCGTGGCCCCGCACCATGGTCGCCCGCCTTCAGCGGCGCCTCCACGAGCTGGGCGCCGCGGTCACCGCCTACGACATCTTCTTCTCCGAGCCGGACCGCACCTCGCCGTCGCGCATCGCCTCCTCCTGGCCTTCCACGGCCGAGTTCGCCGCGCTCAAGCAGCGGGTATCCCGGCTTCCCGACCACGACCTGCTGCTCGCCAAGGCGCTGAAGGAAGGCAACGCGGTGCTCGGGTTCGGCCTGATCCCCGACGCCAACGGCGTGCGCCCGGCGGTGAAGGCGCCCTTCGCCTACGGCGGAGACGGCCCGCTCGCGTTCCTCGACCAGAACAACGGCGCCGTGTCCAACCTCCCCGTTCTCGAGGCCGCGGCCGCGGGCCTGGGCAACGTCGGCTTCCGTCCCGAGATCGACCAGGTCATCCGCTCCACGCCCCTGATCTTCCGCCGCGACAAGGATCTGCTGCCCGCGTTCGCGCTGGAGGCGCTGCGCGTGGCGCAGGGAGCCAAGAACTTCTCGGTGAAGTCCTCCGGCGCGAGCGGCGAGCAGGCCTTCGGCGAGCACACGGGGATCGTGAAGATCAAGGTCGGGGATTACACGGTCCCGACCACGGGCGACGGCGCGATCTGGGTGTACTACACGGCCGATTCGCGCAGCCGCACGATCCCGGCCTGGAAGCTCTTCGAGAAGGACTTCGACCGCTCCCGGATCGAAGGCACGATCTGCATGATCGGCACCAGCGCGCTCGGCCTCAAGGACATCCGCGCGACGCCGCTGAACCCGGCGGCCCCGGGCGTCGACGTGCACGCGAACATCGCGGAGCAGATCCTCACCCAGACCTTCCTGGTGCGGCCGGACTGGGCGCTCGGCGCGGAGTTCACGGCTCTGCTCGTCTTCGGCGTCCTCCTCCTCCTCCTGCTCGGCCGCGTCGGGGCGGCATGGTCGGGACCGGTCGCCTTCGCGGCGATCGCGGGCTGGATCGGGCTCTCCTGGCACGCGTTCGGAGCCTGGCGCTGGCTCATCGATCCCCTGCTCCCCTCGCTCGGACTGTTCACGGTGTACGCGACGTGGTCGGCGGTCAGCTTCGTGCGGACCGAGGGCGACAAGCGCCAGATCACGGCCACCTTCGGCCGCTACCTCTCGCCCAAAGTCGTCGAGAAGCTCGCCGGCAACCCCGAGGGCGTCAAGCTCGGCGGCGAGACGCGGGAGATGACCTTCCACTTCTGCGACATCCGCGGCTTCACCACCATCTCCGAGAAGTTCGACCCGCACGGCCTGACCGTCTTCATCAACAACTTCCTGACGCCGATGACGGAGACCATCCTCGCCCACGACGGCACGATCGACAAGTACATGGGCGACTGCATCATGGCCTTCTGGAACGCCCCGCTCGACGTCCCCGACCACGCGCGCAAGGCCTGCGAGGCGGCGCTCTCGATGCACGAGAAGCTGGCCGAGCTCAACGCGAAGTGGCAGGAGGAGGCCAAGGCCCAAGGGATCAGCCTGCCCAAGATCGAGATCGGGACCGGCCTCAACACCGGCCCCTGCGTCGTCGGCAACATGGGCTCGACTTTGCGCGTCGACTACACCGTCCTCGGCGACGACGTCAACCTGGCCTCGCGCCTCGAAGGCCAGTCCAAGACCTACGGCGCCAAGGTCGTGATCGGCCCCCTCACCCGCGAGAAGGCGCCCGATTACGCCGCCCTCGAGCTCGACCTCATCAAGGTGAAGGGCAAGACCAGGCCGGTCAACATCTACTCCCTCATCGGCCGCGCCGACGTCGCGAACTCGGAACCGTTCAAGAAGCTCGAGACCAAGCACAAGGAGTTCCTGGCCGCCTACCGCACCGCCCGGTTCGACGCGGCCGAGCGCCTCATGAAGGAAGCCGAGGCGCTGAGCGGCGGGCAATGGGGCGTCGCCAAGCTCTACCGCCTCTACGAAGAGCGCATCGCGGCCTTCCGCGAGGCGCCGCCTCCCGCGGACTGGGACGGCGTCTTCGTCGCCACCTCGAAGTAGCCCGCCTCCGACGGCCCGTCCACAGGTTATCCCCAGGCGTGGACAACTTCCCCAAAGGTCCTATATCAATATAGGACTTGCGTCCTAGAAAATATGCTATATGAAAATCGCCGTACGCCGCGAGGGGTCGCGGCGGCCGCACCCGGAGGCAACACCATGGTTCGAGTCTTCACCAAGACGGGGCTCCTGGCCCTGTCGCTTCTCGCCGTCGCCGTCCCGTCGTTCGCCGAGCGCCGCATCGTCGTGTTCCAGCCGCAGACCAGCAAGGCCCAGCGCGTCGCGCTCGCGCAGGCCGCCGGAGGCAAGATCGTGCGCGAACTGGCGCTGATCGACGCCGTCGTCATCGAGACCGCCCAGGTCAGCGTCGCCGAAGGGCGGCTGCGCGCCATGGCCGAGGTCAAGCGCATCGACCCGGATCCGAAGATCAACTGGCTGGCCGCGCCCGACGCCCGCGGCGTCGACTTCGCGGCTCCGTCCGCCGCCGGCCTTCTCAAGGACATCGCGGCGCTCAAGGCCCGGGCCAAGCAGGACGCGCCTGCGCCCGGACAGCCCGCGCCCTCCGCTCCGGGACAGGAGACGCCCTGGGGCATCACCCGCGTCCAGGCGCCCGCCGCGTGGACGGCGACCAAGGGCAAAGGCGTCAAGCTCGCGGTCATCGACACGGGCATCGACATGACCCATCCGGAGTTCTCCGGAATCCTCAAGGGAGGCTGGAACGCGATCTCGACCGCGGCGACCTTCAACGACGACAACGGCCACGGCACGCACTGCGCCGGGACGATCGCCGCGAAGGACGACGCCGCGGGCGTGGTCGGCGTCGCGCCCGAGGTCGACCTGTACGGCGTGAAGGTCCTCGACGAGAACGGCTCCGGCACCTTCGACGACGTCATCGCCGGCATGCTCTGGGCCGTCGAGAACAAGATGGAGATCGCCAGCATGAGCCTCGGCGCGGGCCGCGGCAACCAGGCCCTGGCGGACGCCGTCGAGGCGATGCGCAAGGCCGGGGTCGTCCTGATCGCCGCGGCGGGCAACTCCGGGGGCTCGGTCGGCTATCCCGCCGCCTATCCCGGCGCGATCGCGGTGGCGGCGTCCGACTCGGCGGACAAGCTCGCGTCGTTCTCCAGCCGCGGGCCGTCGGTGGCGGTGATCGCCCCCGGCGTGGACGTGAAGTCCACCTACATGGACGGAGGCTACGACACCCTCTCGGGCACGTCGATGGCCACCCCCCACGTGGCGGGCCTGGCCGCGCTCTACGTCGCGACCCACAAGGGCGCGACCCCGGAGCAGGCGCGGGCGGCGCTGGCGGCGGCCTCGACGAAGCTGCCGGGCGTGCCGGACGTCGGCCAGGGCGCGGGCCTTCCGGTCGCGCCGCCGCTGGTCCGCTGACGAACGCGGTCCTTTGATAAGAGCGGCCCTTCCGCCTGAGGCGGGAGGGCCGCTTTATTTTCTATGATCGGGGCGTGGACCGCATGACCCGCCGGATCGTCTCGATCGCGCTCGTGCTCGCCGCGAGCTTCGCCTCCTACCGCGTCGCGCGGGGGACGCGCAAGCCGTTCTCCCCCGCCGCGCCGGCCTTCCGCGTCCAAGGACCGGCCGACGCGAAGGTCGTGATCGTCGAGTTCTCCGACTTCGAATGCCCCGCGTGCCGCTACGCCGAGCCCCCGCTGCGCAACCTGCTCAAGCTCTACGACGGCAAGGTGCGCCTCGTCTTCAAGCACTACCCGCTCGAGCGCATGCACCGCTTCGCCCGCGCCGGCGCGATCGCCGCCGAGTGCGCCGGACGTCAGGGCAAATTCTGGGAGTACCACCACGAGCTCTACGACCGGCAGGAGGAGTGGACCGGCGAGAAGTCCGAGGCGAAGCTCGCCTCCTACGCCAAGAAGATCAAGCTCGACGAGGCGGCCTGGCTCGCCTGCCGCAAGGAGCCTTCCGCCGACGCGGCCGTGACCGCCGACCTCAAGGACGGCGAGAACGCCTGGGTGGGCTCGACCCCGACCTTCTTCATCAACGGCAAGCGCTTCGTCGGCGCCCTGCAGCTCTCCGAGCGCGGAACCCTCCACGTCGACAAGGAGCTGAAGCGATGAGCGCCCGCGTCCCCCCCGTCCTCGGCGTCGCCGCCCGCCTGATCGTCGGCGCGGTCCTGGTCTACGCCGGGGCCACCAAGGCCGCCGGACCGGCCGAGGAATTCGCCCTCGTCATCGGTTCCTACGGCCTGCTCCCCAAGGACGCGCTGCTGAGCGCCGCCGCGTTTTTGCCCTGGGCGGAGCTCCTCCTGGGCTGGGCCCTGATCCTGGGGGTCCGCCTGCGCGCCGCGGCCGCCGGCTCCGGCGCCCTGTTCGGCGCCTTTCTGTTCGCCCTGATCTCGGTCCAGGCCCGCGGCATCGAACTGCCGAACTGCGGCTGCTTCGGCGACGGCATCCACTTCACGCCCCTGCAGGCCGTGCTCTTCGATTCCGCCCTGGCCGGCCTGTGCTTCCTGGCCTGGAAGTCCGCCCCGGCCTCGCTCAGCCTGGACAGCTGGACGGAAGGCGGTTATACTGGGACACGCACATGAGCGACAAGAAACGGGTCCTCGCCGTCGACGACGACGCCTCGGTCTGCGAGTTCTACGAGCAGGCCCTGCGGCTGAGCGGCTTCGACGTGGAATGCGCCCCCAGCGCCGCCAAGGCGCGCGAGGCGCTCTCCAAGCGCAAGCCCGACATCATGCTGATGGACATCATGATGCCGGACCAGGACGGCATCTCCTTCACGCGCGAGCTGCGCGCCGACCCGAAGACCTCCGACATCCCGATCATCGTGGTCTCCGGCCTGGCCGACGCCGGCACCCTCAACGACGCCCTGCTCTTCGGCGCGGTGGACTACATGGTCAAGCCCATCGACCTCGACGCCCTGAAGGCCAAGATCGAGCGCACCTTCGCCGCGCTCGAGCGCCGCAAGAAAGCCTAGGCCGTCAGGCCGATCTCGATGATGTCCGGGTGCGGAAACACTGCGCGCGCCCGCCTGGGGCTGGCCCGGCGGAAGAACGTCACGACCTCGCGGCGCGCCGTCATCCAGCGAAACGTCGTCTTCTTGCGCTTCATATCGGTGGACCTCTCTGCTCGTTGAGACCGGGGATGGGACATGGATGTTCCTTCTCGGCGGCGCCTTTGATACTCGGAACGTCCTCCGCGGCTTACCAGGACTGTTTCGTTGTAAGTATCATCACAACGCATGGGCCCTTGGACCTAGACGGCTGTCAGCCCTACGCCCCTGTCGAGGGCGCGCTTCCGGGGCTATGGTAATGACATGCCCCACATCGCCCAGCGCGCCCAAGGCCCGCTGATCGCCCTCTCGACCGACTTCATCCGCGTCAAGGAGTACTTCGAGGCCATCGTGGCCTCTTCCGCGGACCTGATCTGCACCACCGACGTCACCGGCCGCGTCATCTACTTCTCGCCCGGCGCGGAGATGATGCTGGGCATGACCTCGGCTCAGGCCGCGGGCCAGCCCGCCCACGACTTCTACGTGGAGGGCCGCGCCGAGGCCGAACGCCTGATGAAGCTCCTGCGCGCCTCCCCCGACGGCATCCTGCACAACCACGAGACCCGGATGAAGGCCTCCGGCGGCCGCGTCCTGCACGTCTCGCTCTCGCTCTCGTTCCTGAAGGACTCCCGCGGCCGCGTCATCGGGACCCTGGGGATCGCGAAAGATATCTCCGACCGCGTCGAGCTCGAGCGGCGGCTGCGCGAGCTGACCCGGACCGACGATCTGACGGGCCTGTACAACCAGCGCCATTTTCACGACCGCCTGAGGGAGGAGGCCGCCCGCGCCCGGCGCCAGAACGACCCCCTCTCCATGGTCGTCTTCGACCTCGACGGCTTCAAGCAGGTCAACGACAAGCGCGGCCATCTCGAGGGCGACAAGATCCTGCAGGGCTTCGCCGCCGCCATCACCGACTCGGTGCGACGCGAGGTCGACCTGGCCTTCCGCTACGGCGGCGACGAGTTCGTCCTCCTTCTTCCCGGAACCACGGGCCCGCGCGCGACCGTCGTCGCGCGCCGCGTGGTCAAGGCCGCGGAGCCCCTGTCGAAGGAGGGCGTCACCGCGAGCTGGGGCGTGGCGCGTCTCCCGGAGAACGGCGACGTGACCGAGCTCGTGAAGGCCGCCGACGCCGCGATGTTCAAGATGAAGTCGGGCAAGTCCGGCGTGCGCCGCCGCGGCACCGACCTCGCCCGCGCCTACTCGGCCAAGCCGTCGTCCAAGGTCTAGGCCCTTTCCCGCAGCGCCGTTTCCCCATAAGTCCCGTACGCCTTCGCGCGGACCCGGCGTAGAATACAGACGCATGATCAACCGCTCCCTTCTCTTCGTCGCGCTCCTGCTCGCGGCCCCTTCAGCCCGGGCGCTCACCTACTCGCGTCACGTCCTCTCCAACGGCCTGACCGTGCTCCTTTATAAGGACGCCTCGGCGCCGCTCGTGGCCGTGAACATCTGGTACAAGGTCGGCTCCAAGAACGAGGACGCGGGCCGCACCGGCTTCGCCCACCTCTTCGAGCACTACATGTTCGAGTGCTCCAAGAACACCAAGCAGGGCGAGTACTTCGACACCGTCTTCAAGAAGCTCGGCGGCCTGGCCAACGCGTTCACGTCATACGACAAGACGAACTACTACTCCGTCGTCCCCTCCGGCGGCCTCGACGAGATGCTGCGCCTGGAGGCCGACCGCATGGGCTTCCTGCAGGCGTGCATGAGCCAGGAGTCTTTGGACAAGCAGCGCGGGATCGTGCAGAACGAGAAGCGCGAGCGCGAGGGCGCCCCGTACTCCTCCGTGTTCGAGGACGTGGTCGGCCAGACCTTCCCGGCCCCGCACCCCTACAACTGGCCGATCATCGGCTCGATGAAGGACCTCGAGGCCGCCACGCTCCAGGACGTCGCCAAGTTCCACCAGACGTACTACCTGCCCAACAACGCCGTGCTCGCCATCGCGGGCGCGATCGACGAGGCGAAGGCGCTCGAGCGCGCCAAGTTCTGGTTCGAGGGCATCCCGGCCGGCCCCGCGCCCGCGCCCCTCAACGCGCCGGCCGTGAACTCGCTCGGCGGCCGCCGCGAGATGACCACGCCCGACCCGAAGGCGCAGATGCCGATGCTCGTGATCGGCTTCCCGATCCCCGGCCGCGGCAAGCCCGGCTTCGACGAGGCCTCGGTGCTCGCCTCGATCCTCTCCGAGGGCCGCGGCGCGCGCCTGGCCAAGGCGCTGAAGGAGTCCGCGCCCCCGCTCGCGGTCATGGCCGAGGGCGGCGTCATCGGCCTCTACGAGAACGACCTCCTGCTCATCCAGGCGGTTCCCGCGCCCGGCGTCACGATGGCCGCGCTCGAGGCCGCGATCCACGCCGAGATCGCCCGCATCGCCCAGGGCGGCCCCAGCGCGCAGGAACTGGCGCGCGTGAAGGCCAAGCTGCGCACCTCGATGTACGACGCCCTGCAGAACGTCGAGGGCGTCGCGCAGAGCCTCGCCGAGGGCGAGGCCGTCATGGGCGATCCCGAGGCCTTCATCGGCGGCGAGGCCGCCCGCGTCCAGGCCGTCGACGCCGACGCGGTCAAGCGCGCCGCCGCGCGCCTGACGCCGTCGAACGCGTCGGTCGTCAAGATCGCCCCCGCTCCCGCCGCCCCGAGGAACCCGTGAGAACCATCGCCCTCGCCGTCCTGCTCGCCGTCCCCGCCGCCGCTCAGGAAGAGCCTCGCGCCAAGGACGCCGACCGCGCCGTCCCCGCGGCCATCGGCCCGACCGCGTCCTCCTCGATCGCCCCGGCCGCGAAGGCCGTCCTGGCCAACGGCCTCGGCCTGTCCTTGATCGAGTCCCACCGCCTGCCGCTCGTCGCGGTGACCCTCGTGATCCCCGCGGCCGGCTCCGACGCCGACCCCAAGGGCAAGGAGGGCCTGGCGTCCTTCGTCGCCTCGATGGCCAAGGAGGGCGTGGCCGGCCTGCCGTCGGCGGCCGCGCTCGCCGACGCGATCGACGACATCGGCTCCTCCATTTCGGTCTCCGCCGGCTCGGAGTCCACCACGGTCACGATCGTCACCCTGAAGGAGAACCTCGACCGCGCGCTGGAGCTGACCAGCAGGATCGTCCGCGAGCCCTCGCACCTGACGCCCTCCGCCGAGAGCGGCGCCGCGCTCGAGCGCCTGCGCCAGCGCTCCCTGTCCGGCCTGGAGATGTCCAAGGGCAACCCCGAGGCCATCGCCAACGAGCGCCTCGCCGCCGCCCTGTTCGGCGACACGCCGCGCGGCCGCCCGGCCACGCCCGAGGCGCTCAACGCCATCACCGCCGCCGACGTCGCGGCGCGCCACCGCGCGTCGATGGTCCCGAACGGCGCGACGCTCTCCGTGGCCGGCGACGTGACGATGGACGAGCTCAAGGCTCTGGCCGAGAAGAACTTCGCTTCGTGGAACCCGGCCTCCGTCACGGCGCCCGCGGCGCCGACGCCGGTCGCCTCCGCGCCCGCGGCGAACGCCTCCGCCGCGGCCGGGCTCGTCATCGAGCTCGTCGATCTGCCCGGCACCCAGGCGCAGATGCTCCTCGGCGTGAAGACCGCTCCCCGCCTCGCCGCCGACTACGACGCGCTCTCGGTCGCGGTGAACGTCCTCGGAGGCCCGTTGGTCGGACGTCTCGAGCAGAACATCCGGGAGCGCAACCGCTGGGCCTACGGCGCCCGCGCCGGCATGTCGGCGTGGAAGGACGGCGGCATGACCGAGATCGAGACCAAGGTCCAGGCGGACAAGTGCGGGGACGCGATGGGCGAGATCCTCAAGGAGATCAGCGCGATTCGCACCGCCCTCATACCCGCCGACGAACTGGCCGCGGTGAAGATCTCCCTGAAGGGGCTCTACCTCCAGCGCAACCGCACCGTGCAGAGCCTTGCCGCCCGCCAGGCCGCCATCGACACGATGGGCCTGCCCGCCTCGACGCTCAACGACTACCCGCAGCGCATCGACGCCCTGACCGCGGCGCAGATCCAGGCCGCGGCCGCCAAGTGGCTGGTCCCCTCCGAGCTCAAGATCGTGATCGTCGGGGACGCGGCGCTCCTCAAGCCTCAGTTGGAGCCCTACGGCGCGGTCAAGGTCTTCGACGCGGACGGCAAGCCGAAAGCGTAATCGATTCCTCCCTCGGGGGTTTTGAGCAAGCGCCGGCTCAAAACCCTCCTCGGAAGACTCGCCGTTCGTTGACCCCCGCCCCTTTCCCGGGCCCCCGCAATCGGCTATCATCCCACGGATGGCGCGCGTTCTCATCGTCGACGACGACGTCTCGATCATCGAGATCCTGACCGAGATCCTCAAGACCGAGGGTCACGAGGTCCACTCCGCGAACAACCCCGCCGAGGGCATGCAGACCGCCCGCAAGGTCAAGCCGGACATGATGATCCTCGACTATCACATGCCCGGCGACACCGGGTCGCACCTCTACGAGTCCTTCCGCCGCAACAACGCGACGAAGAACACCCCGATCCTCTTCATGAGCGGAGAAGCCGACCCCGCCCAGATCATGGCGGAGATCTCGGACTCGACCGGCTCGCGCTTCCTGCCGAAGCCGGTCAAGCTCGAGGAGTTCCGCCGCACGATCCGCGAGATGCTCGCGGAAAAACCCAAGGAGTAGAACCGACATGGGCAAGCTCGTCCTCGTCCGCCACGGACAGTCGCAGTGGAATCTGGAGAACCGCTTCACCGGCTGGGTCGACGTTCCGATCACGGAGCTGGGCGAGAAGGAGGCGCATCGCGCCGGCAAGGAGCTCAAGGACTCCGGCATCAAGTTCGACCTCGCCTTCGTCTCCGAGCTCAAGCGCGCGAACCAGACCCTCGAGGTGATTCTGGGAGAGCTGGGAAGGAAGGATCTCCCCGTCAGCAAGGACAAGGCCCTCAACGAACGCCATTACGGCGATCTGCAGGGACTCGACAAGGCCGAAACGGCGAAGAAGTACGGGGACGCCCAAGTCCACATCTGGAGGCGATCGTTCGACGTGAAGCCGCCCAACGGCGAAAGCCTGAAGGACACGGCGGACCGGACCTTGCCTTACTTCAACAAATTCATCCTGCCGGCCGTGAAGGCCGGCCAAAACGTCCTCGTGTCCGCGCACGGAAACTCCCTGCGCGCGATCATCATGGACCTCGAGAAATTGAGTCCCGAGGGCATCATGAAGGTCGAGATCGCCACATGCCGCCCGATCTACTACGAGGTGGGCGCGAAGGGCGAGGTTCTGGACAAGAAGGTCTCCGTCGCCGCGTAAGACCCGGCTCCGCGTTTTTGTATGATAGACGCATGAGAAAGATTCTCTTGATGAGCCTCGCCGTCGCCCTGCTCGCCGCCTGCAGCACGACGGGGAGCAAATCCTCCTCCTCCAAGAAAGGCGGCAAGGCCGGCTCCGCCGCCGGCGACGGCACGGACCTCGCGCCCCTCCCCCCCGGCGCCGAGGTGATCGAGGCCGGCATCAAGGCCGGCTCCGGGTTCGAGGCCGATCTCGACATCAAGCCCGTCAGCTTCGATTACGACAGCGCCCAGCTCTCCGCCGGGGCGCTCGAGACGCTCAAGGCCAACGCCGCGCAGATGAAGAGCCGCAAGGGCGCCGAGTTCCTCGTCGCCGGCCACTGCGACGAGCGCGGCACCGTAGCCTACAACCTCGCGCTCGGCCAGAAGCGCGCGAAGGAAGTGCGCGACTACTACATGCGCCTCGGAGTCGACGGCCGCCGCATCGCGACGATCTCGTACGGCAAGGAGATGCCCTCCTGCGCCGAGTCGACCGAGGAGTGCTGGTCGAAGAACCGCCGCGCCGTCACCGGCGTCCGCAAGAAGTCGACGGCCTCCAAGTGAGCCCCCGCCGCTCCGCGGCGCTGGTCGCCTGCGCTCTCGCCTTCTCCTCCTGCGTCGCCACGCAGAAGGACGTGCTCGATCTGTCCCAGCAGTCGGACGAGGTGAAGGACCAGGTCGAGGAGCTCAAGAAGTCCGTGGCCTCGATGCAGGCGAATCAGGCCGACCTGTCGGTCTCGATCAAGCAGTTGCGCGAAGAGCTGAGCGCCTACACCGAGACGGTCAAGTCGTCCCAGGGCGACATGGGCCGGCTCACCGCCAAGCTCGACGACCTCGGCGCCCAGCTCTCCGGCAAGGTCGCCGCGCTCGGGCAGAGCCTGACCGACGCCCAGGCCAAGACGGCCGAACAGCAGAAGGCCGCCATCGAAGCCGCGAAGAACGCCGGCGGCGCGACGGACGCCTTCGTCACCGCCGAGCGGCGCCTGGAGGCCAAGGACTACGCGCAGGCGGCGAAGGGATTCGAGGCCTATCTCCGCGACTTCCCCAAGGGCGAGCTCACCGACGTCGCCACCTACGACCTGGGACTGGCCTATTACGGGCTCAAGAAGTGGGAGCAGTCCGGGCGCCAGTTCGCGATCGTGCTCGACAAATACCCCAAGAGCGGCCAGACCCCCGGCGCGCGCCTGCACTACGCGCTCGCGCTGATCAACCTGAAGAAGGGCGGCGACGAGGCGCGCGCCTACCTCGAGTCCGTGGTCGCCGACTTCCCGAAGAGCCCCGAAGCGAAGGAAGCCGCGGCCGCGCTCAAGCGCCTGGGCAAGCCCAAGAAATGAGGACGTTCCTCATCCTGCTCGCGCTCGCGGCCGCCGCCGCGGCGCAGACCGAGGTCAAGCTCGCGCTCACCGGCCAGGCCGGCGCGCCGGCGCCGGGCCTGGCCCTGCCCCCGTTCGAGGCCGAGGATCCGGCCGTGGAAGCCGACGCCCTGCTCGCCAAGGAGCTGCGCGAGATCGTCCGCCAGGACCTCATGCTCTCGCGGCGCTTCGAGGTCAAGGACGAGCTCGTCGCCGCCGAGCCGGCCCAGGGAGCGACCTGGCGCGTGAACGCGAAGCTCTCGAAGAACGCCGACAAGATCTCCGTGCGCCTCAAGCTCGCCAACGCCGAGGGCGGCAAGGAGACGGTCTTCGAGCGCTTCTACCGCCAGGACGCCCAGTGGACGCGCGCGCTCGCGCACCGCATGGCCGACGACGTGGTCAAGGCCGCGACCGGGCGGGACGGCATCGCGCGCACGCGCATCGCCTTCGCCAACACCCGCTCGGGGCACAAGGAAATCTGGGTCATGGACTACGACGGCGAGAACGTCAAACGCCTGACCAACGACCGCTCGATCGCGCTGCTTCCGCGCTTCTCACCGGACGGCCGCCGCCTGGCCTACACCGGCTACAAGGACGGCAACCCCGACCTGTGGATGCTCGACCTGGAGACCGGCCACGCGAAGCTCTTCTCCGACGCGCAGGGGCTCAACGTCGCCGGGGGCTTCTCCCCCGACGGCTCGCGCCTGCTCATGACCTTGTCGCGGGGCAAGAGCCCGAACCTCTACGTGAAGGACGTCGCCGGCGGCGAGCCCGAGCGCCTGACCAGCCATTTCGGCGCCGACAGCACGCCGACCTTCTCGCCCGACGCGCGCCAGGTCGCGTTCGTCTCCGACCGCTCCGGCAACCCCCAGATCCACGTGCTCGACATCCCGACCAAGAAGATCACCCGCTTGACGAACATGAACTGGTGCGACGCGCCGGCCTGGTCCCCGACCGGGGAGTGGATCGCCTTCTCCGGCCGCGCGCACAACAAGGACAAGATGGACATCTTCCTCGTCGACGTCACCGGCGGACAGGTCCGCCAGCTCACGCGGGGCGAGGGCAGCAACGAGGATCCGGCCTGGTCGCCGGACGGGCGCTTTCTCGCCTTCTCCTCGACGCGCGGCCGCCGTTCGCAGATCTGGGTGATGGACTCCGACGGCTCCGCGCCGCGCCTGATGGCCGACGTGCCCGGTGCGAGCGTCACGCCGCACTGGTCGCCGGTTCCGCGCTGACGCTCAGCGCCCTTCGCGCTCGAAGAGGGCGGCGATCTCGCGCATGAGGGCCGCGCGCCACGGCGCGCTGAGGTTTCCCTGCTGGGGGCTGCCCCGTTCGCCCTTGCCGCCGTTCTCCTTGGTCGGGCTCATCAGCGCCTCGCGCTCGTAGACCAGGGCCAGCAGGCGGGCCTTGGGGCCGTCGATGTTCGGCGCGAAGAAGTCCGCGCCGTAGCGGCCCGCGCGGATGCCCTCGAGGCGCTCCTTCGGCCCCAGGTCGTACTGCCCCTCGCCCCAGACGCGCCTGCCCCACACCGTGCGCTCCTTGGTGTTCTGCACCGCCAGGAAGATCTTGCCCGCGTCGTCCGGATCGGACGGGAGTCCGAGCTCGCCCGCCAGTTCCTTGATCCGGCCGTATAGTTCGCGCTCCCGTTCCAGCGCGCGCCGCGCGTCGGCCGGATTCGCGTAGCGCTCCGCCCACGCCGGCGCCGAAGCCGCTCCGGCCCGGGTCTCGTCCGGGCGGCGGAAGTCGCCCGGGTCGGCCAACGCGTCGAAGTCCCGGAAGTCGAGGTCGAGCCCGGCCTTGAATTTGGCCTCGCCGGCGTCCTTCTTGCTCTCGAAGCCCGCCCAGTCGATGAGCGTGAACGTCTGCGTCCCGTCCGCGCCCTCGGCGACGACGATGTTGCCCGAGTTGAGGTCGGAGTGGCGGATGCCGCTGCGCGCCAGGTGGCGGATCGCTCCCCGCAGGCGCTCCCAGGAGGCGGGGTCGAGCTTGCCCCCGTCCCGGAGGAACGCGCCGAGCGGCTTGCCCGGCGCCGGGCGCGTCACCAGACCGGTCATGCCCCCGGGATGCCCGAAGGCCTCGGCGAGCGGGCCTTCGAAACGGCAGATGTCGACGATCTCCATCGCCGACACGCCGCCGCCGGGAAGGTCGCGCAGGACGGCGGCGGCGCGGCGCGCCCCGTTCATCTCGCGCGCGATCTTGCGGTTGCGCTCGCCCGCGTCGTCGGTCTCCGAGTACGTCTTGAGCCAGACGGGCTCGCCGTTCTCGCCCAGGCGCGCCTCGACGGTGCCCACGCCCTTCGGCGGGGGCCTCAGGAGGCTGAGCGCCTGGTCGCCCGCGCCGCGCAGCGTGACGACGCCCGCGGGACCGGGTTGCGCGCCGACGCGCGTCCAGCCCGGCGGAAGGCTCATCGGGCGCGGCGCCGCCGGCGCCGGCCGGGCGGGCGCCGCGCGCGCCCGCTCGGCGAGCCCGAGCGCGGTCGCGCGGATCTGCGCGTCGGTGAGCCCGTCGCTGAAGCCGAAGAACTCGCCCTGGCGGCGCATCGTCTGGATCGTCACGCCGAGGGCCATCAAGTCCTCGAAGGAGTACAGGTAGGGCTGGGGCTGGTGCGGGTCGCGCACAACGAACTTCCAGTTCTTGCCCGCGCCGTAGGCGCCCTCGATGACGACGGCGTGGCGTCCGGGCTTGCCGTCGGCGCCCGTCCAGCCGATCACGGCCTGGACGCCGAGCGGGCTGCGGTCGAACGCCATGACGATGTCCGCGGCCTCCGTCACCGGCGCGGAGTCCGAGACGCGGTAGCCGAGCTCCCGCGCCACGCCGATGAACTCGGAGTCGGTGGTTCCGATGTCGGCGATCGCCTTGCCGTGCCCCGACCGGCGGGCGACGAGATCCTCGAACAGAGTCAGGAACGAGTCGTAGGACATCGCCTCGCGGATCGCCTTGGCGTCGGGATGGTTGTAGAAGGCGCGCGCCTGGCAGTCGCTCCGGGCGCCCTGCCGGTTGGTCGGGCTGTCGCTGACCACGCCGGCCTTGAACTGGGCGGCGAGCATCTCGCGGATGATGTCGCGCACGGGCGGACGGCGCGACGGGTCGTCGCGGATCTCGCGCGCGGTCTTGGGCTGGGGCGGGGCCGCCGGCGCCGGCTCCGCCCCCGCCCGCTGCGCGGCGCGGCCGCCGTCCGCGGGAGGCGCGAACAGCCCCTTGGCGGTCAGTTCCGCGCGCAGATCCTGGATCGCTTTCGCGTCCGGCGTCCCATTCTCCGGCCCGGCCCAGTCGATGACGTGGAAGTGTGTGCGCCCGCCGGCTTGCCGGACCTGTATGTTGCTGTGATTGGAGAGGTCGCGGCTGTGGATGCCGGCGGCGTTGGCCGCGGCGATCGCGCGCGCCAGCCCGTCGTAGTCCTCGGGAGCGATCGGGTCCAGCTTCGCCTTGCCCGCGAGCACGTCCTTGAGCGAGACGCAGCCGTCGGGCAGGCGCTCGGAGATCACGGTCTGCTGCGGCCGGAACAGCGCGAGCACCTCGCCGGAGATCCTGCCGAAGACGCCCCCGTCGTCGGGCGCGGCCGCGAGCGCCTTGTCGAGGAACTTGGACGTCGGCCCGCCCTCGATCGCCCGGGGGACGTGCACGTTGTCGATCACGCCCTCGATGGCGGCGCGCGCGCCGTTCTGCGTCGCGAACTCCGCCGGCCCCGCGTTGAGCTTCACGACGACGGGAGCGCCGTCGAAGATCCCGTCGATGACGTTGTCGCGGTGGGCTACCGTGCGGTCGAGGATGGTCAGGCGCGAACGCCCGCCCGGGGCCGGAGACCCGGCGCGCGCCTCCGGCGCCGGCGAGGCCGCCCGGGGCTCGGCGGCCGGAGTCTCGGCCGGCGGCA
>CAZURZ010000040.1:0-18533 GCA_964623465.1 uncultured Elusimicrobia bacterium
CACGGGCCTGGGGCTCAACGTCGCGCGCTGGATCATGAACAAGCACGGCGGCGACGTGGCGATCTCCAGCGAGGGCATCGGCAAGGGCACGACGGTCGTCGTGACCCTGCAGACCGCCTAGCCCGATAATGCTAGACTAACGCCCCGTCCGGAGAATCGATGGCATTTTACCGCAAGAAGAAACGCAAGGTCGGACCGAGCAAGAACGAGAAGAAGGTCGGCCGCGCCCAGATCGCCGAGGAGAACGAGCGCGCCGCCGGCACGCTCTCGACGCGCTACCCGTTCGTGCGCGCGCTCCGGGTCAAGGTCTCGATCTCGACTCCGCAGGGCGTCGTGCTCGAGGAATCCGAGGAGACGTACGGGCCCGGAGATCCCTTCGTCCTGGAGGCCGACTGCCCCGGCTCCTGCGGCTCGGGCTCCTACGACTTCGCCGTCATGATCGCCGAGTCGCTCGAACGCCGCGCCGACCAGGGGACGTCACAGACCGTCTGCGCCGAGCCGTCCTACAGCGGCGCCCCCGGCGCGCAGTGCGGCTGCGTCGCCAAGTGCGAGTTCACGGCCGAGGTCGTCAAATCCTGATCCGGCGCGCGCGGCACGCCCTGTGCCTGCTGCTCGCCGCGTCGCTGCTCGGGGCCTGCGCCACGGCGGAGAAGGAGTCCTCGATCTTCGACCGCCCCGCGGCCGTCTCGTCCGATAAGGACACGGGCTCCTGCCGCCCCTGGTTCGTCTCTCCCTCGCGCGACTGGGGCGATGGGGCCGCCCGCCACTCCTGCTGGAACCTCGCCTGGGAGATCCCGGTCGCGCTCGTCGCCGTGCCGCTGGCGCTCGGCCTCGTCACGGCGCCCGTCTGGGCGCCGCTCGTGCTCCTGCGCTAGACCGGCAGGACGTCGCGCACCGCTTCGAAGAGGCGGCCGGGCGTGAACGGCTTGGGCACGAAGCGCACGTCCCACTGCAGCAGCCGCTTGCGCTCCTCGTCGTTGAGATCCCGCGCGGACAAGACGATGATCGGCGTGCGCGCGTGGCGCTCGCTGGCGCGCAGGCGCTGGAGCACGGAGAAGCCGTCGAGCCCGGGCATCATCAAGTCGAGGATCACGATCTCGAAATCCTCCGCCAAGGCGCGCTCGAGCGCGGCCACGGGATCGTTGGAATGCGACATCGCGTAACCGCGCAACGTGAGCACGCGGCCGACGAGATCCGTCATCGCGGCCTCGTCGTCTATGAGGAATATTCTTTTCTTGCCGCCCGGAATCGATGTGGAAGCCATGCGCATATTCTATGATATCCGCATGACGACCGCGCTCTTGCGCCTTTCCCACTCCCTTCAATTTGTTCTATTTATTACAGCGCTTCTCCCCTCGCCCGCCGCCGCGAAGATGATCTCGCGCGAGCAGAAGGACGCGCTGGTCCGCCGGGCCCGCGTGTGGAGCCCGGTCGAGGTCGAGAGCATGGACCTGCGGCGCGGCCCCGAAGGCTCCGGCGCGCGCGCCCCCCTCGAGAAGATCTCCTGCACGTACGAGGAGAAGGACCCGCTCAAGCCGATCGGCGGCCATTCCCCCAAGTTCCCGTGTCACGACGCCGCGGGCGAGCGCCTGAAGGTGAAGTACGGCGTCTCCAACCCGGAGGTCTACGCCGAAGTCGCCGCCACCCGTCTTTTCTGGGCCCTCGGCTTCCCCGCCGAGCGCATGTACTCCGTGAAGATCCTCTGCGCCAACTGCCCCCCGGACCCCTTCACGGGCGACGGCCCGCGGGCGGAACGCCTCTTCGAGCCGGCGACCGTGCAGAAGCGTCAGAAGGGCGAGCCGATGTGGGTCACGAAGGACGAGGGCTGGACCTTCGACGAACTCGACGGGATCGACGAGAAGCGCGGCGGCTCGCCGCGCGCGGAGGTGGACGCGCTGAAGATCCTCGCCGCCTTCGTCAACCACGCCGACAACACGCCCAACCAGCAGACCTTGCTGTGCCTCGACGGCGACGCCGCCTGCGCGAAGCCCGTGATGTACGTCAACGACCTGGGCGGGACCTTCGGCGGCCGCGAAGCCTACGTCTCCTTCAAGGGCTGGTCGCGCCGCAAGAATCTCTGGAAGGATCCCGAGGCCTGCGTGCTCGACTTCACCGGCAAGTCCGCCGGCTACAAGGACCCGAAGGTATCCGAGGCCGGCCGCGCCCTGCTCGCCGGCCTGCTCTCGCGGCTGAGCGACGCGCAGATCCGCGATCTCTTCGTCGCGGCGCGCTTCGACCTCCTCTCCAAGAGCGAGCGCCCCCTCGTGCGCGCGGACGGCAAGCCGAGCCCCGTCACCGTCGACGACTGGGTCGCCGAGTTCAAGCGCAAGCGCGCGCAGATCGTTTCGGCCAAGTGTTCCTCCTAGCCCTGCTGCTGGCGGCGGCCCCCGCCGCCGCCGCGCCGCGCCCCGACCTCGCGCGCGCCGCGCGCTGGACGTGCTTCTACGGCGCGAACCTGTCCACGCGCGCCTGGACCTCGTTGGACATGGCCGTGGTCGATCCCGACTCGTTCGTCCTGCCCGCGTCCAGCGGCCCGGTCCGCCTCGCCTACGTCAGCGCCGGCGAAGCCGACGAGCGCCGCTCGTTCTGGCCCAAGGTCCGCGGCAGGCCCTGGGTGATCGAGCCCAACCCCGAGTGGCCCGGGGCGCACCGCGTCGACGTGCGCTCGGCGGAGTGGCGCAAGCTTCTGATCGGAAGCGTCGTCCCCGCGGCTCTGGCCAAAGGCTACCAGGGCGTCATGCTCGACACGCTCGACGTGGCCGAGCACTTCGAATCGAGCGCTCCCGCCCGCTTCCCCGGAAGCCTCGACGCCGCCGCCGGCTTCGTGCTCGACCTGCGCGCCGCCCGCCCGGACGCCCTCATCCTCGTCAACAACGGCCTTCCCCTGCTGCCTCGAATCGGTCCGGCCATCGACGGCGTCCTCGTCGAGGACCTTTACACCTCCTGCCTGCCGGGACAGATCTGCCGCCCCTCCGCTCCCGCCGTGCGCGACGCCAAGGAAGCGGCGCTGACCGCGTTCGTCAAGGCCACCGGACGGCCGGTGTTCGTCCTCGTCTACGCGCGCCTCGGCCAGCGCCGCGAGAGGTGGGTCCGCTCCGCCGTCCGCCGCGCCCGGGAAAAGGGCTTCCTGCCGTACCTCGCCGATCCCGCTCTCGAACGCCTGGGGGTCGTCGCGCCGTGACCGGACTGCTGCTGGCCCTCGCCGCCGCGCTGCCCGCGGCCGCCGCGCCGGCCTGGACGCCCCTCCCCCGCGTGGTCCTCGCGCTCTACGATCCGCGCCAGATCCCGGGCGACGTCAAGGAGATCCAGTTCCTCGATGTGCACCAGCACGTCGAGCTGCCGCTCAACCACCTCGGGCTCGTGGTCGAGTACGTCGACGTCACCCGCCCGCTGCCGGACCCCGCGTCGCGCGGGGACGTGATCGGCGCGCTCGCCTGGTTCCCCACGCAGGCCGCCTTCGACGATCCGCGCCCTGCCTGCCGCTGGCTGTCGGGCATGATGGAGCGCGGCAAGCGCGTGGTCCTGCTCGGACAGCTCGGCCTCTACCGCAAGGCCGCTCCGTCGACGCTCGATCCGGAGTGCGCGGCCGCCGTGAAGACCCTGGGCGTTTCCGCCGCCGGACTCGCGACGGTCGACCCGCTGGCGGTCGCGATCACGACCGCGACCGCGCTGATGGGCTTCGAGCGCCGCGCCGCCGTCGACGACCCGTCGGCTCCGCTGGTGCGCGCGCTGCCCGGCTCCCGCGCGCAGCTCCGGGTCGAGATCGGGGAGGGGCAGCCGCCGGTCGAGCCGGTGACGCTGACGCCCCGCGGGGGCGTCGCCCTGGAGCCGTTCTTGTTCTACCACAACGCCCAGATCGAGCCGCACCGCAAGGCGTGGATCGTGGACCCCTTCGCCTTCTTCGAGGACGCCTTCGGCGTCGCCGGGCGCCCCCGTCCCGATCCGTACACGCTCAGCGGACGCCGCGTGTTCATGGCGCGCCTCGACGGCGACGGCTTCTTCAACGTCAGCGAGAACGACCGCCGCCGCACCGCCGGGGCCGAGTTCGTCGCCGGCTTCCTCGACCGGATGCCCGACACGCCGTTCACCATCGCGCTGATCTCGGGCTACTACGACCTGGCGCTCTACCGGGACCCGGAGTCCCTCCACCTCAGCCGCCGCGCGTTCTCCCGGCCGAACGTCGAGCCCGCCTCGCACACGCACGCGCACCCGCTCGTGTGGCGCACGCTGAAGTCCTCGCTGACCATCCCGCGCTACAAGCCGAGCTACGCCATGGAGACCGTCGGCTCCGTCCGCAAGCTCGAGAAGCTGCTGCCCAAGGGACGGAGCATCGGCCTCCTGCAGTGGAGCGGGGACTGCCAGCCTCCCGAGGCGGCGATCGCCGCCGCGGAGGACGCCGGACTGCTGCAGATGAACGGCGGCGGCGGCCGCTTCGATTCCGCCTTCCCGAGCCTGTCCCATCTCTTCCCGATCGGGCGGCAGGCCGGCTCCCGGCGCCAGATCTACGCGCCCGTCTCGAACGAGAACGACTTCACCGAGCTCTGGAGCGCGCGCTACTACGGCTACCGCGACGTGCTCGAGACCTTCCGTCGCTCGGGCGCGCCGCGCCGCGTCAAGCCCGTCGACGTGTACGTGCATTTCTACAGCGCCGAGCGCTACGCGTCCGAAAAGGCCCTGCGCGACGTGTTCGCCTGGGCGCGTTCCCAGCCGCTGATCCCCGTCTTCGGAGGGCGCTACGCCGCGGCCGCGCGCGACTTCTTCCGGGTGACGCTCGAAAGCTCCGGGCCCGGCGCCTTCCGCATCCTCGGAGGGCCCGATCTGCGCACCGCGCGGTTCGACGCCGTCTCCGGAACGCCGGACATGGGCCGGTCCAAGGGCGTGATCGGCTGGAGGCGCGAGGGCTCGGTCCTTTACGTGGCGCTCGATCGGAGCCATAACCGCGAGATCGCGCTCTCCCCCCGCGAGACTCCGGGCGTGCGCCTGGAGCAGGCCGATTTCGAGGTCGACGGGTGGACGCCGTCTCGCGACGGCGTCTCGTTCGAGAAGAGCGGCTGGTGGGACGGGTACTGCGTGCTGGCGGGCCTGCGTCCGGGAGCGCGCTACCGCGTGCGCGCCGGAGACTTCGACCGGGTCCTGTCCGCCGACGCGAACGGCCGCCTGGAGATCGCCTTCGGCTTCATCGAGCGCGGCGGGCCGGCGACGAAGGTGACGGTGGAGCGATCGTGAGCGCGAGCGCGAACGAGACGGTCTTCACCCGCCTTCAGACCGCCGCCTTCCTCCTGGCCGCGGCCGCTCTGGGCGCGTTTTTGTATCCCAGCGAGTACACGCGCGGCCTCATGCACCGCGACGTCGGCGACCGCGCCCGCGCGATCGCCTTCTTCCGCGACTACCTGAGCCGCCACCCCGGGCACAAGGGCGCGACCATGCGTCTGGCCGCGTCCTACGAAGCCGGCGGCCGCCCCGACGAGGGCGTGCCGCTCCTGCTCGAGTTCTACCGCGCGCGCCGCGGCGATCTCGAATCCGGACGCGCCGCCCTCGAGCTCCTCTCCCGCGTCGGCCGCGACGACGAGGCCGCCGCCTTCCGCTGGGAGCTCGCCCAGGACCTGCTCGCCCTGCCCGCGCCCCCGCGCGCGCCGCTGGAGACCCTGCTCACGCAGTGCTTCAACGAGGCGTCCGCGCGCCAGGACGACGAAGGCTCCTTGCGCGCGCTCGAGGCCCTGGCGTCGCTGGCCGAGCGCGCGCGCCGTCCCGACGACGCCGAAGCCCACCGCGACGCGCGCGTGAACCTGCTGCTCCGCCGGCGGCGCTTCGGCGCGGCGCTGGCGGCGCTGCGCGAGGCCGCGCGCCGCGCGCCGAAGGACCCCGAACCGCGCCGGCTGATCGCGCGCGTGCTCCGCATGGAAGGCCGCATCGACGCGGCGCTCTCCGAGCTCGACGCCGCGAGCCGCGACTTCCCGGCCGACCTCGCCCTGCGCGCCGACAAGGCCGAGCTGCTTCTGGGGGCGAAGCGTTGGAGCGAGGCCGAGGAGGCCCTGCGGCCCCTGATCCGCCTCCAGCCGGGCGAAGTGTCCTGGCCGCGCGAGCTGGCCCGGTGCTTCCTGGAGCAGGGGCGAGTGGACGAGGGCGCCGCGCTGCTCGAGGAGCTCGCGCGCAAGGAGCCCGGGGACGCGCGCCGTTGGTGGGACTGGATCTACGCCTTTTCCGACCGCGGACTCCACGAGCGCGCGGCCGCGGCCCTGCGCGAGTACCTGCGCCGCTTCCCGGGCGACCGCGCCGCCTCGGAGGCGCTGATCCACTCGCTGACATCCCAGGGCCGGACCGACGAGGCCGTCGATGCGCTCCGCGCGCGGACCGCGGCGGCGCCCGCCGACGCGGACGCACGCCGCTCGCTGGCCTCCCTGTTGATCGAGGAGGAGCGCTATCTCGAGGCCGCGGAGCAGTTCGAGGCCTTGACCCGCCTGAAGCCGGGCGACGCCACCCATTGGAACGATCTCGCCTACGTGCTGGAGACGGCCGGGGAGAAGACCCGCGAAGTCGAAGTCCTCGAGCGCTATCTCAAGCGCTTCCCCGAGGACGGGCGGGCGGTCGAGAAGCTGTCGGCGATCTACGCCGAGCGGGGCGACCGCGCGCGCGCGATCCGATTGCTCGAGCGCTACGTCCGCCCGAGGCTCGCGCGATGACGTCCGCCCTGCTCCTGCTGGCCGCCGTCGCCGCGGCCGCGCCCGCCCCGCCCGCGGCGTCCACGACGACGGCGCGCGTCCTCTCCAGCGAGGACCGGCGCCGCGCGCTGTTCCTGACCGACCTCCTCGTGGAGGACGGACGCCTGAGCGAAGCCGAATCGCTGATCGTCGAGCGCGCGGCGTCGGATCCGGAACCGTGGGACTGGCGGCTGCGCCTGGCGCGCCTGCGCCAAGCCCAACGGCGGCACGCGGAGGCCGCCGCCATCTACCGGCGCATGCTGGCCGAGCGCGGCGACGATCCCGGGCTTCTGATCCAATACGGCCACCAGGTCATGGCCGCCGACGACCTGCCCGCGGCGCGGGAGGCCTTCGAGAAGGCGCGCGCGCTGAGCGACGACCCGGTGATCCTCTACGAACTCTCCGAGATCGCGCGCGCTCAGGGCCGCGAGGGAGACTCGCGCCGTCTCGGCGAGGAGGCGCTGAAGGCCCTCGAGGAGCTCGAGGGACCCGAATCGGCGCGGCTGCGCCTGCGCCTGCGCGCGCGCCTGCGCTGGGACGACTCCATCGAGGCCGAATACGGCCGCCTCTACGACAAGACCAAGGATCCCGACGCGCTCGCCGACTGGGCCGGAGCGCTGATCCGGCGCGGCCACGCCGACGCCGCGGCGGAGCCCTCCGCGCTGCTGCGGGAGCGCCATCCGGTTCCCGCGTCGCGCTGGCGCCTGCTGGAGCACGACCGGCTGCGCGCCGCCGGCGACGACCGCGCCGCCGACGCCTTCCTGGAGGAGAGCCTCTCCTCCCCGCCGGTCGATCCCCTCCTGCTGCTGGCGGCGGGCGAGTCGTCGCTGCGCCGGCGGCGCTGGCACGAGGCCGAGGACCGCCTCGCCCTCGCCCGCGAGAGCCCGGAGCTCGAAAAGACCGCGGACGAACTCTGGGTCGAGGCCACCCGCCGCGGCTGGCATCACGCCGGGCCGCTCCTGCGCTGGCGGCGCGGACAGAACAGCGAGTTCGTCGAGTACGGAGCGCAGTACTCCGGCTACCCGCGCCGCGGCCTGCGCCTGACGGGAGAGGCCACGGGCACGAGCTACAACCGCTTCGCCAGCGGACAGCGCTACGCGACCTCCGGCGCGTCCCTGTCGCTCGCGCGCGAGGAGGGTCCCTGGACGGCGGGCGTCGACCTCGACGCGTCGCGCCTGCGCGACGGCGCCTTCGCCGCCTCTCCGGGATTCTTCGGCGGATGGGAAGGCCGCGGGGGCTCGGTCCGCGCCTCCGCCTTCGCCGGCCGCGCTTGGCGCGACATGGCCGAGGCCGCCGCAGCGAACGCCCGCGCCGACGAGGTCTCCGTCACCGCCCGCAAGCGGCTCTCGCCCCGGATCTCCGCCTCCCTCACGGCGCGCGGGGACCGCTACACGGTCCCCGGCGGCGGCGCCCGGCAGTCCTTCCTCTCGCCGGAGCTGTCGTACGCGCTGGTGCAGTCTCCGTTCTACGCGGCGCTGGGCTACCGCTACGCCGCCCTGGACTCGAAGGCCGACGATTCGTTTCTCGCCGTCTTTCCCATCCTGAGGCGCTCGCGCATCCACTACGCGACGCTCTCGGCGGGCCGGCAGTGGAACCGCGGGCGCCTGCGCACCGACGCCTACGTCTACAACGGCCACGAGCCGGAGCGCGGCCGCAATTTCGGCACCGAGCAGCTCGTGGGCTGGGGCTTCAACGTGGAGTGGATTCTCCCCCGGGTCGTGCTGATCGCGGGCTACGACGATACGCGCGAAATATTCGAGGGAGTCGGCGGCCGCAGCAGTGCCGTGACGCTGACCGCGCTGTGGCGCTGGAGGGGCAGGAAATGAGCGAGCAATCGGGATCCGACGCGACGCCGGCGGCGACGGGCGGACGCAGCCGCAGCTGGCTCTACGAGCTGCCGCTGGCCTACTTGGCGCTCTACGCCGTCCAACAGGGCGCCTTTCCCGAGGACCCCGGCTACCGCTCCTTCAATCCCAACGCGTACTGGATCGGCGTCCTCCTCTTCGCCCTGCGCTACGGCTCGGGCCCCGGACTGGTCGCCGGCCTGGCCTCCGCGGCCCTCTACGCCTTGGGCGCGCGCCAGGCCGGCGAGGGCTACCGGCTCGCCGACGCCGATTTCTACCTGACGCCGGGCCTCTTCGCCGCCGGCGGCCTCGCGCTCGGCGCGGTCGCCGACCGCTTCGCCCTGCGGCTCGCCGCGCTCGACCGCCGCGTCAAGGATTCGGCGGAGCGGGTCGCGGGCCTTCAGCGCCAGCTCGACGTCCAACAAAAGGCCATGCGCGCGGTGGAGCAGCAGGTCGTCTCGCAGATGTCCTCGATCGTCACGCTCTACGAAGGCTCCCGCGCGCTCGGCGCCCTCGACCGCGAGAGCCTGCTCGACGCCGTCCTCGACTTCTACACGGACGCCCTGCAGGCGGCCAAGACCGCGCTGTACGTCCCGCGCGACGGGAAATGGGTCCTGCGCGGCTCGCGCGGCTGGGCCGAGGGCGACGCCTACCCGGTCGAGATCGCCTCGGGGGAGGGCCTGGTCGGCCGGGCGATCGCCGACAAGCGCGTGGTCAGCCTCAAGGACCTCTTCGCCGTCCTCGACGAATCCGCCGCGGGACGGACCGGCGCGGACGCGATCATGGCCGCGCCCCTGCTCGACTCCAACGGCGAGATGGCCGCGGTCTTCGCGGTGCAGGCCATGCCGTTCCTGGGCTTCAACAGCGCGGCCGTCAGCCTCCTGGCGCTGCTGGCCGGCTGGGGCGAGGAATCGCTGGCGAAGTGCCGCATGGTCGACGAGCTCAAGCAGCGCTCGCTGCTCGACGAATCGCTCGATCTCCACAGCGCGCACTACTGCGCCGACCGCGCCCGGCAGGAGTTCGCGCGCAGCAAGCGCTACGCCCTGCCCTTCTCGGTCCTCCTCGTGGACGTGCCGACCGCGGGCCTTCCCGAGGCCCGCCGCGCCGCGCTGCTGGGCGGGCTGGGGCGCGCCCTGCGCGAACTCTCGCGCGAGATCGACGTCGTGGCCAAGGCGCCCTTCGGGGAGTCGGTGCTCGCGATCCTGCTGGTGACCGCGCCGAAGGAGCAGGCCGAGGCCGCGCGCCGCCAGATCGCCGAGAACGTCGCGGGGCTCGGGCTGCCGGAGGGCCTGCGCGTCGGCGCGGCCTCGTTCGACCTGAAGATGCAGCACGTGGAGGAGCTCTTTGAGCGCGCGCGAGCCTCGCTGGCCTAGGCTTCCGACCGCCCTGCTGTGGGCCCTGGCCGGCGCCCTCGAGGCGCCGAGCCTGTTGCTCGCCGCGGGCTGGCCGCTCGACATGCCGCCGGCGCTCGGCCTGGCCGCGCACGCCGCCGCGGCCCTCGTCGCCTTCTTCGCGCCGCCGAAGGAACGCGGCTGGCTCAAGGCGACCCGCCATTGGGGCGAGCCGCTGGCGCTGCTCGTGCTGCTCCTTCCGGGCCTCGGGTGGGCGATCGGCGGCTGGCTCCTGCTGAGCCGGGACGAGGCGCCGCTGAACAAGGACGCCTACCGCTTCGACGAGGAAACCCTCGAGGAGACCAACCCGCTGGCCGCGGCCGGAACGCCGCAGGCCGTGCGCCGCGAGCTCGCCGACGCGCTCGACGTCCTGCCCGCCGTGGACGCCCTGCTCAGCCGCAGCGCCGATCTCAAGCGCGGCGCCATCGAGACGCTCGGCCGCATCCGCAGCGCCGAGGCCATCGGCTGGATCATCAAGGCGCGCGCGAGCGACGATCCCGAGACGCGCTTCTACGCGACGACCTCGCTGACCCGCCTCAAGCGCGATTTCGAGACCGCCGCCGCCGCCGCGCAGAAGGAAAGCTGGCGCAAGCCCGCCGACCTGGACGCCCAGCTCGCCCTGCACCGCGTCCGCTACGAGCACGCGGTCTCCGGCATCATGGAGGGCGACGCCGCCGCGTCGACGCTGCGCGAATCGCGCGAGAGGCTGGAGACCCTGGCGGCCCGAAGCCCCGAGGCCCTGCGGCTTCTCTACCTCGTCACGCGCCGGCTCGAGCCCGCCGCCGCGCTCGGCGTCCTCGACCGCCTGGAGGCCGAGGATCCCGCCCGCTCCGCGCGCTGGACGCGCGAGCGCGCCGAGCTGCTCTTCGACCTCGGCCGGCACGCCGAGGTGCGCGCCCTCCTGCGCTCGCGGCGCGACGCCCTCCTCGGGGAGGGCGCCGCCGCGGGGACGGCCGACCGCCCGTGGCTCTCCGCGGTCCTCTGGTGGAACCATGATTGAGCTCACTCCCCAGGAATTCGCCTTCCTCAGCGAGCTCGAGCGCTACGACGCGTTCCTGCGCTGCTACCGCTCCTCCGATCCCGCCGATCAGGAGCGCCTGCGGGCGCTGTACGCCAGCCCGGATCCGCTCCTGCCCCTCATCCTCCTGCAGTACCTGGAGGATATCCCCGAGAAGCCGGCCGTCGCCTCCATCATCTCGCTCATCGACAGCCCCATCGAGATCGTCTCGCGTTCGGCCATGACCGCCTACCAGCGCAACCATTATCCCGGCAAGGCGCGCATGCTCAAGCAGCTGATCCTCTCGCGCTCCTCGCGCGCCTGCCGCTTCGCGGTGCGCACGCTCTCGCGCGCGGCCTTCATGGAGATCGTTCCGCTCGTCCTGCGCGAGCTTCCCGACCGCGAGCAGGACGTGCGCGCCGAGATGATCATGTCCCTGCGCTGGCTTCCGGACGCGCGCGTCCTGCCCGTGCTGACGCCGCTCGCCGAGTCGCCCGACGAGTCGGTGCGCTGGATGGCCACGCGCGTGCTCGCCGACCTCCAGCCGCAGCTGCGCCAGCCCGGAGCGCCGTTCTTCCTGCGGCGCTCGCGCGACTCCTCCGAGCGCGTGCGCCGCGCCGCGCTCGAGGCCCTGCAGCGCTTCCCGTCGCGCCGCGTCGCCCCGCTGATCCTGGAGACCGCGCTCGACGCCGCCGCTCCGGAGCAGGTGCGCGTGCGCGCGATCCGCTCGCTCTCCTCCTTCCCCTCCAAGCGCTGGGTCGCGCCGCTCGCCAAGCTCGCCTCCAGCGAGAGCACCGCCCACCTGCGCCTGTCCGCCGAGGTCGCCCTGCGCGGCTTCCCGCCGGCGATCCTGCGCGCGGGCCTGCTGCCGCTCGTCGACGACCCCGCCTCGCCCCTGCGCCGCCAGGCCGCGCTGTTCACGGCCGAGTTCCTGGGCGAAGACCCGGCGGTGCGCGCCCGCCTGCTCGCGATCTGGCGCGCCTGCGGCGACGACGCCGCGTTCGAGCTCGTCGACGCGCTGCGCATCCTTCCCGGCGCCGAGGCCGACCGGGAGCTGGCCGCCGCCGTGCTGCGCTCGCCCCTGCTCGCCTACGGCGCGGCCGGCGCGCTGGCCGCGCGGCGCGGCGCCGGGGCCGGCCGCGCGATCCTCGGGCTCATCGGCGCCGCCGGCCTCGACCCGCTCCTGATCCAGACCCTCCTCGACCGCTTCGCCAAGCGCGGCCCCGACGAGGGGATCGCGGAGGAGCTCTTCCCCATCCTCAAGACCTTCCTGCGCTCCGAGACCATCAACGTGCGCTACCTGTCCACCCGCGCCCTCGAGTGGTACCCCGGAGAGGACACGCGCGCGCCCCTGCTCGACCTGCTCGCCGCCGAGACGGATCACCAGGTCGCGCGCACCGCGGCCGCGCGCCTGGCCGCCGGCGCGGGACGCGATCCGCGCACGCTGCTCGCCGCCGTTCTCGCCCATCCCCGCCGCGAGCGGCTGGCCGCCGCCGCCTTCCGGATCGTCACCTCGACGTCCTGCCTTCCGGAAGCCGCCGACGCCATCCTCGACGCCTTCGGGGGCCCCGACGGCCTCCTGCGCGACCGCCCGCGGCTGCTCGCCGCCGCCTACGTGCACCTCTTCGAGCACGGCAGCGCCGGCCTGCCGCGCCTGTGGGCCGCGGCCGAGCGCGCGGGACGCCTGGAGGCGTTCCTGCGCCTGCTCGCCGCCGCCGCCGCCAACCGCAAGCGCGCGCTCCCGCCCCTGCCGCTGGCGTTCATGGAGGCCCGCCTCAAGGACGCCCCGGCGCCCATGCGCGTCCTTCATCACGGGCTGCTGCGCGCCGACGGCCGCAACCAGGCGCTGAAGGCCCTGCTGGCGCTGCTCTCGCGCGAGACCGACACCGCCGTGCGCGAACGCGGCGCCGCGCACGTGCGCGCCATGCTCCAGGAGTCCCCCAGGTGAGCGACGTCTGCCTGGTCCTCGAAGGCACCTACCCGTTCGTCGCGGGCGGCGTCTCCACGTGGATCCATCAGCTCATCGAGGCCATGCCCGAGCTGCGCTTCTCCATCGTCTACGTCTCCACGGCTCCGAACGCGCGCCGGCAGTTCAAATACCAGCTCCCCGGCAACGTGGTCGACATCCAGGATCTCTACCTCCAGGTCTGCGACCTCGACGTCCCGTTCTCCCCGCGCGAGCGCCGCCGGGCCGCGGTCCCGGCCCTCATCAAGCTGCACGAGGACTTTCTCGCGGGGCGCTGGGACGCCCTGCGCGACGCGCTCCCGCTCTTCCGGAACCCGGACACGGCGCTGAACATGGCCGATCTCTTCAAGTCCGAGGAGGCCTGGGAGGTCGCCATGCACTTCTACGAACGAAGCGCGGGAGACGTCTCCTTCCTCGACTTCTTCTGGTCCTGGCGCTCGATCTACATCCCGCTCGTCAACACCCTGCGCTGCCCGCTGCCGCAGGCGCGCCTCTACCACACCGTCTCCACCGGCTACGCCGGCCTGCTCGCCAGCGTCGCGCGCGTCACCCAGGACACGAACGTCCTGCTCACGGAGCACGGCGTCTACACGCACGAACGCCTCCTCGAGATCTCGCAGGCGACGTGGATCTACACCCCCCACCGCGAGCGCTTCCGCGTCCAACGAGAGCTCTCGTTCTTCAAGCAGCTCTGGCTCGGCTACTTCGACGCCATGGGCCGCATCACGTACCGGCACGCCGACCGCATCGTCACCCTCTTCGAGGGCAACAAGCTCAAGCAGGTCGCCGCCGGCGCGCCGCCCGAGAAGATCGCGATCATCCCCAACGGCATCGACGTCCGCGCCTACCGCGAGCTCGCCCTCAAGCGCCGCCGCGAGCGCGCCAAGGACGTCGCCTTCATCGGCCGCGTGGTGCCGATCAAGGACGTGAAGACCTTCCTGCGCGCGGCCAAGATCGTCCTCTCCACCATGCCCGACGTGGACTTCCACGTCATCGGGCCCGGCGACGAGGAGCCCGAGTACTACGCCGAGTGCCGCGAACTGACCAAGAGCCTCGGCCTCGAGGAGCGCGTCCGCTTCACCGGGAAGGCCGACATGAGCGAGTGGTATCCCCGGCTCGACCTCGTCGTGCTGACCAGCCTCTCCGAGGCCCAGCCCTACGTCCTGCTCGAGGCCAACGCCGCCGGCGTGCCGGTCGTCGCCACGGACGTGGGCGCCTGCCGCGAGATGATCGAGGGCTCCGGTCCGGAGGACCGGGTCCTCGGGGCCGGCGGCATCGTCACCGGCGTCGCCCATCCCGAGGAGACCGCCGCGGCCATCGTCTCGCTGCTCGCCGACCCGGACCGGTGGCGCAAGGCCGCCGAGGCCGGCGGCGCGCGCGCGCGCCGCTACTACGATCAGGACGACCTGATCAGCCGCTACCTCAACCTCTACGAACGGATGATGCGCTGACATGGCCGGCATAGGCTTCCGCCTCCAGAAGCTGCTCAGCGGCGACGACTACACGTCGACGGTGAAGGCGTTCGGCTTCTCCACCTTGATCACGGCCGGCCCCTTCCTGCTCACCGTGCTGCTGGTCCTGTTCGTGCAGTCCATCACCAAGGACACCCTGACCGAGCGCAGCATGTCCTACCTGCAGAGCCTGATCACCTACGGCTTCGCCTTCTCCCTGGTCACCGTCGGCCCCTCCTACCTCGTGCTGACGCGCTACGTCGCGGACGAGTACTACCGCGGCCACGTGACCAGCTTCGCCGCCTCCTTCTTCTCCGCCTACACCGTCAACCTGCTCGCCTGGGGCCCGCTCGTGTTCTGGTTCTTCTCGGGTTTGAGCGCGGACTGGGGCATGAGGATCAACGCCTTCCTTCTCTACGCGCTGGCCGTCGGCATCTGGCTGGCCATGATCTTCCTCTCCGCCGCGCAGAACTACTGGCTGGTCAGCCGCGCCTTCCTGCGCGGCCTGGTCGTCAGCCTCCCCTGCGCCTGGCTGCTCGGCCTGAACCAGGGCGTCTCGGGCTATTTCGCGGGCTTCATCGCGGGCCAGGCGGTCGTGCTGTGCAGCCTGCTGTCCGCGATGCTCCGTGAGTTCGGCTACTGGGAGGCCACCGACCGCAACTGGCTCACCTACTTGAGCCGCCACCCGCGCCTGGTCGCGATCGGGCTCTTCTACAACCTCGGCATCTGGGTCGACAAGTTCCTGTTCTGGAGCTCGAACGAGGGCGAGTGGCTCGACGCGCGCCTGCGCTACTCCCCGATCTACGACACCCCGATGTTCGTCGCCTATCTGACGATCATCCCGGCCCTCGTCCACTTCTTCCTGCTCATCGAGACCGACTTCTTCGGCAAGTACGGCGCCTACTACCGGGCGATCCAGCGCCAGGAGGGCCTCTCCTTCCTCGAACGCCGACGCCTCGACATCATCGAATCCCTGCGCTTCAGCCTCAAGCGCGTGCTGATCTCGCAGGGCGTCGTCACGGTCCTCGCCCTGCTGGCGGCGCCCTGGATCCTCCTCCTGGCGCGCATGGACCCGATGCACTTGAGCGTCCTGCGCCTGGGCATATTCGCCGCGGCGCTGCAGGCCGGCGCGCTGATCGCCCTGAACATCCTGCTCTACTTCGACCATCAAAAGGAAGCCCTGTACGTCTCCGCCTCCTTCTGCGCGCTCAACGCGCTGTTCACCGACCTGAGCCTGCGCGCGGGCCTGCTCGCCTACGGCTACGGCTACGCGCTCGCCGCCTTCATCTCCCTGTCCCTGGCCTTGTACTACCTCAACGAGCGCCTGCGCCTCCTCCATTACTGGACGTTCTCGCGCCAGCCCATGCCCGAGCCCCCCGCCGTCTTCGACGAGGAGACGGCCGCCCCGTGACCCGCTCCCGCGCCGTCGCCGCCCTGTGCGCGTGCCAGGCCGCCCTCTCCTTCGGCCTCGGCCTGGCCTTCCCCTTCTTCGCGATCTACCTTCACGACGAGCGCGCGCTGTCCGTCACCTGGGCCGGGGCCTGGCTCTCGATCTCGGTCGCCGTCTCGGCGCTCAGCCAGGGCTACGGCGGCCCGCTCTCCGACCGCCTCGGCCGCCGCCGCGTGCTCAGCTTCTCCCTCTGGGCCCGGGCCTCGACGGTCCTCGTCCTCTCCGCGGCCGTGCTGTGGCGCTGGCCCCTGCCTCTGCTCATCGCCCTGCACGTCGTCTCGAGCCTCGCCGCCGGCCTCTTCGAGCCCGCCGCGCGCGGCTGGGTGGCGGACCACTCCGAGGGCGCCGCCCGCCACCGCGCCTTCGGCTGGCTGCGCGCCGCGACGCACGGCGGCTTCGCGCTCGGCCCGGCGCTCGGCGGCTTCCTCGCCCACCGCTCCTACGCGCTCGCCTTCGCCGCGTCCGCGGCGGTGTGCGCGCTGTGCGCGCTCGGCGCGGCCTGGCTGCCGCGCGACGACGGCCGCCCGGGCGCCGCTCCGCTCGCGCTCTCCTCCATGCGCCCCCCGCGCGACGCCCGCTTCCTCCGCCTGTGCGCGGCCAACGGCCTCCTGGCCGTCGCCACGGCGCACCTCGTCGTGCCGCTCTCGCTCTACGCGACGCGCTCGCTCGGCCTCAGCTCGGCCCAGGTCGGGCTGCTGCTCGCGCTCAACGGCGCGCTGATCGTCCTCCTCCAGGTCCCGGTCACCCACGCCCTGGCCGGCACGCGGCTCTCCACCGTCCTGGTCGCGGGCTCGATCCTCTACGCGGCGGGCTTCGGCGCCGTCGGCGCGGCCGCCGCGTTCGGCGGCGTGGCCGCGGCCGTCGTCCTCATCACCGCCGGCGAGATCCTCGTCCCCGCGGGCGCGCACACGTTGGCCGCGAACATGGCCCCGGCGCGCGAGCGCGGGCGCTGGCTGGGCTTCCTCGGCCTCACCCGCCAGGCGGGTTCCGCCTTCGGGCCGCTCGCCGGCTGCGCGGGCATCGAGGCCGCCGCCCTCCACGGCCTGGGGCACGAGTACTGGTTCGTGGTGGGCGCGCTCGGGCTGGCCTGCGCCGCCGGCTTCCACGCCGTCGGCCGGGGCCTCGGCGCCGCCGAGCAGGGACTCTCCGGCGAACTGGACGACGCGGACGACCTGCCGTCCTTGGTCTAGCTCCGGCCCAGCGGCCAGAGGAACGTGTTGATCACCACGCTGTGCAGCTTGCGCTCCGCCGCGTAGGGACGCGAGAAGCGGATCAGCTGATAGCCCGCCTCGATCTTCGCCTTCGGCGTGTCGCGTCCCAGGCCGAGGAACACCCGCTGCTGATCGTAGCCCGCGCGCGGCGCGCCCGGCGTCGCCCCGAGACGCACGAACGTCTCCGCGTAGCCCGCCGCGTACAGCGGCCCCTTCAGCTTGCGCTCCGCGCGCAGGAACAGCCGCGCGCGCCAGGCGGGCCCCGTCGCCCCGTCCAGCCAGCGCTGCTCGAGCCGCGGACGAAACGTCAGCGTCCACGCCTGCGCGGGCTTGAACGCCGCCTGGACCTGCGCCCAGGCCCGGTCCTCGCCCGCGACCCGCGTCGCGCCGCGCGTGCGGATATACGCGTAGCCGGCGTGGACGAAGGTCCCCTTCGCGACCTCGCGCCCGAACCACGGCCGCACGATCAGCGAGTTCATCCGGTCGAGGTCGCCGCGAAAGCGCGGGTTGAGCTCCAGCAGGCCCGTCCAGCCGTTCTTGACCGGCGCGTTGACCAGGACCGGCGTCCACAGCTCCGCGTCGCGCTCGGCGTCGAAGGCGCGGGCAGTCGATGAGAGCGCCAGGACCGCCGCCGCCGCGAGAATCAGGCTTCGCATGGCGGCTATTCTAGCAGAGCCCGGTCAGGGCAGGGCGGTCCACCACAGCGAGACCGCCTCGTAGAAGTCCGACTGCGCGACCGGGGCGGGCTTGCGGCCGACCAGAACGCGCGTCTCGGAGCCGTCGGCGGCGCGCGTCAGATAGCGGTCGAAGTACTTGCACGTCGGGCACTCGGACTCGGCGTTGTAGAGAGCGGGAACGAAACGCTCGGCCTTGACCGGCCTTCCCGCCGCGTCGAGCGTCCAGTACAGCGACTCGACGGCCCAGAACTCCTGTCCGGAGAGGGCGCCCTTGCCGACCGGGAAGGCCTTCTTCTCCCGAACCATCCACGCCCCGGAGGGGCGGCGCGACGCGTCGAGGTAGACCACCGCCACTCCGGACGAGCCGCCGCGGGCGCCCGGGGCCGGATCGAACACGACCGAGCACGACGGCGCGGCGGGCATGCCGGCCTGCGGGTTCTCCTCATCGCTCGTCGTGCAGCTTCCCTTCGCCACGGTCTGCGCGATCGGAGCGGGCGCGAGGCCGATGGCCGGCGCGCTCGCCGGCATGCGGCGCTGCAGCTCCTTGGCTGCGCGCATCTGGGCCTCGGCCCCCCCGAAGAGGACCGACAGGTCGGACTGCGCGGAGGCGGGCGCGGCGAGCAGCAGGGCGAGGAAGATGTTCATGCCGATATTTTACCGCGCCCCGCCGGGGACGTCCGCGGTCTTAGGGCCCAGCCCCGCGGACCAAGGGATACAGTCCGCCGAGGTTACTCCGACGCGGTTGCCCCGGACGGGGCGATTTGCTATCATGTGGTGCGGGGTAGAGCAGCCCGGTAGCTCGCAAGGCTCATAACCTTGAGGTCGCTGGTTCAAATCCAGCCCCCGCA
>CAZURZ010000041.1:0-17393 GCA_964623465.1 uncultured Elusimicrobia bacterium
CCAGGCCGCGGCGGCGGCGGCGGAGGCCGCGGCCGCCGCGGCCCAGACCCAGGGCGTGGCCAGGCCGAAGCCCTTCGGCACGGCATGGTAGGGCGAGAGTCCCGACGGCCAGAGCGTCTTCGCGGCGTGCCAGGCCAGCGAGTACAAGCCCACGGCCAGGCGCTCGCCCGGGCCGACCTCGGCGCCGCGCAGCATGCCGGTGTCGAGCTGTCCGGCGAGGCCGGCGATTCCGGCGGCCAGCGAGATCAGGAAGTAGGGGAGCTTGTCGGCCCAGGCGCGGCGGCGCAGCGGCCAGCGGTCGAGCAGGAGCAAGGTCAGGGGCAAGGTGATCACGCTCGCCTTGGACAGCACCGCCAGGCAGTAGCAGGCCAACGGCGGAAGCGGCCGCTCGGGGCGCCGGACGTAGAAAAGAAGCGAGGCCAGATAGAAGAAGCCGGAGAGGACGTCGCGCCGCTCGGTGAGCCAGGCGACGGACTCGACGCGCAGCGGGTGGACGGCCCAGAACAGCGCGGCGAAGGCCGCGGCGACGGAGCGCTCGCGCTCGCGGGTTCCGGGAGAAGCCCGGCGGATCAACTCGTCGATCAGGAAGAAGAGCAGCGCCGCGGACGCGGCGTGGAGGACGTAGTTCGTCGCGCGCATCGCGGCGGGATTCGCGCCCCAGAGCGTGAAGTCGAGCGCGCAGCTCAGCCAGGACAGCGGCTGATACGGGCCGCCGTGCAGGGTCGTGAGCATCCAGCGCAGGTTCCCGCCGCCGAAGCCGCGCCAGCGGGGGTTTTCCGTGAAATTCAAGGAATCGTCCCATTCGAGGAACGGGGCCGTCAGGGCGGGGAGGAAGGGGAGCGCGGCCAGAACGAAGAGCGCGGAGGCGAGCAGTCGTCGGGAGCGCGCGGTCACGCGCCTATTCTAGCGAAACGTCCCGGCGGGCGAGGGGCCGAAAGGCCTAGACAGCGGATAGGCCTTTTAGTAAGATCGGATTCAGCCGCTCCTGGAGGCCTACACCGAGATGAAAACGACCCTCGCCCTCGCCGCGCTTCTGCTCGCCGCGCCCGCCCTCGCCGAGACCCCCGCCGTGGACTTCGATCAGGCAATCGACGCCGCCGCCGTCCTGGAGCAGGCCAAGGCCGCCGCGAAGAAGGACCCGACCGTCGTCCAGGCCGTCTACCCCGGAGGCCGCCGCACGGTTCCCGACTGCGTCTCGGTCTCCTTCGGAGCGAAGGATCCCGACGCGTCGCCCTCATTCGAACTGCGCAGCACCGAGTACGTCGAGGAGTGCTATCAGACCGGCGATCCGCGCCACGGCGGCGGCCGCCAGTGCTACGAGCGCCCCGGGCACACCTATCACGAGCGCGCCTCGGTGACGATCCGCGACCGCCAGCCGCTCCTGCCTTGGGAGCGCGACACCTTCCGGGTCTGCCTGGACGGCCCGTGGCTGAGCATCAGCGAGATCGAGACGGCCTACGACTACCGGCTCGTCTCCGGCGGCAGCTACAACGGCGCCTACGTCGTGGCCCCGGGCAAGAAGATCGCCCAGCGGCCCGACCCGGTCGGCGTCCTCGGCGAGCTCGACGCGGCCATGAAATTCGTCCTCAAGGACCGCTGGTCGTCGTACTACGCCGGCGAGAACATCGAGATCAAGTGGACCTTGAAGAAGGACGTCCCGAACTGGTTCGACACGGTGATCGGCGAGGGCGTGATCGCCGCGCCCGTCGCGGCGGAATACGCCGCCGACCTCTCCAAGGCGGGGCGCCTCGAGAGCGGGAAGAGCTACTACGTGGAGTACTCGATCCGCCGGCTCGGCAAGGTCTCCAAGGACGTCTGGACGAAGCCGCTCGAGACCAACAAGGTCTCGCGCGCGTCGCTCGACGTCGCCCTCAATAAATAGCGCTCAGCGCGACACAGCCCGCAGATTGGCGGCCGCCTCGCGCGAGCGCGGGTCGGCCGCCAGCGCGGCGCGGTAGCGCGCGGCCGCGCCCGCCAGGTCGCCGCGGCGCGCGAGGATGTTGCCGAGATTGACCTGCGCGGCGGACAGGCGCGGGTCGAGGCGGACGGCCTCCCGGTAGCGGCGCTCGGCCTCCGCGGTCTTTCCCGCCGTGAGCAGGAGGTTTCCCCAGTCGTGTTGGGCCGCGGCGCGCGCGGCCGGATCGCGCAGCGCGGCCTTGTACTGCGCGGCGGCCTCCGCGGCGCGGCCCTCGCGCTCGAGGAGGAGCCCGAGTCCCACGCGCGCGCGTCCCAGCTCCGGGTCGCGCGCGAGAGCGGCCTCGAAGGCCTCCTTCGCCCCCGCGGTTTTTCCGAGCGCGGCCAACGCGGCTCCCAGGTCCGCGCGCCAGCCCGCGCTCACCGGACGGGCCGCGCAGGCTCGCGCGAGCAAGGCGGCGCCTTCGGCGCCGCCCACGGAGGCGCCGAGCAGCGCCTCGATCTCGGGAGAGGGGGCCTCGGCCAGCGCGGCGCGCCAGACCGCGCGCGCCTCGTCCGTCCGTCCGGCGCGAGCGAGCGCGGCGCCGAGCGCTTCGCGCCACAAGGGCTCCGAGGGATCGCGCGCGACGGCGGAGCGCAGGCGCGCGGCGGCCTCCGCGAAACGGCCCTCCGCCGCCAGCAGGCCGCCGAGATTGCCTTCGGCGAGCGCGCTCGGCCGGGTCTCGGCCGCCGCGGTCCACAGAGAGACGGGCGTGGCCCATTGGGCCGCGCGGTGCCGGGACGCGGCGGCGAGGGCGAGAAGCCAGAGCGCCGCGAGCGCGCGCCGCCCGGGGGTTTTCCCCAGCGCCGCGCCGAAGACGGCGGCGAACGCCAGTCCGGGCAGATAGGCGAAGCGGTCGGCGACCGCGTACGCGATGCCGTGGCGCATCAGACCGAGGACGGGGAGGACGAGCAGCGCGTAGCAGGCCGCCGCGCAGGCGAGATCCCTGCGCGCGCGCAGCGCCCAGGCCGCGGCGGCGAGCGCCGCGGCCCCGGCCCACAATTGGGGGGCCCAAGAGCCGAACCAGGGAAGCGGCGGGTAATAGATCGACAGCCCTGACGGCCATAGCGCCTTGAGCGGGTAGAACAGCAGGCCGTATACGGCTTGCCCCGCGGCCCAGGCCGCTCCGGGCGGAGCCGGCGAGGGGCGGCCGGCCGCGCGCATCGCGGAGACGGTCGCCGCGAAGGCGAGCAGGGAGAGCGCGAAGTAGGGGGCCAGGGCTTTCCAGTCCGGACGCCGGCGCTCGCGCAGGACGTCGAGGGCGAGCAGCGCGAGCGGGTAGGTCAGGACGTTGGGTTTGGCGGCCAAGGCCGCGGCGAACAAGGCGAGCGCCGCGGCGCGGCGGCCGCGCAGGCGGGCGAGCAGGGAGGCCAGGACGAGCGCTCCGGACAGGACGCCCTTGCGTTCGGCGGCCCAGGCGACCGTCTCGACGTTGAGAGGGTGCACGGCGAAGAACAGGGCGGCCAGCGCGGCCGAGGCGTCGTCGCGGAGCAGGACGCGCGCGCACTCGAAGAAGAGCAGCGCGGCGGCGGCGTGCAGGAGCAGGCTCGTGAGATGGTAGCCGCCCGGCTCGGCTCCCCACAGCGCGCGGTCGAGGGCGAGGCTCAGCCAGGCCAGGGGCGTGCGCACGCCCCCGAGCGTGGACTCCGCCATCGCGCGCAGGCCGGCCGTGTCGAGGGAGCGCAGCAGCGGGTTGTCCGCGACGAACCCGGGATCGTCCCAGCCGATGAAGCCGGCCGACAGGAGCGCGGCCAGGACGGCCAGGGGGGCCGCGACGACGAGCAGGCGCGCCGCGGCGCGGGCGTTCAACGTTCGGCGAGGGCCGGCGCCGGGGACGGCGCGGCGGCCCGGCGGAGCCGGGCGAAAGAGTAGGCGGCGAGCGAGAAGGCGAGGAGCAGCAGATAGCGAGCGGTGTAGCGCAGGGCGCGTCCGCTCAGGCCTCGCGCGCCGCCGCGCCCGGCGGCCGTCACGGGCGTCTCGACGACGCGCAGTCCGGCGGCGAAGAACTGCAGCAAGGTTTCCTGGACGTAGTCGTACTCGAATCGCGGCCGCGCCGCGGCGATCGCGGCTTTGTTCAGCGCGCGGATGCCGCAGGACAGGTCGGTGAGCGGCGCGTCGACCGCGAAGCCGACGGCGGCGGCCAGGAGCTTGAGCGCGGCGGCCTTCCCGGGGCCGAGGTACTCGGGGCGTCCGGCCAGGAAGCGGCTGCCGATCGCCGCGTCCGCTCGTCCGCTCCGGACCGGCGCGAGGACGGCGGGAATCTGGGCGGGGTCGATCTGTCCGTCGGCGTCGATGTGGACGAGGAAGTCGAAGCGTTCGTCGCGGGCGAGTTCGAAGCCGCGTCTCAAGGCCGCCCCCACGCCGAGATTGGCGCCGAGAGAGACGACGCGCGCGCCGGCGGCCTCGGCCTCCCGCGCGGTGTCGTCGGTGGAGCCATCGTCCACGACCACGACGTCGATCGCCGCGTCCGGGACGTCCGCGGCGCGGACGCCCCGGACCACGGCGCCCACGCGGCCCGACTCGTTGTACGCCGGCAGCAGCGCCAGGATCCTATCCACGGGGCTTCTCGGCGCGCAGGAGGTCGAAGCGGGTCGGATATGCGGCGAGGGGCAGGCGGATCAGTCCGGGAAAGGTGCCGCCGAGCGGGTCCGACCAGCCGGACGCGGGCAGGCGCTTCGCGCGGGCCGTCCCGCCGCCGGCGCGTTCCAGCAGGGAGAGCAGTTCCGCGCGCGTGCGCAGGTGCACCATGGGGGCGCCGCCCAGAGCCAGGAGAGCGCGCAGAGGCGCGAACGCGGCCCGGTACAGCGCGCCCAGGACGGGGCCCAGCACGGGCTCGTAGACGAGAAGGACGCCGCCCGGGCGCAGGACGCGCCAAGCCTCGGCGAAGGCCGCGAGCAGGCCCGCGTCCGATTCCGACGGGGCGTCCGCGGCGACGTGGTGGGCGGACAGGTTGAAGAGCGCCGCGTCGAAGGACGCGTCCGCGAACGCGCGCATGTCGCGCGCGTCGCCGAGCGCGGTCTTCACGTCCCGGGGCGCGCGCGCCAGCATGCCGGGAGAGACGTCGAGCGCGGTCACGGAGCGGGTCCGCGTCCGGTCGTAGGGGAAGACTCCGCCCCCGCCCACGTCGAGCACGTCCCGGCCGGCCAGTTCGCGATCCAACTCGGCGCGAGCCGCGTCGTAGAGCGCGTCGAGGCCGCCGGTCGCGCCCGCGTAGCGGGGGGCGATCGCGTCGAAGTGCCCGGCGGTGAGGAGGTCGCTCATGAGGGCCGCCTCAATTATACAAGCAAGAGGCCCCGGCCTTTCGGCCGGGGCCTCGGTTCCCCTGGCGAGGGAAAAGCGCTTAGGGCAGGTAGACGTTCGCGCCGTAGGCGACGACCATGACCTGGACCGGGCCCTTGCCCGCGTTGACCGTCACGAAGCCGTTGTAGGACTCGACCTGCGCGCCGGAGGCGCTGGTCTTGAGGGTGACCACGAGGCCCTCGGCCGGGCGGACCTCGGTGATCTTGAGGGACTCGTCGCGGGTCAGGCACTTGCCGTAGACCTTCACGAAGTCCTCGCCGCTGCGGATGTCGCGCACCACGGTCAGGAGCATGCAGCCGTCGATCGCCTTCTGCAGGGCGCTCGCCGCGGCCGGCGCGGTCTCGTTGCGGGTCATGACCTTGGTCATGTGGCCGAGGAGGCGGCCGTCGCGGCGCGAGAGCGAGGCGACGAGGTCGCGATGGCCCTTGGAGCCGGCCGTGAGGTCGGTCTTGATCAGCAGGCCGGACTGGCCGGGCCGGCCGCTCTGGGGGGCGGAGAGGAAGCCGGGCTCCGCGGCGGCGGTGGCGGAGTAGTTGCGGGCGACGGCCTCGAGGCAGGGCTTGACCATGTCCGCGGCCTCGTCCAGGGCGATGGCGCGGATCGTCTTGATGTCGAGGACGCCGCAGGCGGGGACGTTCGCGAACGCGTCTTCGGCGACGAAGGGCCGGAGGGAGTCCTCGATCTGGGTCTCGAAGGACTGGGCGGAGACGTTGGCGGCGAGGGCGAGCGCGAGAAGAGCGTTGATCATGAGCCTATGATGCCCGAAAGGCCCATGTCACCTTTAGGACTTTCGTCAACCGGCAAAGTTGACCGAGATCAACCTGGATCCGGCGGCCCTCATGGGCGGACTCGGTCATTTCCAGCCGGAGCATCGTTGGGAGGTCCAACGGTACAGGGCGGGAGCGTCGAGCTCGGCCTGAGACGCCTTCAAGCTCTCCTTATATTCCGCGATGATGGGCAGGACGACCTTGTCCACCTCGGCGCCCAGGGCGCTTTCCGCCGCGTCGGGGCCGGCGGAGGACGCGGGGTTGCCCTTGGCGGGCAGCCAGGCCGCCGACTCCAGCGCCGCGCGCGCGCGCTTCGCGGCCTCGGCCAGGCTCTCGCGGTGCACGCGTTCGTGCTCCCTCTCGTGGGCGAGGATGGCCTCGTACTCGCAGGAGCCCTCGGGGTATTCGCTCGGGATCAGGATCTCGACCGCCCGCGGAGAGAGATCGACCTCGACGCCCTCCAGCCACGCGCACGAGCGCCCGCCGCCGGTCTCGTGGCGCAGGTTCAGGTTGATCCGCGTCGCGTGATCGACCTTGGTCAGTCCCTGCGTGCCCGCCGCCGTGCCCGCCTCGCGCTGGAGGCCGGCCAGGCTCAGGTCGCGGCGCACCCGCGCGGCGGGCGCGTCGGCGCGCACGCGCACCAGGCCGGAGCGGTCGAAAGCCGGGTCCGGGGAGCAGGCGGCGTCCGGAGCGGGCCGCCCGCAGGCCGCGCACGCCAGGAGCAGGATCGCGGCCGCCCGCACGGGCTCAGTACGCGACGCGGTACAGCTCGAAGACCTTGCCGCCCAGCTCGATCGAGCGCGCGTACTTCCTCTCGATGCGCGCGGGCAGGCGCTTCTCGACCTCGCCGGTCACGAGGATCTCCTCGGCTGCGGCGACGTCCTCGCCGATCTTGGCGGCGATGTTCACTTTGTCGCCGAAGACGCCGTCCTTCAGGGCCATGATCTTGCCCGTGTGGAAGCCGATGCACAGCTGGAACTGGTCGCGGTCGGCCTTGCCCGCGTTGAATTTGGCGAGCAGGCGCTGGATGGCGATCGCCGCGTCGACCCCGTGCGCCGGGTCCTCGAAGGTCGCGAGCAGGTTGTCGGCGCCCATGGAGATGGTCGTTCCCTTGTGCTTGCGCACGATGGGCGCGACCCGGTCGTACACGGAGATCATCGCGGCCAGGAAGTGGAGGATGCCGTAGTCGTGGGTGCGGCGCGTGAAGCCGGAGGAGTCGCACATCATGACCGTCGCCTCGCGCACGCACAGGCGCTCGAGCTCGGCGTCGAGGCGGTCGGCGTTGGCCGTCGTCCTCTTGCGCAGGCGGGCGAAGAGGCGCTCGGTCGTCAGCGTCGGGCGCGTCGCGGAGGCCTTTTTCATGGCCCGATTCTAGCATGTCACCGGCGAGGTTGTTGATCGCGCTCATGGGCCTTTCGTGGGACTTCTGGCCGCGCGCGCGGACCCGCTGGACCCTGTCGTCGCGCCCGGGCGGCCGCTAAAATATCTTCGACGCAGCTTCTTCCCGGAGGTATCCCGTGAGACACGCCCTCGTCGCCCTGCTCCTCGCCGTTCCCGCCGCCGCCCAGAACCGCGCCGCCGAGATCGACTTCGAAAACGCCCTGCACGAGGCGCAGGAGGCCGCGAAAGAGGCCACCCGCAAGCGCGCGGTGATCGAGCGCACCCTCGTCGCGATGAACGACGGCCCCGAGGCCGGCGGCTCCGTCGTCTCCTACCTGCGCGAGCGCGGCATCGAGGTCATGCCCGCGATCCAGGCCGAGGCGTCGAGCACGATGGTGCTGGGAGACGGCCGCACCGTGATCCGCCTCTCCGCCGCGCTCCCCGAGTACCCGCGCGTGTACGCCCCGCTCATCGCCAAGGAAGCCGCCGCGATGATGACGGCCGACATGCCCGAGTGCGCGGAGCGCTCCTACATGCGCCGCGCGATCGCGGCCCGCGTCTGGGTCGAGCTCGGCGGCGAGTTCGCCAAGCTGCCCGTGATCGAGGGCTTGACCGGCGACCGCGTGCCGGCCGTCAGCGACGTGATCGCCCCGTGGGGCGACGCCGGCGGCGCCCAGATGGCGCTCTACAAGATCGGCGAGGCCGAGAAGCTCAAGTCCCTGCCCGAGCTGACCGACGAGACGACGGATCCGGCCGTCAAGGCCAAGCTCGAGGCGGCGAACTCCCGCTTCGTGGCCTTCCTGCTCGACGAGCGCCTCGCGCGCCGGGCCGCCGGCCTGCGCTGAGCCTTTCGTCCGTTCGCGCCGTCGCGCCCTCGCCCCTCCGGGCGGGGGCGCTTCGTTTCCGCCGCGCGCCCGCATGAGGCGCGAGAGCGGTCAGAGGCCGCGGAGGGCGGGCGTCAGAGCGGCTTCGTCGCCGACGGCGACGGTCACGAGCCGCCCCAGGTCCAGGCGCTTGCGCACCGCCGCCAGGGCGGAGGCGGGCGTGACCTCGGCGAGCCGCGTCTCGTACTGCGCGATCGTCTCGCGCGGATCGCGCCCGCTCTCGGCCACCGAGGACAGGTAGCCCGTCACGCGGTCGAGGGAGGACAGGCGCATCAGGAACAGGCCGCGCAGGTGGCGCCGGCTGTTGTCGAGCGCCGCGGCGGAGATCTCCGACGCGGCGAGCCCGCGGATCTCCTTGAGCATCTCCTCGAGCGCGGGCCGGGCGACCTCGGTCCGGACGTCGGCCGAGGCGGACCAGACCACCCCGCGCGAGTAGAGTTCCAGCGAGGAATAAGCTCCGTAGGTGTAGCCGTTGCGCGTGCGCAGGTTCTCGAAGAGGCGCGAGTTCGCCGTGCCGCCGAGCACGTGGTTGGCCAGGGCGAGGGACATGTAGTCGGGATCCTTCGGTCCGACCGGAGACGTCAGAGCGACGATCAGGCTCGCCTGCGCGGAGCCGGGGCGGGCGACGACGATCGTCCGTCCCGGGCCGGAATCGGGCAGAGGCGGCGCGTCGGGCGCGGCCGCGCCGGGCGTCCAGGCCGAGAGCGCCCGCTCCAGCGCCTTCATCGCCTCGTCGGGGTCGAAGTCTCCGGCGAGCACGAGATGCCCGCCCGAGGGGCGCAGACGGGCGGCGTGGAAGGCGCGCATGCGCGCGGAGGTGACGGCCTCGATGCGCTTCTCGTCCGCGGCCCCGCGTCCGTACGGGTGCCCGGGGAACAGCTCGGCGCGCAGGCGCTCCTCGGACAGGAAGTGCGGCTGGGCGCGGCGCGAGAGCAGGTCCTCGAGCGCGTTCTCGCGCCACAGCTCGACCTCGTCGTCCGGATAAACGGCTCCGGTCAGGGTCTTGGCGAACTGATCCAGGAACGGCTCCAGGTTGCGCGAGAGGCCGGACGCGGAGAGCTTAAGCCACTCCGACTCGCACGTCGCGCCCACGGACCAGCCGAGAGAGGTGAACGCGCGCGCGACGTCGGCGGCGCTTTCTCCGGCGCGGCCCTTGAGCAGCAGCTCCTCCGAGGCCTGCGCGAGCGCCTCCTCGCCGGCGCCCTCGTGGACGCGGCCGGCGCGCACGGCTAGGCGCGCCTCGACGAGCGGAAGCCGCCGGTCGCGGGCCAGCCACACCGTCAGGCCGTTGCGCAGGGCGCGCTTCTCGATCTCGGGAGCGCGGACCGCGCGCGCGGGGCCGGGGGCGGGCGGACTGGCGCCCGGGCCGCGCGGGGCTTCCGGCGGGTGCTCCGGAACGGGCGGTTCGGCCCGCTCCTCGGCGCGGTCTCCGGGCTCGACGTGCAGGACGACGCGCCCGCGCGTCTTCATCCAGCGCCGCGCCGCGCGGGCGCAGTCCGCGCGCGTCGTCTTGAGGATCGCGTCGAGGTCTTTCCAAAAGCCGTCCGGCTCTCCCACGAGGGCGACGTAGGAGCTGATCGTCTGGGCGCGGTCGACCAGGGACTGCTGCCCCTCCAGCCAGGTGCGCTCGATCTGGGTCTTCGCGCGGGACAGCTCTTCTTCCGTCGGTCCCGAGGCGTAGAAGCGGGCGAGCAGCTTGTCGAGTCCCGCCGTCACCTGCGCGGGCTTGGCGCCGACGCGTCCCGAGACGAAGAAGGCCAGCATGTCGGCGCCGCGCGCGGCGACGTGGCTCGACCAGTACGGGATGTGGCCGCCCGCGGATACGGCCAGGCGGCCGTCCTTCACCAGGGCCTCGTGCAGCGGGCTGTCCTCGCCCCCGCCGAGGATCGTCATGAGGACGGTCAGGGCCCACCAGTCGGCGCTGCCGCGCTTGGGCGCGTGCCAGCCGATCACGGTCAGCGGCGTCTTCGCGAGGTGGTCGGAGACCGTCTCGCGGCGCTCTCCCTTCAGACGGGGCTCGTCGAGTCCGAGCGGGCGCGGGCGCGGGCGGCGCGGGATCGGGCCGAACAGCTTCTTGACGAGGGCGCGCACCTCGGCCGGCGAGGCGTCCCCGACGACGGCGAGCACGGCGTTGTTGGGGGCGTAATGCCGGTCGTAGAACGACCGCACGTCCTCCAAGGTCGCGGCGCGGATGTCCTCGGCGTCGCCGATCGTGGGATGAGCGGTCTCCCAGCGCGTGAAGGCCAGGGAGCTCATCACCGCGTCGGTCGCCCGGCGATAGGGCTGGTTCAGGTAGGTCTGGCGCAGCTCCTCCAGGACGACCTGCTTCTCCACCGAGAGCTCCCTCTCCGATATCAGCAGGCCGCGCATGCGGTCGGCTTCGGCCCACAGCACGGACTCGAGGGCGTTCGAGGGCACGATCTCGTGATAGGTCGTGTTCGTCTTCATCGTGTAGGCGTTGTCGACGCCGCCGTGCGATTCGACGAGCTTGGAGACCTCGTTGGGCGCCAGATTCCTCGTGCCCTGGAACATGAGGTGCTCGAAGAGATGGGCGAAGCCCGCCCGCCCCTTTTCCTCGTCGAGCGAGCCGACCTTGTAGGTGATGGAGACGGCCGTCAGGGGCGCGGAGCGGTCCTCCTGGACGGCGACGACGAGGCCGTTCTCGAGCGAGAACACGCTGACCGGCAGCCCGCGCCTGAGCTTCTTCTTCTTGACCGTCTTCACGGCGGAGAGTCTATCATTCCGCCGCGCGCCCGTACGGGGCTAAGGCGCCTGGCACCAGAGGCCGTCTTCGAGGCGCCAGGTCTGGAGGACGTCGCGGCCCTTGTCGGTTCCGCCGGACTTCCAGCGGGCCTTCACGATCGCCGTTCCGTCGCCGAGCTTGGACGAGATGATCTTTGCGGAGGTCTCGAGACGGCCGGCCGACGCTTCCTTTTTCTTGGCGTTCACGTAGAAGCCGCGGCGTCCGCGGATCGGAGACGCATCGCGGGCGTCCTTGCACAGGCAGGTGTCGTAGTGATCGCCGTAGGCGCCTTGGGAGAGGAGCTGCGCGCAGAAGTCGAACTGCTCGTGCACCTGGACGAGGGCGAGTTGGTCGCTCTCGCCGGCCGCCGCGGGCTTGGCGGGTTCGTCCTCGATGCCGGGCGGAGGAGAGGAGTCGCCGGGTTCGGACAGGCCCGCGATGGCCGGCTCGCCTCCGAGATCCGCCGGAGCCGGATCGGCGTTCTCGGCGGCCGGCGTCTCGGGCGCGGCCGGTGCGCGGCGCGCCGGAGCGCGGTCGCTCGAGGTCGCCGGCCGGTCGAGGCCGGGCAGGGAGAAGCGGGAAGAGGGACGCTGGCCGATCACCGGAGCGGACGCCTCGCCGGGCGCCGCGATCTCCTCGCCGGCGGTTCCCGCGGGGGCGGCCGGTTCCGCCTCGCCGGGGCCGGCGGCGTCGGTCAGCAGGGCCTCGAGCAGGGGATCCTCGCCCGCGGCGGCTTTCGCCTTGCCGCGCTTGGGCCTGGCGGCGGGCTTGGGCTTCTCCGCGACGGTGCTCTCGATGATCGTCTCGTCGCCGGCCGGTTCGGGCGCGGCCGCCGGGGCGGGACGCGGCTTGCGCGGCTGCCGCGGGATGCGGGCGGTCTTCGGCGTGATCGGACGCGGAGCGCCGAGCGAAGGCTTGGGCACGGGCTTGCGGGCCGCGGTCTTGGGCGCGCGGGGCGCCGCGGAGGGAGCGGGCGCCGCGACGAGCGGCGGAGGCGACGGCGGAGGAGCGGTGTTGAACACCACGGGCGTGGGCGTCGATTCGGCGCTCTCGGGAGGCGGAGCGGAGGGCGTCAACTCGGCGACCGGCTCCGGCGCGGAGGTCGGCCCGAGCATGACGTAGGCGGCTCCGGCCGCGATCACCGCGGCGCTGGCGAAGGCGGCGATCACGGGTCCCCGCTTCCAAGCGGCGGCGGGCTTGGGCGCGGGCGGGTCGGGAGCGAGGGCGGGAGCGGGCGAGGGCGCGAGCGAGCCGGAGGGGGCCGGATCCTCGAACGCGGCGAGCCGGCCCATCTTTCCGGATTCAGGCGGCCGCTTCGGCGCGGCGGTGACGGGCTCGGCGAAGGCCGTGACCGGATCGAAGCCGGAGAACGGATCGGGCGGGGAGAGAGGGGACGGCTCGTGAGGCGCCGGGGACGGGGGCAGCTCGGCGAAGACCGGCTCGGCGGGAAGCGGCGCGGGCGCGACGGGCGCCGGCAAGACGGGCGCGGGCGGCGCGGCGGCGGCCGGCGGCGGCGCGGCGGGCGCGGGCGTCGTCCCGTCCATGCGCGAGCCGCACGCGTTGCAGAACGTCGCTTCCTCGAGATTCTTGTGAGCGCACTTCGGGCAGGCGGCCGTCTTCGGAGAGGGCGGCGGCGCGGGGACGGGCACGGGCGCGGGCGCCGGGGCGGGAACGGCGACCGGGGCCGGGGCGGACGGCAGGGAGAACGGAGCCGGAACGGGCGGGCCGGGAGGGAGGACGGGCATCGGCGGCAAGGCGGCGGCCGCAACCGGGGCCGCGGCCGCGAGCGAGGGAGCCGGGGCCTCGAGCAGGGCCTTCTTGAACGGGGCGTAGGCCAACGCGGGCTTCCAATCCGCGCTGTCGTCCGAGCCGACCGGGCAGACGAGGGTGTCCCCGTCGAAACCCGGAATCTTCAGCAGCTCGTCGATCCCCGCGGGACCGTGAGTCGTCTTGCCGTCATGAGCGAAGAAGCGCACCGATGTAAATGTAGGGAATCGATGTTACGATGTCATTTCCTATTATAGAGCCCATTCCCATGTCCCGCCAGCGCGTCGCCCTCGTCACCTGTTCCTCTTTTAGAGAGCTTACCGACGACGATCGTCCCGTTCTGGGCGAGTTGTGGGCGCTCGGAATCGAGGCGGAGGCCGCGGTCTGGGACGATCCCTCCGTGGAGTGGCGGCGCTACGACGCGGCCGTCATCCGCTCGACCTGGGACTACTACCTGAGCCCGGACTCCTTCGACGCCTGGCTCTCGCGCATCGATGGGCTCGGCGTGCCGCTGTGGAATCCGGCGCCGGTCGTGCGGGCGAACCGGGAGAAGACCTATCTGCGCGCGCTCGACGCCGGCGGCGCCTCGGTCGTGCCCACGATCTGGGTCGGGCGGGGCTCCACGGACGCGTTCGACGCGCTGCTGGCCTCGCGCGGCTGGAGCGACGCCGTCGTCAAGCCGGCCGTCTCCGCGGGCGCGTTCCGTACGGTCCGCGCCCGCCGCGGCGACCCGGAGGGGGAGGCGGCCTTGCGCTCGGCGCTCGCCCATTCCGCGGCGATGATCCAGCCCTACATGGCCGAGATCGCGGCCGAAGGCGAGTGGTCCTTCGTCTTCATCGGCGGGGCGTTCTCGCACGCGGTGCTCAAGCGGCCCCGGGCCGGCGACTTCCGCGTCCAGGAGGACTACGGCGGCACGGTCGAGGCGGCTGTCCCGCCGGCGGAACTCCTCGCGCAGGCGCGGGAGGCCGCGCGGCTCTCGCCGGGGCCGCGCCTGTACGCGCGCGTCGACGGCGTGCGCCGGGGGCGCGAGCTGGCGATCATGGAGGTCGAACTGATCGAGCCGTCGCTGTACTTGTCGCGCGCGCCGGGCGCGGCGCGCGCGCTGGCCGTCGCGATCAGGGAGCGGCTTTCGGAGGGCCGATCTTCTCCCACTCCGTCATCACCCAGCGCCGGCCCCGCCTGACCAGGACGTCGCGCTCGGTGCCGCCGAAATTCCCGCGCCCGTCCTTGGTCTCCACTCTGTAGGTGAGCAGGACGACGGCGTCGCCGTAGCCGAGGCGCTCGTACTCCACTTTCACCACCTTGAAGCGCGCCGTTCCGTGCTCGCCGAAGAACTCGCGGCCCCAGGCGAGGATCTGCGCGCGGGTCATGGGCTTGGTGATCGCCGCGTCGAAGAGCTGGGCGAGGGCGTCGGGGTTGCCCGCCGCGAAGGCCTGGACCACCTCGTCGTAGTAGGCGCGCACGTCGTCGCGCAGGCGCAGCTCGTCGTCCGAGACCTTGCGCCCGAAGCTGACGTAAGAGCAGCCGCAGAGGAAGAGGACCGCCAGAAGCAACGGGCGCATGTCCCCAGGGTAGCCTGTCATCCCCGTCATTTCAAGCCGTAGGTCTCTTGCCTTCGATCGGAAGGACCATTGGCCCAGGGAGAGGGCTCGCGGGTAGGCTACCCTTCCTATATGAACCGAGCCCTCCGCTTCGTCGCGCTGCTGCTCGCCGCCGCCGTCCCCGCCTTCTCCCAGAACGCATCGGTTCCTCGCGTGACGCTCACGCCGTCGCTCGGGGGGGCCGCCGCGGCTCCGGGTTTCACGCCGTCGTGGGGCGGGCCCGCTTCTCTCTCGCCCTTCACGGCCTCTCCGCTCTCGCTGACCCCGTCGCTCCTGACGTACGGAGCGCCTTCCGCGGCGCCGGTCCCCTCCGCGCCGGTTCCCGCAGCCGCGCTCGCGGCCGCTCCGGCCGGAGCCGCTCCGGCGGCCCCGGCGGCCCGGGTCGCCGCGGCTCTCGAGACTCTGCAGGGCGCCGCCTCCCGGCACGACCGCGGCGGCCGCGGACGCGGCTGGCAGGAGCTGGGCGAGTTCTTCGACGGCGAACGCGCCCGCGCGGCGAAGACCCCGGTCCGCGGCGCGGAACGCTCCGAGGGGCCCAAGGGCTTCATCAAGAACGCCGACGGCGTCTGGGTCGGCGGACGCGTGGCGGAGCAGTCGCTGTGGATCAACCAGATGGCGGCCCAGCTGTCTGCGGGCATCGATCTCGCCGACGTGCTCGACGTCATGGACGACGCTTACGACGAGGCGCGCGTGAAGCTGCGCACCGTCGAGGCGGCCACGGCGGACCGCAGCCTCGACCAGTCCAGCGTCCACCTCGAAGGCACGCGCAACTGGGTCGACGCGATCCTGACCGACGGGGAGGACCGGGCGATCGCGGTGCACACGCACCGGGTGTACTTCCACCCCGGCCGCGGCAACCGCGACTCCGAGATCTCCGAGGGCATCCGGCGCGTGGGCAAGTACCTCGACAAGGCGAAGCAGGACTTCGCCGCCGGCGGCCTCGCCGAGGCGGAGCTGCAGCGCCGCTTCCACCAGGTGGAGCTCGCCTTCGACACGCGCGGCTACCGGGAGATCGCCGACTACATCAAGTCCCGCGAGGCCGAGTTCGGCCCGCGCTTCGCCTTCCGCTACATCACCGAGCCGAAGCTGGAGTCCCAGGCCCTGCGCCGGGAGTACAACCGCCTCGTCGAGAAGTACGCGCAGGAGGACTACCGGCAGACCGAGGGCCTCATGGGCATCCTCGACGGCGTGACCTACAGCCGCACCGTCGGCGTCGGCCACGAGCTGAACTCGCACAAGAAGCGCCTGCAGATGGGGCTCACGATCACCCAGGCCGGCCGCGACTTCTTCGGCAAGACCGTGCTGGAAGACGGCCGCATCGTGGAGACGTACAAGACCGAGTTCGACGCCGTCACCGAGAAGAAGGACGCCGCCGGCGGCCGCGACGTCACCCTGTGGGAGGACAAGTCCACGCGCGTGTGGATGCCCCTCCAGAAGACGATGGAGGAGACGTTCCTCTACAAGCTGCGCATCTACCGCGAGAACCGCGCGCTCATCGAGGGGACGCTCGGGGCGCCCCTCAAGGTGGCCTTCTCCGTGGACGTGGGCGGCCTGAACCGCCGCGCCGCCAAGCAGGGCTTCCTGGTCTGGAAGGATCCGCGCCAGCAGGAGCTGCTCGAGTACCTGAAGACCGCCGGCCCCGCCCTCAGCGCCGAATTCGGGTTCCCGGTTTCCTTCATCTTCGTCAACAGCCATCCCGGCGAGAATCCCGACCTGTTCAATCAGGAGCCGATCGACGAATCCGAATGGATGGCGATGAACGGCGGCGGCAAGGGCGGCAAGGGCGGCAAGGGCCGCAAGCACGGCCGCGGCCGGCGCTAGGAGAGTCCATGCCCTTCATCAACATCAAGATGACGCCCGGCCCGACGGCCGAGCAGAAGTCCCGGCTGATCGCCGAGGTCACCAGGCTCGTGGCCGACGTGCTCGGCAAGAACCCCGCGACGACCCACGTGGTCATCGAGGAAGTCCCGGCCGACAGCTGGGGCATCGCCGGCGAGACGGTGACGGCGCGCCGGGCGCGCGGCGCCTAGCGCGCGCGCAGGTCCGCGACCTTCGAGCGGTAGAAGAGCAGGACCTTCCTCACGTAGTCGCGCGTCTGCGCGTAGAGCGGGCGGTGCCGCAGGAAGCGCGGGCCCGCGTTGTAGGCGGCGATCACGCGCTGGATCAGCCAGGCCGGGGCCTTCGCGTAGGGAACCCCCTCGAGGTGGTAGCGCTTCCACGCGCGCGCGAACAGGTAGGACAGGTAGCGCGTGCCCGCGCGGACGTTCTCCTCGGGATCGAACAGCGCGGTCCGGGGCACGCCCATGTACTCGGCCGTGGCCGGCATCACCTGCATGAGGCCGAGCGCGCCGGCGGGGCTCACGGCCCGCGCCGTGAACTCGCTCTCCGCGGCCACGATCGACTTCACGAGCCGGGGATCCAGCCCGGCCTCGGAGGCGTACTTCCCGATCAGGCCGTCGTAGCCCTCCGACTCCTTCTTCAGCACGACGCGCCGGAAGGCGCGCTCGAAGGGCATGGGCGGAACCGCGGGAATATCGAGCACGAAGGGGAACGGCTTCTCGAGCCGCTCCTCGGGGCGCGGCGCGAGCCGGGGCGCGGGCGCCCTCGGCGCGGCCATGGCCAGGCCGGCGCGCGAGGCGGCGGCGTCGAAGTAGCGGCCGAACTCCCAGCCCGAGGAGGGGAGGAAGGCGACCTGTCCCAGGGCGATCAGGGACTCCGGGCGGACGGCGCGCTCGGCGCCGAAGCACAGCGTGGGGACGAGGAAGACGAGCGGCGGCAGCAGGTAGTACCAAGGACTCATGAGTATGCGGCTCCAGATCGCCGCGCGTGAGCGCGGCGAGAGATCCTCGGCGGACGGAGAGATTAATTCATCGCAGGCTCCGGAGTCCAAAGGTCTTTGGCTCCGGGGCGGCTCTGGGCCGTATGGGGAAAATCAGGGCTTGCTCGCGCGGGCGAGCGCCCACGCGAGGACGAGCAGGGCGAGCGCCAGCGGCGCGG